>NZ_JBQQCG010000022.1:0-139523 GCF_052245575.1 Streptomyces sp. 2A115 | reverse complement strand
CCGAGATCGACTTCAAGCAGTTCGACCTGGACGAACCGCTCCCCGAAGGCCTGACCACCAACGGCGAACGCGGATCCCTCGAACACTTCAAGCGCGGCGACGGCACCCCCGGCCCCAAAACCCTGCGTCAGATGGTCATGGCTCGCAACAAGCGGGGCCTGGAACTGGTGGGCACCGCGGAGCAGGTCGCCAAGAAGATGGGCGAGGCGATGGAGGAGATCGGCGGCGACGGCTTCCTCATCAACAAGGGCGGTCGCGACCTCTCCCGGCAGTACATCACCGACATCTGCGACGGCCTGGTCCCCGCGCTGCAGCGCCTGGGCCTCACCCGCACCGAGTACACCAAGTCCACCCTGCGCGACACACTCCGCGAGTTCTGAGGATCGACACGATGCCGAAGAAATTCCACCTTGGTTGGTTCATGAACTTCATCCCGCCGGAGTGGGACAGCGAGTGGGCTTCCCCGGACGTGAAGAACTGGACCAACGGCGACTTCTACGTCGACATGGCCCGGTCGATGGAGCGGGCCTGCTTCGACTTCATGATGATCGAGGACACCGTGATGGTGGCCGACGCGTACGGCGGCACCATGGAAGGCGCGTTGAAGAACTCCATCTTCGCGCCCAAGCACGACCCCGTGCCACTGGCGGTCAAGGTAGCCGCGAACACCGCCCACCTGGGTGTGGTGGCGACGATGTCGACGTCGTTCTACCCGCCGTATCTGCTGGCCCGTGCCTGTTCCACCGTCGACTCGATCGCCGAGGGCCGGTTCGGCTGGAACATCGTCTCCTCGGCTGAGGACCGTGCCGCCCAGAACTTCGGGCTCGAGGGTCTTCCCGAGCACGACGAGCGCTACAACGTCGCCGAGGAGTACTTCGACGTCGTCAACCAGTTGTGGGACTCCTGGGATGCCGACGCGGTTGTCATGGACCGCGAGACCAACACCTTCGCCGATTACCGCAAGGTCCGCACCATCGATTTCGAAGGCAAGTACTTCAAGTCCCGCGGGCCGCTCAACACCGTGCCCTCGCCCCAGCACCGGCCCGCGTTTCTCCAGGCCGGGGCCTCCCCTCGGGGTCGTGCGTTCGCCGCGGGCGCGGCCGACGCGATTGTCGCGGTCGGCACTGGCACCGCGGGCATGAAGGAGTACCGCGACGACATCCGCGCCCGCGCCGAAGCCGCCGGCCGCGACCCCGACCACATCAAACTCCTCTTCTGCGTCTCCCCCACCATCGCCGCCACCGAAGCCGAAGCCCGCGCCGAGGTGGAACGGCTGACCTCGTCCGACGCCTACGTCGAGAAGACCCTGGTCAGCATCTCGGCCAACACCGAGATCGACTTCAAGCAGTTCGACCTTGACAAGCCGCTCCCGGAGGGCCTGACCACCAACGGCGAACGCGGATCCCTCGAACACTTCATGCGGGGCGACGGCACCCCCGGCCCCAAGACCCTGCGTCAACTCGCGATCGACTGGGCCAAGACAGGCGTCGAGTTCGTCGGGACCGCGGAGCAGGTCGCCCAGCAGATGGGCGAGGCGATGGAGGAGATCGGCGGCGACGGCTTCCTCATCATGAAGCCCGGCTGGGATCTGAACCGGAAGTACATCCATTCGATCACCGACGGCCTGGTCCCCGCGCTCCAGCGTCTGGGCCTCACCCGCACCGAGTACACCAAGTCCACCCTGCGCGAGACGCTCCGCGAGTTCTGAGCCCACCGCAGACATCCCCGCACTTTTCAAGAGAACCGCGTCGTGACCGAGTAGGAGACATCATGCCGAAGAAGTTCCACATGGGTTGGTTCATGAACTTCATCCCGCCGGAGTGGGACAGCGAGTGGGCTTCCCCGGACGTGAAGGACTGGGCCAACGGCAGGTTCTACGTCGACATGGCCCAGTCGATGGAGCGGGCCTGCTTCGACCTGATCATGATCGAGGACACGGTCATGGTGGCCGATGCCTACGGCGGCACCATGGAAGGCGCGCTGAAGCACTCGGCGTTCGCGCCCAAGCAGGACCCGATCCCGCTGGCCGTTCTGATCGCCGCCAACACGGCCAGGATGGGTGTGGTGGCGACGATGTCGACGTCGTTCTACCCGCCGTATCTGCTGGCCCGTGCCTGTTCCACCGTCGACTCGATCGCCGAGGGCCGGTTCGGCTGGAACATCGTCTCCTCGGCTGAGGACCGTGCCGCCCAGAACTTCGGCCTCGAAGGCCTGCCCGAGCACGACGAGCGCTACAACGTCGCCGAGGAGTACTTCGACGTCGTCAACCAGCTGTGGGACTCCTGGGAGCCCGACGCGGTCGTCATGGACCGCGAGACCAACACCTTCGCCGACTTCCGCAAGGTCCGCACCATCGACTTCGAAGGCAAGTACTTCAAGTCCCGCGGGCCGCTCAACACCGTGCCGTCGCCCCAGCACCGGCCCGCGTTCCTCCAGGCCGGGGCCTCCCCTCGGGGTCGTGCGTTCGCCGCCGGCGCTGCCGACGCGATCATCGCAGTGGGCACCGGCATCGAAGGCATGAAGGAGTACCGCGACGACATCCGCGCCCGCGCCGAAGCGGCCGGCCGCAATCCTGACGAGATCAAGCTCCTCTTCGTCGTCTCTCCCACCGTCGCCGCCACTGAAGCCGAAGCCCGCGCCGAGGTCGAGCGGCTTCACAACCACCCGTCGTACATCGAGAAGTCGCTGGTGAACATCTCCTCCAACACCGAGATCGACTTCAAGCAGTTCGACCTGGACGAACCGCTCCCCGAGGACCTGACCACCAACGGCGAACGTGGATCCCTCGAGTACTTCATGCGGGGCGACGGGACCCCCGGCCGCAAGACCCTGCGCGAGTTGGTGCTGCACCGCGCCAAGCGAGGACTTGAACTGGTGGGCACCGCGGAGCAGGTCGCCAAGAAGATGGGCGAGGCGATGGAGGAGGTCGGCGGCGACGGCTTCCTGATCAGCAAGCCTGGCTGGGACCTGTCCCGCAACTACATCAGCTCCATCTGCGACGGACTGATGCCCGCGCTCCAGCGCCAGGGCCTCACCCGCACCGAGTACACCAGGTCAACTCTGCGCGAGACGCTTCGTGAGTTCTGATCGAGTGCGGGCGTGACGGCACCGCACACCTACCACGGCAGCCCGCTGGCCCGGTTCCGGCAGTCGGCCGGGCATCAGCTGACGATGGTCCTGGTCGGATTCGTGATGGCCATGACCGCCCCGATCGAGCTGCTCTACGCGATCAAGCTGGGACTCAGCCCGGTCCTCGTCACCGTCTTCATCGTGAGCTCCGCGGCCGGACTCACGCTGGTCGACGTCCTGGGTACGCGGGTCGTCACCCGGATCGACGCTCGTTCGACGGCCGTCGTCGGGATGGTGCTCTTCGCGGTCAGCGAGGCCTGTTACGGGCTGGCCGACCGCGCGCCGGAGCTGATCGCCGCCCGGGTCCTCCAGGGGCTGGCCAGCGCGGTGGTCGCCGGCGCGGCGTTGCAGGTGACGGTGCGGATGCGCGCTCGCCCGCACCGCGCTCTCGGCTCGAACGCGAGCCTGCAGATGCTCGGCGGCGCCGTCGGAGCTCCGGTCGGCGGCCTCCTGGCCACCCAGTCCTCGGGGGTCGACGGCTACCGGCTCGCCTTCGCGGTCTGCTGCGGCGCGGGGCTGGCGGCGGGCGCGCTGGTGGTCCTGCTGCTACCGCGCCTTCCAGCCCCGTACGAACTCGGCCGCCCCCGGGTCGGTCTGCCCCGACTCGCGGTCGGCCGGGCAGTCCGGGTCGCGCTCGCGCTGGGGCTCATCGGCAACTACCTGCGCAGCGGGATCGAGAACACCGCTTTCCCGCTGATCGGGGACGCGGCGGGTCTCACCCCCGCGGGCATCGGAATCTCCCTGGGCGTGCTCTCCATGGTGGAGATCGTGGTCCTCGGCACCTCGGGCACGCTGTTCGAGAAGGTCCGTCCCGCTCGAGCGCTCGTGTGGGCGCTCGCGCTCGGTGTGGTCGCCTTGGCCGCCCTTCTGGCCGCACATTCGCTCAGTGGCTTCCTCGCCGCGGCTGTGCTGTTCGGCCTCGTCGACGGAGTCGCTCTGGCGGCACCACCGGTGCTGGTCGTCGCCACCAGCCCGGACCCGTCGATCGCCGTGGCCAACTACCGGATCGCCTGCGGCGTGGGCTCGTTCAGCGGCTCGGGCAGCGTCAATCTGCTCTTCGGGGCGCTGGGAACCACGGGGTGCGTGGTCGGCGGGGGACTCGTCCTGCTGTCCGCGGCTGTGCTGGCCGGATCTAGACCCCTGCGGGAAACGCGCGCCACGCGCGCGCAATGAACCAGCAACTTGAGTGAACTTTCAATGATACCACCGGGAGATGGACTTGCCTCCCGACGGATCCCATCAGAAGCCCGTGAACCGCAGGGTCGAGGACGAGCGGGCCGTTCAGTCACGGAGGAGCCATGGCCATTGCTGAGCCCTACGTCGCCAAGGATCTGGTCCCGGTCGGGACCAGATTCGGTCAAGGCCTCAGACAGTATTTCCAGGGCACGCCGGTCGCCGGCTGGGTCGCCTTCACCGCGCTGGCAGCGATGTTCCTCATCGCGGTCTTCGCCGAGGCCATCGCGCCCTACGACCCCCTGGTGCCGGCCGGGGCACCGATGTCCGCGCCCGGATCCGGTTATCTCCTGGGGACCGACACGGTGGGACGTGACGTACTCAGTCGCGTTCTCGTCGGCATGGCCACCAGCTGGTGGGGCGCCCTGGCGGTCGTCGCCTCCGGTGTCTTCTTCGGCGGGCTGGTCGGTCTCGTCGCCGGGGCTGCCGGCGGCATCGTCGACAGTGTCCTGATGCGGATCACCGACGTGTTCCTGGCCCTGCCCGGACCGATCCTGGCGGTCGCGGTGGTGGCGGCCCTCGGTCCGTCCTACTTCCACACGCTCGTCGGCGTCTCGATCGTGTGGTGGCCGTTGTACACGCGCATCATCCGCGCCGAAGTACGCAAGCTGCGGGCCTCTCCGCACATGGAGGCGGCCAAAATCTCGGGGGCCGGACCGGTGCGCCGGCTCACCAGGCATCTGCTGCCCGGAGCCGTCCCCACCACCATCATCACCGCGAGCCTGGACGTGTCGGCGCTGGTGCTGATGCTCTCGAGCCTGTCGTTCCTCGGTCTGGGTGCGCCGCAGCCGGCGCCCGAGCTGGGAGCGATGAGCGCACAAGGCATGACCAACATCTTCAGCGCGTGGTGGATCCCCGTGTTCCCCGCCGCGGCCGTCGCACTGATCGCCATCGTGAGCAACTTCGCCGGCGACGCACTCAGGGACCGCATCCGTGACCGCTGACCGGTACAGACGAACGTGGAGGTGACATCATGCTGCTGATCTTGGGTCGTCGGCTCCTCGGAGCGCTTCCTGTCCTGATCGCGCTGGTCCTGGTGGTCTTCGTCCTGCAGCAGGTGGCGCCGGTCGACCCCGTCGTCGCCCTGGTCGGGGAGAAGGCACCGCCGGAGGTGTACGAGGCCGCCCGCCAACAACTGGGACTCGACAAGCCGTTGCCGGTGCAGTTCTTCCACTACCTGGCGAGTGCGGTCCAGGGTGACCTCGGGACCTCCTCAGTGACGCGCACGCTGGTCGCGTCGGACATCGTGAAGTTCCTGCCGGTCACGCTGGAGCTCGTGTTCATGTCTCTCGTGCTGATCGCCGTGATCGGGTTCTTCCTGGGGCTGGCCACGGCGCAGCGGTGGCCCGGATCGGGGGTGCTGCGGGTGGTGATGATCTCCGGCGCGTCGGTGCCCGTGTTCCTGGCCTGCCTGATCGCGATGCTGGTCTTCTACCGCTGGCTCGACATCCTGCCCGTCACGGGCCAGACATCGTCGTACGACGCACCATCGGGCCCGACCGGCTTCCTTCTGGTCGACAGCCTGGTGGCGGGCCGGCCGAGCCTGTTCTTCGACGACCTGAAACATCTCATCCTCCCGGCGTTGTGCATCGCGATCGGACCCGCGGTGGCCGTCGGCCGCGTTCTGAGAAGCAGCCTGGAGGGCACCCTCCGAGCGGAGTACGCCCGTACTGCCAGGGCCAAGGGCCTGAGCGGGACCGAGGTCCTCGTCAAGCACGCACTCCGCAACGCCCTCGGCCCCGTGCTCGCGCTGATGGGACTGCAACTCGCCGGAATGATAGGAAACAGCATCCTGGTCGAGGCGATCTTCGCCAGACCCGGGATCGGCCTGTACATCTCCCAGTCGATCGGCAAGGGAGACTTCAACACCATCGCCGGAATCACGCTGGTCGTCGGCCTCCTCTACGTCGTGGCCAACATCGTCGTCGACGTCCTCCAAGCCGCGGCCGATCCGCGGATCGCCGTCTAGAGGCGTCCAGGGGCGCAATCGGCCGGCAACGCATGGGAAGGGGCGCGGAAATCCGCGCCCCTTCTCCTGTGCCCATGACCACGACCACTCTCATACGCCCATGACCGCTGCACTCGACATGCGCGAAGCGGACTCCTCCGAGCCCGACCTGGAGGCGGAGGTGGAGAACCAGCGTCGTCCGGTGTACGCGCGCGGGACCCTCCAACTGCTGGCACCCGTGCTCGACCGGCGGGTGCGCTTCCGCATATGGCTCGGTGTCGGATTCGCCGTCGCCGCGATGGGTCTGATGGGCCTCATACCGTTGATCCAGCAGGTCGTCCTCGACGACACGATCCTCTCCGAGAAGCGTTCCCGAACCGTCTGGATCGTGCTCCTGCTCGTCACCGGACTCGTCAGCTTCGTGGCGAACTACCTGCGCCGCACGATCGGCGGCAGAGCCGCCGTGCACGTCCAGCGGGACCTCCAGATCAAGCTGCACCGGCACATGCAGTACCTGGACGCCTCGCGGCGCGACGAGATGCGTGCCGGGGACGTGATGTCCCGCGCCACATCGGACCTCACCCTGATCCAGATGTTTCTCCAGCAACTGGGCCTGGCCTACGGCAACGTCACCCTGCTCGTCGTGTCGCTGGCCGTGATGGTCGCCCTCTCCCCGCTGCTGGCAGCGGTGATGGTGGTGGCCGTACCCGTGTTCCTCGCCGTGGCCATGAGGTTCCGCAGCCGCTCGTTCCCCGCGAGCTGGATGGACCAGCGCTTCCAGGGCGGCGTGGCCGGGGTCGTGGAGGAGGCGGTCACCGGAGTCCGGGTCGTCAAGGCGTTCGGGCAGGAGGAGCAGGAGCAGGCATCGCTCAACGGCGAGGCGCGCAAGCTTTTCCAGTCCCGGCTCCGCACCGCGAGGATCACCGCGGTGTTCGGCGCCGGCATGGACGCCATCCCCGGGCTCACCCAGCTGGCCATCCTCGGCTTCGGGGGCTGGCTCGTCATGGAGGGCCAGGTCTCGCTCGGCGTGTTCCTCGCCTTCTCCAGCTACGTCCTTCAGCTGGTCGCCCCGGTGCGCTTCCTGTCCGGTCTGATGGCCACCAGCCAGCAGGCGCGCGCCGGCGCCCAGCGGGTCGTCGAGCTGCTGTCGACGCAGGCCCGCGTGCAGGAGCGTCCCCACGCCGTCCGGCTGGAGGACCCCGCAGGCCTGGTCGAACTCCAGCATGTCGACTTCCGCTACCCCGGCGGCGAACGCGTGTTGCACGACATCTCGCTGCGGGTGAACCCGGGAGAGCGGATCGCCATCGTGGGCGCCTCGGGTTCCGGGAAGTCCACCCTGGCCCACCTCATCGCCCGGTTCCACGACCCCACGTCAGGCGTGGTGCGCATCGACGGCCGCGACATCCGCGAGTACACCCTGAGCTCGCTGCGCGCCGCGGTCGGGATCGTGTTCGAGGAGGGCTTCCTCTTCTCGACGACGATCCGCGACAACATCGCGTTCGGCAGACCGACGGCCACCATCGACGAGGTGGAGCACGCGGCGGTCGCGGCAGGCGCGCACGGCTTCGTCTCGGGACTCCCCGACGGCTACGACACCGCCGTGGGCGAACGCGGCTTCACCCTGTCCGGTGGGCAGCGGCAGCGACTCGCACTCGCCCGGGCGGCACTGACCAACCCCCAGGTGCTGATTCTCGACGACGCCACGTCCGCCATCGACGCACGGACGGAACACGCCATCCACCGCTCGCTGGGGGAGGTCCTCGCCCGCCGGACGACCGTGCTGATCGCCCACCGGCACTCGACCCTGCGTCTGGCGGACCGGGTCATCGTGCTCGACCGCGGCCGGATCGTCGACGTCGGAACCACGGAAGAGCTGCTCGCGAGCTCCCCGCTCTTCCGTGAGCTGCTGACCGGACCTGACGCGGACTTCGAGGCAGGACCGGAGGAACCGGTCACCGAGCTGGACCCCACCACCTGGCCCGAGGACGTGTCACGGCTGGGCGCGCCGAAGATCAGCAGCCACACCAGCGAGGCCGCCACGCGGGCGGCGTCCGGCTCGCACGGCCCCGGTATGAGTGGCGACACCTCGACCCTCGCCGGCCTGGCCACCGTGTCGCCCACGCTGCTCAAGGCCGTGGAACGCCTTCCCGAACTGCGCGGCGAGCCCGACATCGACCTCGCGGAGGCAGTCGCGCCGCACGACCGGTTCACCATGGGGAGTGTCTTCCGGTCGTTCACCAAGCCGCTGTTGCTGGCCTCGGTCATGGTGGTCGTCGACGCCGTCTCGTGGATCTCGACGCCGGTGCTGATCAGGCTCGGCATCGACCACGGCGTCCTCCAGCACTCCCACCGGACGCTGGCTTGGATCTGTGTGGCCCTCCTGGCCATCCAGGGCGTCATCTGGGTCAACAGCAGGGTGATGATCTACTTCGCCCAGCTCATCGCCGAACGCATGCTGTTCGGGCTGCGGGTGCGCACGTTCGCGCACCTGCAACGACTCTCGCTCAACTACTACGAGCAGCACATGGCCGGCAAGATCATGACCCGGATGACCTCCGACGTCGAGGCCTTCGCCCAGCTGTTGCAGCAGGGACTGCTGACCGCGATGGTGAGTCTGCTGGCGTGTGCCGGCATCGCCGTCGGACTCGTCGTCTTCGACGCCCAACTCGCCCTCGCCGTCTCGGCGGTGCTGCCGGTCCTGCTGGTCTCCACGCTGTGGTTCCGCTCCGCCTCCGGGAGGACGTACCTGATCGCCCGCGACCGGGTGTCGGTGCTCTACGCCGACATGCAGGAGAGCCTCGCCGGCGTCGCGGTCAGCCAGGCCTACTCCCAGCAGCAGGCGAACGAACAGCGGTTCGAGGTGCTGGCCGACTCCTACTGCGAGGCCCGGATTCGCTCGGCCGAGCTGATGGCCCGGTTCTTCCCGCTGCTCCAGTTGCTGAGCACCGTCGCCAAGGCCATCGCGCTCGTGGTCGCCGCTCCGCGGGTCATGGCGGGTGACCTGTCCATGGGCCTGCTGATCGCCTTCCTGCTCTACCTCGACCAGTTCTTCACGCCGATCCAGCAGCTGTCCTTCGTCTTCGACCAATGGCTGCAGGCGAAGGTCGCGGTCGTCCAGCTGCGAGAGCTCCTGCAGACGCCGACGGGTACCCCGCTCGCCGAGGACGCCGTCGCCCCGAAGCGTCTGTCCGGCCGGATCTCCCTGGACCACGCGACGTTCGCCTACGAGAGCACGGGCCTGGTCGCGATGGACGACGTGAGCCTCGAGATCCCGCCCGGGCAGGTCGTCGCCCTGGTCGGCACCACGGGTGCGGGCAAGTCGACCCTGGTCAAGCTGGTGGCCCGGTTCTACGACACGTCCGCGGGCACGGTGAGCCTCGACGGCATCCCGATCAAGCAGCTCGACCTGGCGGCGTACCGTCACCAGCTCGGGTTCGTCCCCCAGGAACCCTTCCTGTTCTCGGGGACGATCCGTTCCAACATCGCCTACGGGAACCCCGAGGCGCCGGACCTTCTCGTGGAACAGGCCGCCCGCGCGGTGGGGGCGCACGCCTTCATCGCCGAACTGCCGCTCGGCTACCACACCCCGGTGAGCGAGCAGGGCCGGTCGCTTTCGGCCGGCCAACGCCAGCTGTTGAGCCTGGCCCGGGCACTCCTCGTCGACCCCGCGATCCTGCTGCTCGACGAGGCGACGGCCAACCTGGACCTCGCCACGGAGGCACGCGTGCAGCGAGCGATGGGACTGGTCGCGAGGGGGCGTACGACGCTGCTGATCGCGCATCGGCTCCAGACGGCACGAGCCTCCCAGCGCATCCTGGTCGTGGACAACGGGCTGATCGTCGAGGACGGCGCCCACGACGAACTCCTCAAGCTCGGGGGCCAGTACGCGGCGCTGTGGGCGGCGATGGTGACGAGTGCCGCCCACAGCGAGTGACGACAGCCCAGAACCTCACCCGCCCTGCCGCTACGGCGGCAGGGCGGGTGAGGTTCTGGGCTGTCCAAGGCAGGCTGACCGGCGTGTGTCAGGCCGATCGGACGGCGTGGGTCTGGAAGGCGATCAGGTCGCTCCGCAGCCGGAACTGCGACAGCGCCCTGGGCTGGCCCTGCTCGTCCTCCAGGACGTCTTCCAGGAAGAGCATGGGCGCTCCGACCTCCACACCCACCAACCGCGCGGACTGCTCGTCGGCCGCGGTCGCACCGATCGTCGTCGACTTGGTTCCGCGGATCCTGACGTCGAAGTGCTTCTCCAGGAACAAGATCGCGTCCGGTTCGTCGACGACGACGTCCCGGGACTGCTCGGGGCTCAGCGCGACGTAGCTCACCAGGATGCCCAGCACCAGTTCGTGCCGGAGGACGAGCGACTCCATCATGAGCACGGTCCAGTCGCCCACGAGCTGCAGTCGCTCGCGCACCAGGCCCGGACAGCCCAGGATCTGGTAATCCAGGGCACGGAGCTGGGTGTGGACCGCACTCTCGCCGCCGAACGCCTCGACGGGGGCGATCTGGTTGATCCGCAAGGTCGTCACGTGGGCAGAGCGCGTCCCGCGCTTCGGGCTGCGCGTAACCAGACCGTCCTTGGCCAGGAGCTGCAGGACCGCACGCACGGTGTTGCGGCTCGCCGACAGGGACTCGGTCAGTTCACTCTCGACCAGGTACAGGCTCTCGGGACTGCTTTGCAGGGAGGAACGCAGGAGGTCGTAGGCCCTGCGCATGGAGTTGTTCAGCCGGTCCGGAGTCTGTCGGTGCCGTTGGTACACCGTCTCGGGGCGCACCGGCCCGGCGGGGTGGTTCGACACCGCCGGCAGCCTCGGTTGTGCGGCCTGACGGGGCAACAGGTCATCTGCCACGAGGAAACCCCCTTCGAAGAGGCGTTCACCAGTTTGAGCATGGAAGCAGCGGAGTGTTGCCTGAATCGTCCTCGAATGCGACGTACGTATTGCGCTCTGGCGACTCTCGGGCAGCAGAGCGCCACTCAGGGCTGGTCGGCGACGCCGTCGGACACCTGCGGGCGCGCGTTCGCGTGCAGCCAGAGCCGGGCGTCGGCGATGTCCTGGTGCATCTGCTGCACCAGCCCCTTGACGTCGGTGAAGCGGCGCTGCGGTCGGATCCGGTGATCGAGCCGGACGAGGAGCCACTGCCCGTAGAGATCGCCGGAGAAGTCCAACAGGTGTGCTTCGAGGAGGCGGATCCCGTCACGGCCGTAGAAGGTGGCCCTCCGGCCGACCGACACGGCTGCGCCGTACGTGGCGCCGTCGGGCAGTCGCACCAGACCGGCCCACACTCCGTCACTCACGCTCTCGTCGCCCAGCACGATGTTGGCGGTGGGGAAGCCGAGCTCGCGGCCACGCCGGTCGCCATGCTCGACCCGTCCCTCGATGAGCCCCATCTGCCTGGGCACTGACCTGTCCGAGTTCTGGCGAGGTCTCCTGCGCGCACCGAGCGGCACGCGCAGGAAAATGCTGTCCAAGGTCGAGTCCATCTTGTCTGCTCCTTCGGCACGGGGGGACAGTCGGGGCAAGTACCAGTGCGACGGATCCCCATTGCGGGCGAACGTGCCGACGGTGACGTCTGGATTGCGCCGATTGCGGTGCCGCGATGCGCATCCCCACCAGCGCGCCTCCGGGCGTCGGCAAAGGGTCGCGGCGCACCTTCCCCCCTCCGAAGCGCAACGGCCAGCGCAAAGGACCCGCAACCGGAGGGTGACCCTCGGGCAACAGCGGCGCGCTTGACTCCGCGGCATGAAGGCTCAAGGCACCAGGTACGGGCGCTGGCACGGCGCTCGCCGCAAGAGGCCGCGCGACCATCGCGCCATCGCGTCCGAGCGGGCCACTCGCCGCATCGGGCTGCTGATCGATGCCGCCCGGCAGGCCGGCCCCAGCGAGCTCGACCACGAGTGGCTGGCCGACCGAACAGGGGTCCCCCTCGGCTACCTCGTCTGGCGGTATCCCACCACCGCCGACCTGTCCGCACTCCGATCGCTTTCCACCTGACCCGCGCTCCGGTCCGGAGGCACGCCAACCGGCCGGCACCCCGCGGGCACCGGAGCGGTGGCCGGAGCGGTGAGGGCAGTCGCCCCGCCGAGGGATGTCCCGCGGTGGGGAGGCAGGCGCTGCCGAGCACGGCGTGATGGTGCCGGTACGCGGCGACCGGCAGGCCCCTGTCCTCCAGAGCCAGGCTCCACGGACGGCCCTTTACGCCGTGATCACACCAGCCACGACGAGATGCCACTCCTCCGTCAACGGTCAGACCTCGCCCATGAGGTCGAGGTCTCCACAAGTCGTCTTCGGAACGATCTCCGGTACGGGCCACGTGCCTGGTGACGGGACACGCCGGCAGCGCAATGGGGGCGCAACTGCGTGACTCCGTGCGCGGAAACATCGGAAAGTCAGGTTGGGGTCATGTTTCATTTGGGCTGGTTCATGGGCAGCGGCTTCAGCGTTCAGACCTGGGCGATGGACCCGTGGGCGGGTAATACCGGACACGACTGGATGAAGGGCGACCTGTTCGTCGACCTGGCAGCGGCGCTGGAGCGGGCTCGCTTCGACTACCTGCTGGTCGAGGACACGAGCATGGTCGAGGACGCCTACGGCCGCTCGATGGAGACGACGCTCAAGTACGGCCTGCTGGCCCCGAAGAGCGATCCCGTCCCGCTGATCCCGTTGCTGGCACAGCGGACCAAGCACATCGGCATCGCGGTGACCTTGTCGACGAGCTTCTACCACCCGTTCATGGCGGCCCGGACGATGACCACCCTCGACCACCTCACCGAGGGGCGGGTCGGGTTGAACGTGGTCACCGGGAGCTCGTCGCGCGCGGCGCAGCAATACGGGTACGACACGCTGATGAAGCACAGCGAGCGGTACGAGATGGCCAAGGAGTGGATGGAGGCCGTCGGGGCGTTGTGGGACTCGTGGGAGGAGGGTGCCGTCCTCGTCGACCAGGAGACGCCGCGCTACGCCGACCACACGAAGGTGCACCCGGTCGATTTCGAGGGGAAGTACTTCAGAACCCGCGGGCCGCTCAACACCATTCCCGGGCCGCAGCGCCGTCCGGTCATCGTGCAGGCCGGGGCCTCGCCCGCGGGCCGTGACCTGGCCGCCAAGTACGCCGAGTCGATGCTCGCGCACGGCACCGGCATCGAGCAGATGAAGGCGTTCCGGCAGGACATGCACAGTCGCATGAAGGAGTACGGTCGCGACCCGAGCACGCTGAAGATCCTCTTCCTCATCGACCCGGTACTCGGTGACACCGATCGCGTCGCGCAGGCGCGCGTGGAGGACATGCGGGCCGCCCGCTGGAGCGACCAGGCGATCGAGCGGAAGCTGTGGGGGCTGAGCTACACCTCCGGCGGAGAATTCGATTTCTCCACGTTCGATCTCGACAAGGAGGTCCCCGACGTCTGGGGCAACGGCGAGACGAGCACCCTGCGTACGTTCATCGAAGGCGCCCGCGGCAAGACGCTGCGCGAGGCCATCGCCACCGTCGACACCCACGCCGGCCTCGCGTTCGTCGGCTCGCCCGACACCGTGGCGTCGAAGATGGGAGAGGCGATGGAGGAGATCGGCGGCGACGGATTCCTGTTGTCGCCGACCGTCACGCGGCGCAACATCGCCGAGATCGCGGACGGCCTGGCACCCGCCCTGCGCAAGCGCGGCCTCATCAGGGACGGCTACAACCACAGCACGTTCCGCGAGAACCTCCTCGAGTTCTGACGGCGCAATAGGAGAGGTACTGATGCGACGCGACTGCGTCACCTGACGCGGTTCTACTGCTCGGAAATGTGGAGGCACGCCAGCGCATGCCGTGCTTTTCAGTCGACAGTGGAAGCAGAGCAGGAGTCATTGGTGGACAGAACGGCAGACCAACAGCGGAGATCGCCGGACTTTCCGGCTGGATTGGACCGCCGCGGATTCTTGAAGGCCGGCGGTCTCGCCATCGGCGGTGTCAGCCTCGCGTCGCTGATCGCCGCGTGCGGCTCCGACGGCAGCGGCGGCGGGGCGGGTGGTTCGAAGCTCACCCTGCGGATTCCGTTCCTGGCCGATATGCAGGTTCCCGACCCGGACATCATGTACGAGGGCGAAGGCGTCCAGGTCATGGAATCCGCCTACGAGGGACTTGTCCGCTACAAGCCAGGCAGCTCGGAGTTCCGCCCGGGGCTGGCGAAGTCATGGACGCTCTCGCCGGACCAGTTGACGTACACGTTCAAGCTTCAGCCGAACTTGAAGTTCCACGACGGTACCCCCGCGGACGCGGAGTCGTGGCGGAAGACCTTCGAGCGGCGCGCCAAGATCGCCCAGGGCCCCGCCTACATGGTCGCGGAAGTGGCCAGGACCGCGGCGCCCGACCCCACCACGTTCGTCGTGACACTCAAGTCGCCGAACAACGCGTTCCTGCACTACATGGCCTGCCCATGGCAACCGCTGGCGACCAGTCCCGCCGCCGTGACGAAGCATGCCGTCGGCGGCGATCTCGCGCAGGGGTGGCTGAAGACGCATGACGCGGGCACCGGGCCGTACATCTTCAAGGAGTTCGTGCCGGGCAGCCACTACACGCTTGAGGCATTCCCGGACTACTGGGGCGAGAAGCCCGCGTTCAAGACCATCCAGATAAAAATCACGCCGAGTATCGCGACGCAGAAGCTACAGCTCGACGCGGGCGCGTTCGACATGGTGACCAAGGGCTTCGCGATCCAGGACGTGCTGCAGTACCAGAAGAAATCGCAATTCAGGGTCGTCAATTCCTACGGCGGCGTGGGCGAGGCGATCTGGCTGAACCCGACGGCCGGGGTCTTCGCCGACAAGGCGCTGCGCAGGGCCATGCTCACCGCCCTGGACCGCACATCGATCGTCGACACGGCGTGGGGCGGCCTCACCGCGGTCCAGAAGGGACTGTTTCCGGAGCGCACGCTCTCCTCGACGCTGGCGCCGTTCCCGGCTCAGGTGGACACCGCCGCGCTCAAGGCGCTGGTGCGGGGCCTGGAGGGGAAGAAGATCGATCTGGCCTGGGGCGCCGACGGCGGCGCGCCGCGGCAGCAGATGGCCGAGCTGGTCCAGACCCAGTTGGCTGCGCTGGGCCTGGACGTCACGGTCCGCGAGATGCCGGCGTCACAAATGTTCGACCTGCCCAACCAGCCGCCCGACAAGCGCCCGGACATCCTGGTCACCTTCCTCGGCGGGGACGCGCTGCACCTCGACACCACACTGCGGATCCTGTTGCGCACCGGTGCCAAGCCACTGAACTTCTTCCAGTACTCGAATCCGACGCTCGACAAGCTGATGGACAAGGCGATCAAGCAACCGACGACCGCGGCGACGGAAGCGGTTTACGCGACCTGCAGCAAGATCATCCTCGACGACGCCATCTGGATCCCGCTGTGTATCACGCCGAACTCCACGATCGCGCACAGCTACATGAGCGGAATCGAGAACAACTCCTACTACCCGGCGATCTTCTGGCCGCAGGCCTTGAAGAGGGCCTGATCAAGCCATGGTCAGGCTTGGGGCACTGCCTGATCAGGAGCTCTGGCGCCGGGTCCCCGGCTGAAGGGGACCAGGCACGCATTGTCGAAGGCGGTCGACGGTGTCAGAGTCGCGTCGCTGATCGCCGCGGGCTGCGGCTGCGGGGACCGGGGCGTCGCGCGGTTGGACGCTCACCCTGCGGGCGCCTGGGCGGGGAGCGGACCCTGATGATGCATGGGCTCGTGGAGCCGACCTTCGCCCGTCAGGCATCGGGCTGTTCGCGCAGCGATCGACGTCGGGGACTTCAGCGGGATCGCCGGTGGTGACACTCGGTGATGGACTTTTTCCATGTGGTCACGGACATCGCCGTCGACGCCGTGCAATCGGTCGCCGACCCGCGCGTCGCCGTCTGAGTCAAAGCCACCCCGAACACCGGCGCAATCGGCCGGGCATCGGGCGGACTCTCCCAGGTGACGGCAGTGTCCTTGGGTGAGCCGTGTGGACATGGCTATGCGTGGAGACCGGCGTGGATCCATCCCGAAGGTGTTGATCAGCTCGTGGATGTGGCATCTGACGCGCTGGGACGGACTTTTCCTCGGGACGTACCTGGTGACTCACCTGGGTGGGCGTCCGATCGACAACCAGCTCGCCGGGTTCGCCATGTTCTCGCCCATGCTGCTGGGTGCCTACGTCGCCTCCAGGACGCGACGCGACCTGGATCCGCGCCGGCTGGTGCTCTTCACCGAACTCGCGTTGCTGCCGATCTCGGCGGTGATGATCGCGGTCGTGAGCACCGGTGCCGTCCAGACCTGGATGGTGTACCTGTTCGAGTTCGCGTACGGGTTCGGCGGCCTGGTGAACATGACCGCGCAGCGCGAGCTGCTGTTCCGCATCGCCGGGCCTGAGCACTCGCATCGTGCACTCAGCGCCGAGATGGCGGGCCTGGCGAGCGCGACGATGCTCGGCCCGCTGATCGGCGGCGTCACCATCGGAGTGTTCGGCCTCGGCGCCGCGTTCGCTGTTCCCACCGTGCTGCTCGCCTGCTCCACCGCGCTGCTGTGGCACGCGACCCGCGGGATGCCGGCCGACGTGCCCGCGACCGCCGGGCCGGACACCATGTCCACGGCCGCGCCGGGCCCGACGGGTTGGCAGTTGCTGCGGCGCTCGCCGGCGCTCAGGGTGGTCCTCTTGGTGACGGTGATCTGCAACCTCTCCTACTTCGCGTTCATGCCCCTCGTCCCGGTCATCGCGAACGGCCTGGGCGCCGGGGCGGCGATGGCCGGGGTGATCGGCTCCGCCGCCGGCACGGTGCAACTGGTGACGGCGGCGGCGCTGGTCATCTGGCCGGCCCGGCGGCCCGGCGCTTCCTACGCGTTCGCGGTAGCGCTCTGCCTGTGCTGCCTGGGCGTGTTGTCCTACGCCCCGGCAGTGGCGGTGGCTCTGCTGGCACTCGGCGTGGCAGGAATCGGTCAGGCCTACTTCGGCACGATGCAGGCGACCCTGTCGGTGGACGCCGTCGCCCCCCACGAACGCACTGCCGCGCTCGGCCTGCTGAGCACCACGATCGGCCTCGCGCTGCCGTCCGGCATGGTGATCCTCGGCGTTACGGCCGGCCTGCTCGGTACCCGGCTGGCGATGCTCGTGTCGGCCGTGGTGGGGCTGGTCGCGCTGACGGCAACGCTGCTGGGCAGCCCACAGCTGATGCGGTCACCCACGACGGCAAGGCCGACGGCGGTAAGCCCGCGAACGGTATGTCCGGATGCTTGACGGGTTGCTCCCGCAGCTCGGTATCGCTGATGGCGACGATCCGGTCCTTCGACCACTCATAGCCCTTGCCGTCTCACATGCTGTGCGGCAACTCCATCGGTACGGCCAGTGGACCGACGTCGACGAGTGGTACACCCTGACCGGCCCGCCGCCGGCACCGCACCCTTCGCGCGTTGATCGACTGGAACTACGAGCCGTGCACGCCCCGCCGAGCGGCTGCTGTGGAACCAGCTGTCGGTGTTCGCCGGTGGCCTCGGCCTGGACGCGGCCTTCTCGATCGCCTCAACGGCCTCAGCGGCGCGCGCTGAGAAGCAGGTTGGCCGGCCCCGAGTCAGCACGCCACCGTCCCCGTGCTGGTTCCGTGCTCACTTCGGCAGCCGAAGCCGTGGAAAACCGCAGGTCCTGTCCCCGATCGAATGAGTTGTCATACCACTCGATGGTGGTGCCGATGAGGCTCGCGGCGACGATCCGTCGGAGGTTCGAGGGCGGTGGGGGAGCGGTTGCTGCGGAGGCCATGAACACCACTTCCAGGCGGGCGGGGACGCTTACTCGTCGGCACAACCTAGGAAGGCGCACGTCCATGGCACATGTGGTGGGACATCTCCGCATCGCGGCCGGACGCCATCCGCAGGGCCCCGGCCCGTGACAGCTGGTCGACGCACTCGTCGCGCACAGCGAGGAGCTCAGCCGCCAGAGTCTCCGCGTCCGTACCGCGCGGCCGGGCTCGCCCGAAGAGTAAGCACTGCGCGTGATGGCGAAGGCCTCAGGGCTGAGACCGGCTGAGGCCCCGGAGTGTGACGCAGGCATGGCTCACTTGTGCGGCCTCCTGTCCGGCGAGGCCCCATCACGAGATATCTTGATGTCGAGCAATGTTGCAGACGTGGAGCGGAGCACCCGGTGACTGACTCGACCATCATCTATACGCACACTGACGAGGCCCCGGCCCTGGCGACGCATTCCTTCTTGCCGGTGGTCCAGGCGTACGCGTCGCAGGCCGGTGTCACTGTGGAGACCCGTGACATCTCACTGGCGGGGCGGATCATCGCCCTCTTCCCCGAGTTCCTGGAGGAGGGCCGGCGCATCCCCGACGCCCTCGCCGAGCTCGGTGACCTGGCCAAGACGCCCGAGGCCAACATCATCAAGCTGCCGAACATCTCGGCTTCGATCCCGCAGCTGAAGGCCGCGATCGTCGAGCTGCAGGGGCAGGGCTACGCGCTTCCGGACTACCCGGACGACCCGAAGACCGACGGGGAGCGGGACATCCGTGCCCGTTACGACAAGGTCAAGGGCAGCGCCGTGAACCCGGTGCTGCGCGAGGGCAACTCCGACCGCCGCGCCCCCGCCTCGGTCAAGAACTACGCCAAGAACCACCCGCACCGCATGGGCGCCTGGACGTCCGAGTCGAAGACGAACGTCGCCACCATGGGCGTCGACGACTTCCGTTCCACCGAGAAGTCCGCGGTGATCTCCGAAGCCGGCTCCCTGCGCATCGAGCTGGCGGGCGACGACGGCACCACCACCGTCCTGCATGAGTCCGTACCCGTCCTCGCGGGCGAGGTCGTGGACGCGGCCGTCATGCACGTCGCGCCGCTGCGCGAGTTCCTCACGGCGCAGATCGCCCGCGCCAAGGCCGAGGGCGTGCTGTTCTCCGTGCACCTCAAGGCCACGATGATGAAGGTCTCCGACCCGATCATCTTCGGTCACGTGGTGCGCGCCTTCTTCCCGAAGACGTTCGCGAAGTACGGCCAGACACTCGCCGCCGCCGGCCTGTCCCCGAACGACGGTCTGGGCGGCATCTACAAGGGCTTGGAGTCCCTGCCCGAGGGCGCCGAGATCAAGGCGTCCTTCGATGCCGAGCTCGCCGAGGGCCCGGAGCTGGCGATGGTCGACTCCGACAAGGGCATCAGCAACCTGCACGTCCCGAGCGACGTCATCGTCGACGCCTCCATGCCGGCGATGATCCGCACCTCCGGCCACATGTGGGGCCCGGACGGCCAGGAGGCCGACACGCTGGCCGTTCTGCCGGACAGCAGCTACTCCGGTGTCTACCAGGTCGTGCTCGACGACTGCCGCGCGAACGGCGCCTTCGACCCGTCCACGATGGGCTCCGTGCCGAACGTCGGTCTGATGGCGCAGAAGGCCGAGGAGTACGGCAGCCACGACAAGACCTTCGAGGTCCCGACCACGGGCACCGTGCGGCTCGTCGACCAGAACGGCGATGTCGTCCTGGAGCAGACCGTCTCCGCCGGCGACATCTTCCGCGCCTGCCAGGCGAAGGACGCCCCGATCCGCGACTGGGTCAAGCTCGCCGTCACCCGCGCCCGCGCGACCGGCGACCCGGCGGTGTTCTGGCTGGACGAGACCCGCGCCCACGACGCTGTGCTCATCGAGAAGGTCAAGCAGTACCTGACGGAGCACGACACCGAGGGCCTGGACATCCGCGTCCTGTCCCCGATCGAGGCGACCAAGCTCACCGTGGAGCGCATCCGCCGCGGTGAGAACACGATCTCCGTCACCGGCAACGTGCTGCGTGACTACCTCACCGACCTGTTCCCGATCCTGGAGCTGGGCACCAGCGCCAAGATGCTGTCCGTCGTGCCGCTGATGGCCGGCGGCGGCCTGTTCGAGACGGGTGCGGGCGGCTCCGCCCCGAAGCATGTGCAGCAGCTGGTCAAGGAGAACTACCTGCGCTGGGACAGCCTGGGCGAGTTCTTCGCCCTCGGGGCCAGCTTCGAGCACCTCGCGCAGACCACGGACAACGCGCGCGCCCAGGTCCTCGCCGACACCCTCGACCGCGCGACCGCCACGTTCCTGGAGAACGACAAGTCGCCGAGCCGTCGAGTCGGCGGTATCGACAACCGCGGCAGCCACTTCTACCTGTCCTTCTACTGGGCGCAGGAGCTGGCCAAGCAGACCGACGACGCGGACCTCGCAAAGGCGTTCGGCCCGCTCGCCGAGACGCTTGCCGCGCAGGAGCAGACGATCGTCGACGAGCTGCTCGCCGTCCAGGGCTCCCCGGCCGACATCGGGGGCTACTACCAGCCCGACCCGGCCAAGGCCTCGGCCGTCATGCGGCCCTCGGCGACGTTCAACCAGGCGATCGCGACGCTCGCCTGACGTCAACCGTGCCTGATTCCACCCCGGCTGACACACCGTCAGCCGGGGTGGTCCCGCTACCGGACCCGAGGAGGAGCCGTTCAGGGACGGTCGGTTTGCGGAGCAGGAGCAGCGCCGCGTCGTCGTGCAGCCGGCCGCCCACATGCGCCAGCAGTTCGTCATGGAGGGCGGTGAGAGTGCGTGCCGGCTGGTCGGACACGTGGCGCGCCAGTCCTTCGGCGAGCGGGTAGAACTCACGGCCGTGGTCGCGGGCCTCGGTGACCCCGTCGGTGTAGAGCAACAGTTGATCACCGTCGGCGAAGGGCAGCACTTGGAGGGAGGGGGTCTCGCCCGTGAGGGCGCGCAGTCCGAGGGGCGGGGCCGGACAGGTGGGCTCCACTGCCACAACGTTTCCGGATTCGCGTACCAGCAGCGGAGGCGCGTGTCCGCAGTTGACCACCTCCAGATGCCCTGCGCGCGGGTATCCGGCGACCACGGCGGTGACGAAGTCGTCGCAACCGAGGTTGCGCGCCAGGCTCCGCTCGATCCGGCCGACGACGGCGAGAAGATCGGGCTCGTCGTAGGCGGCCTCACGGAAGACGCCGAGCACAAGTGCGGCGGTCCCCACGGCCGGCAGCCCCTTGCCCCGCACATCGCCGACGATCAGCCTGACCCCGTACGGGGTGGGCACCAGCGCGTAGAGATCCCCGCCGATACGGGCCTCCGCCGCCGCGGCGCTGTAACGGACGGCCACCTGGAACGGGCCGACCGTCGCCGGTACGGGCTTGAGAAGCGCGTGCTGGGCGGCCTCCGCGACCGAGCGGACGGCCGCGAGCACCCGCTCACGACGCCCGCGCAGCGCGCTGGCCAGCCCACTCGCCAGAGTGACGGCCGCCAGGGCGGACAGTACGACGGCCAGCTCGCGAGCCGGAACGCCGTCCCGGGCTCCGAGCACCACGCCCAGCACCGCCGCGAGGAGACCGACGCAGAGGACTCCACGCGGCCCGCTGGTGCTCGCGGCCAGTGCGGGCCCGGCGGCGAGCAGCGGCAGCCAGATCATTCCTGCTCCGCCGACGAGGTCGACGAGCACGATGACGGAGACGATCAGCACGGGCAGTACCGGCGTACCGGCGGCCAACTGTGCGGCGAAGCGGTTGCGGGGCGATGCCCCGGTACCGGCCACTCGGTTCCTGAACGGCCGTATCGGCCAGTGGTCGTCACCACGGTCTCGGGCCTGACTCATGTTCGTCCGAAGTCCTCACCTGTGCGTGGGTGCATTCCTGGAATGTCTGTTTCATCCAGGAAAGAGGTTCGATTCGGTCGCCACAAGGAGAGGGTTTTCAGATAGTGAGCGAAAGGCTCCTGGTCACGCGACTCGCGGTCGGGATCAGCCGCTCTCGGATCTCGTTGAGTCGGGACAGCCGGTCCGCCCGCAGTGACACGCCGAGCGAGCCGAGTGTGTCCCCGCTGTAGACGGGCACGGCGACGCAGACAGTACCGAGGGCGTACTCCTCCAGATCAGTGACGGCCGGGGCCACGGGTGAGGAGTCGAGTCTCCGGAGCAGTTCCGGAGGGCTGGTGATCGTCCGAGGCGTCAGGTCGGCGAGGGCGTGCCGGGAGAGGTAGTCCTTGCGGGACTCGTCGTCCAGTTCTCGCAGCACGGACTTGCCCAGCGCGGTGGCGTGCCCGGCGTCCTCGAAGCCCACCCAGAGGTCGACTCGGGGCGCCCGGGGGCCGTCGACGATCTCGGCGACCCTGATCTCGCCGTCCTCGTAGAAGGTGAGGTAGGCGGCGGTCGCGAGCTCGTCGCGCAGAGCGGCCAGCGTGGGACGGACACGGCTGAGCAGCGCCTGCCCGCGGCTCGTGGTG
This sequence comes from Streptomyces sp. 2A115, assembly GCF_052245575.1. Taxonomy (NCBI): domain Bacteria; kingdom Bacillati; phylum Actinomycetota; class Actinomycetes; order Kitasatosporales; family Streptomycetaceae; genus Streptomyces; species Streptomyces sp. 2A115. The sequence goes on along the minus strand of NZ_JBQQCG010000022.1, from coordinate 117,023 downwards.
TGCAGCGTCTGGAGCTTGTCGCCCAGGACGAACCCGCCGTCGTCCAGCTTCCGTACGTATCCGTCGTGGACCAGCGTCCGCAGCAGGTGATAGGCGGTGGCCAGGGGCAGCTCCGTCTCACGTGCCAGCTGCTTCGCCGGGGCGCCGTTCTCGTGCGCGCTCACCGCCTCCAGCAGACGGAAGGCCCGCTGCACGGAAGCGATGAGCGTGGGGCCGTCGTGACCACCCATGTGACCAGCGTGCGCCGGGCGCACGGCGCAGGCAAGGCGCGCGGCCCTCGGCTCGTCCGAGCACCGGAGCCCGCGCGCGGCCCCGCACACCGGCCCGTACCAGAACGGGGACGGCTCCCCGCCGAAAACGGCGGGGAGCCTGAAGGCCGGAGGGCAGTCTGCGGCGGCTACCGAGGCGTGATCGCGTCCACGGCGCTCTTGGCGCGCATCCGTTCCCGGACCAACGAGACCGCGATCACCAGCGCGGCCACGAGCACGGAGAGCAGCACTTGGCTCCGCCCGCCGCCCTCCTTGTCGTCGGTCAGCATGTAGACCAGCACGAACGAGATCATCGCGATCGTCGCCCACGTGAGATACGGGAACAGCCACATCCGGACGACGAGCTTCTCCGGGTTCTCGCGCAGGATGATTCCCCGCATCCGCAGTTGCGAGAAGCAGATGACCAGCCATACGAAGAGTGCGACCGCGCCCGAGGAGTTCAGCAGGAACTGGAACACCGTGTCCGGCCACAGGTAGTTGAAGCCGACGGCCAGGAAGCCGAAGGCCACGGAGGCCAGGATCGCGGCCTGCGGAACCCCTCGCGCGTTCGTCCGTGCGAAGGACCGCGGGGCGTCGTCGCGCTGCCCGAGGGAGAAGGCCATCCGGGAGGCGGTGTAGAGGCCGGAGTTGAGACAGGACAGCACAGCGGTCAGCACGATGAAGTTCATGATCTCGCCGGCATGCGGGATACCGATCGAGTCCAGGGCCGCGACGTACGAGCCCTTCTTCTCGATCGAGGGGTCGTTCCACGGCAGCAGGGAGACCACGACGAGGATCGAACCGACGTAGAAGACGCCGACCCGCCAGATCACGCTCCTGGTGGCCTTGGCGACCGCCTGCCGCGCGTTCGGGGCCTCACCGGCGGCAAGGGTGACGATCTCGCTGCCCATGAAGGAGAAGACGACCAGCAGGATGCCGGTGAGGATCGTGCCGGGCCCGTTCGGCAGGAAGCCGCCGTGTTCGGTGAGGTTGCTGAAGCCGGTCGCGGCGTGGTCGGAGCCGGGCAGCACACCGAAGATCGCGAGGCCGCCGAGGAGGATGAAGCCCGAGATGGCGACGACCTTGATGCCGGCGAACCAGAATTCGAACTCGCCGAAGGAGCCGACCGAGATCAGGTTCGTGGCGGTGAGGACCACCATCACGATCAGTGCCCAGGCCCACTGCGGTACGGCCGGCACCCACCCTTCCAGGATGACGGCACCCGCGGTCGCCTCCACGGCGAGCACCACGACCCAGAAGAACCAGTACAGCCAGCCGATCGAGAACCCGGCCCAGCGGCCCAGCGCCCGGTCCGCGTAGGCGGAGAAGGAGCCGGAGGTCGGGTTGGCCGCGGCCATCTCGCCGAGCATCCGCATCACGAAGACGACCAGGGCGCCGACCAGCGCGTACGACAGCAGGATGGCGGGCCCGGCGGCGGCGATTCCGGAGGCGGAGCCCACGAAGAGACCGGCGCCGATCACGCCACCGATGGCGATCATGGACAGATGGCGGTTCTTGAGACCGGCCCGCAGACCTTCCTGCTCCGGCGACGGACCAGCGGTGGGTGGAGCGGTGGCAGGGGCCGGGGAATCAGGGGGACGTGTAGTCATGTCGACATCCATTGAGTGGTTGGGAGGGCGGGCCGTGCGGGGGGTGGCTGCCGGGATCGCCGGGGCTCCGCATCGCGGGGCACCGGTTCACTGATCACCGGATCCCCGGATCGCCTCGGTGGACGGGGACAAGCAGGCCGGGTACGCAGGGGAGCGGCCATGGCCCTGAAGATTTCCGAAAGCGTTCACGGCGCGAGGCGCGGTATCCGGATGACATGCAGGTGATGGGGTCGTCACCGCACGTCCGCGCCGCGCTCCGGCTCCTTGTGAGAGGCGGTCCGCGTCACTGTCGGAAATGGATTTGCGCAAGCGTAGGGGGCGGCGTGAGGTGAGGTGTTTGTGCGGGCCGACAAACTCCTCGTTGACGGTTGTACGACCGGCCAATGCGGAAGCGGGGTCAGGTGGTGGGCGGCAGCCGCAGCTGAAGCATGGCAAGCAGACGCTGGTCGGGCCGGCTCAGCTCGAGACCCGTCAGCTCCTCGGCCCGGCGGAGGCGGTAGCGCAGCGTGTTCGGGTGCACGTGCAGCTGGGCGGCGGCAGCCCGTACGTCACCGAAACAATTCAGGTAGGTCAGAAGGGACTCGGCCAGCCCGCCGTGGTGCCGGCTGTCATGCGAGACGAGGGCGGTCAGCCGTGGGTCCCGTATCTCGGGATGCGCGGAAAGCAGCGTCAGTACTTCGCTGACCAGTACTTCCGCCTGGATGTCCGGCAGCGCGGCGACCGCGGTGGACACGTCGGCTCCCACCATCGCGTCGAGGATGCGGTCGGCCTCCCGGCGTGACTCGGGGACGTCCCCGAGCCCGGACACCACGCAACCGACCGAGCCACGCAGGGGCAGGCCCAGGTGGCGCCGGGCGGCGTCGGTGATCTCCTGGCCCCAGCCGCGCAGTGTGTCCACGTCGATGCTGCGTGGCAGCTGGGGCAGCAGGACGTAGATACGGGGATCGACCTGGGTGACCAGTGCGCTGCGGTGCCGGGCGGCGATGTGCACGGAGACGAGGTTGGTGACCTCGGTGTGGGTCAGCTCTGGCGCGGCGGTGAGCTGGGTCGGCTCCGGGGCGCCGACGACCTCCGCGGTCCCGTACGAGAAGCCCAGGACAGCGGCCGGGCGGGTCGCGTCGAATCCCAGGTGGGTGGCCAGCGGCTGCGGCCCGGTGCTCCCCTCCAGAAGGCCGACCAGCAGGGTCCGGGTGAGCGTCAGGTCCTCCGAGAGCTCCCGTCGGCGGCGCACCAGGTGGAGCGCGGCGACCCGGGCGGCACCCAGCAGCGCCTGGCCCGAGCGTTCGGACAGCGGCGTCGAGCCTTCCTGCACCCAGATGGTGCCCAGCTGCCGGTCCCCGGACCGGATGGCCACCGCGAGCCGGCGGCGGATGCCCAGCTCGGGGTGGCTGTCGATACTGATCACCTCGTCGCTGGAGTGCAGGTGCTGGAACACACCCCACTCGCGCAGCTTGGCCAGATACGCCTCCGGTCCCTGCCAGCCGAGGATGGAGCGCCGCCGCAGGTCGTCGATCTCGTCGGAGTCGGTGGAGCGGGAGTACGCCAGTACCCGGTTGGCGGCGTCCTCGATGCTGACGATGCCGCTGGTGAGGATGGCGGTGGTCTGGGCGAGCGAGAACAGGTCGCCCTCCTCGGTCCCTTTCCCGGGGTGGCCCGGCGGCGCGTCGTCGAGGGCGGCGCGCGCCAGCGCGTTCACCTGTTCCCAGCGTGCTTCGCTGCGCAGCGAGAGCAGGGCGACCCCGGCCTCGGCGGCGGTCTCGCTGAGCGCAGTGGCCTGGCCGGGACCGTCGAGTTTGACCACGACCGCGGCGGCCCCGTCGCGCCCGGCGGCCCGCAGCGCGGGATGAGCGGCTCTGCCACGGGCACCGATGGCGAGGACCAGCTCGCCCGGCTGGGCGGTCGGCGGGTCCTCGGGGTCGAGCAGGGCCACGCCGCGGATGTCGACGTCCAGTCCGGCGGGAGCGGCCTGCACCTCCACCAGCGAATCCCCCAGGGCCATCAGCAACTGGCGCAGGCTGACGCCCGCTGCGGGCGGAGGTACCGCGGCCGGATCCATGATCATTGCCTCTGCTGGGAGCCACGCCGGAGCCCTGATGCTATCCGCCCGGGCGACGCGGACCGCGACGGTATCGAGGATGGCACGGCCGGCGCAGTCGGCAGGAGCGGGCCCGCCGGCTCGGGCCCGCCGGCTCGGGCCGACCTGCGACGACGGGAGCAGAGGCTCCGTCCCCGGCCATGGGGGGGCGGAGCCTCTGAACGCCGGAAGGGCAATCGGCTGCGGGGGGATTCAATCCGTCAGGGTTGTACGGGCTTGCCGCGCCCCCAGCCCCAGGCGAGCCGGTCGGCGCCGGACTGGTTGGTGGTGGTCAGCCAGGGCCTGGCGGGGTCGCCGATCAGGGTCTGCATGGAGTACGTGTCGCCGGTGCGCAGGCCGGGCCAGTAGACGGACCCCATCTTGAGCTCGCGGAAGGTGTCGGTGACAGCCTGCATGAAGTTGATGAAGTTGTTGTCGGGAGTCGGCTTGTTGTAGTTGAAGCCAGTGGTCATGTGGGCGCCGAACTCGTCCGCGACGGTCCGGTTCGCGCAGTCACCGATGCGCTCCTTGAGGTCGGCCACCCACTGGTCGTAGGTGGCGTACTCCTTCCAGAACCCGTAGTGGTGCAGCGACAGGTAGGTGCCCTTCAGTCGCGGGTCGGCGCAGACGGAGGTGACGTGGTCGTTGTAGCCGGCGCCGCTGACGAACACCTGGTTGCGGGGGACCGACGGGTATGTGGCCAGCCACTTCGCGGCGATGTCGGCCCATTCGGTGTCCGTGTAGCCGTGGGGCTCGTTCATCGGCTCGAAGTAGACCCGCTTGTCGGCCTTGTATGCCTTGACCACGGTGTTCCACATGGGCCAGTAGGTGGCGGGGTCGTCGATGAAGCCGTCCTTGCGCGGGCCCGTCCCCTCCCAGTAGGAGAGGATGACCTTGAAGCCCTTGTCCGACGCCGCGTCGATGACTCCGCGGTACGACTTCCAGTAGGAGCCGTTGGCGGTGTAGGGGTTGATGGGCAGCCGGACGGTGTTGGCACCGAGGTTCGCGCGGAATGCCGAGATCACCCGACTCGCCTTGGTGTAGCTCTGGGTGTAGCTGTCGGAGGTCGACAGACCGGACAGCACGACGGGGTCGTCGGCGAAGTTGTCGCGGGGGTCGGCCCAGTTCACGCCCTTGAACTGGGTTGTGTCTCTGGCGAGTTGGGTCGTGTCTCCGCTCGACGCGGCGTGGGCCGGGCTGCCGGCGACGGCTGTGCCGCTGGTCGCGGCGATCGCGATCGCCACGAGGGCGGTGCGCAGCCGGGAGGTGAAGCGGCTGCTGGCGGTGGTTTTGCGCATCAGCTTGCCCTTTCAGAAGATGGCGACTCAGCGCATGGCGGAGCCTGCGCGTGGCTGAGCGGCCGTCGGGAATGTGCCGGGCCGGGCCGGACGGACCGGGCGGGACGGTGACGTCGGCTCGCCGTCGGCGGGCCCGGTGATGACCGGTGATGTACCTGCGTGGACCTGGAAGAGAGGGCGAGACCAGCCAGCGACGAACTCGCCCTCGACCGGGCGAGCACCCGGTTGCCCTTCCGGCCCGCGCAGTACGGGAACTCCTCGTCCCGGTGGCCGGCGGATCGGCTGCGGGTAGTGACTGGGGAGGTGCCGCCTTCGGTACGTGTCCGCGCGACACCGACGTAGAGTTCCCGTACTCAAGCAAGGTGTGGGGCGAGGTTCTTGTCGGTACCGGGCCCCGGGACGGTCGGCGAGTTTCTGCCGCGAAACGCCCGGTCGATCCGTGATCCGCGTCTCTGGAGCGACGGCTTCCGGGCGCCGTGAACCCTCGCCCGTGGTGCAGACACCATCGTTCCGCTCCTCCCCGCTCCACCAACGGCAACTTGGTGTTTGCGTAAACATGTCGTCGCGCGAAGGGGTGACCTGATCTCACGACTGAGGCTGGCCCGTGGCGATGTTTACGTAAACATGGTCGGCGCCGGAATCGTGGCATCCGGCACAGCGATCGTCAAGGTTTCCCACGCGTAACATCCGTTGCCTCGTGTGGCAGTTGCTCGGATTCGGACCGAGGGAGGCCGAGGCGCTCGCCGGCGAGGCGGGAGCGCCTCCGGGCCGCACCGGTCAGGACGTACAATACCGGGAGGGGTATATACCAAGGGAGCGCTCCGTATGGAACTGCAGTTGGCGGCCGATGAGTTGAAGTCCGTGATCAACCGGCTCAAGCGGGCCCAGGGGCAGATCGCCGGCGTGATCAACATGATCGAGCAGGGGCGCTCCTGCGATGAAGTGGTGACCCAACTGGCAGCGGCGTCAAGGGCCTTGGACCGGGCCGGGTTCGCGATCATCGCGACCGGGCTCGAGCGCTGCATGAGCGACGAGAACGGTGAACCGGAACTGGATCGCGACCAGATGCGGGCCCGCCTGGAGAAGCTCTTCCTCTCCCTCGCCTGACACCCGACCGCGCACCGCATCCCAGCTCTCCTCCAGACACCTCCAGACTGACTTCAGATCGCCTTCAGACCGGCGGGCCATCGGCCCGTCGGTTTTCTTCGTCTTGGAAAAATACCCCCAGGGGTATTATCGTCACTCTCGAGCATTACCCCCAGGGGTATCCAGAGCGAGGAGTGCACCGTGGCCACCACGACATCCGCCCAGGCGCCGAAGCGCGCGCCGGACGCGCCACCGCCGGGCCGGACCGGACCGCTGGGCCGACTCGGCGCCTGGACCGCCGGACACTTCAGGCAGGTACTGATCGGCTGGCTGCTCGTGGTGGGCGTGCTCGGCGCCTTCGCTCCGCAGGTCACCACGGTGCTGTCGGGGGCCGGCTGGCAGAGCAACGGCTCGGAGTCGGTGCGGGTGCGCGAGCTGGCTCAGGAGCACTTCGGCGGGAACGCCTCGTCGGCCATCCAGGTGGTCGTCAGCTCGAAGGGGAACGCGGTCACCGACCCGTCCGTGCGAAAGGTGATCGCCGAGGTCACCCGGGAGCTGACCGCCGACGACCGGATCGCCGAGGTCGTGCCACCGCAGCCGGGCATCAGTGTCAGCCGGGACGGCCGGACCGCCGTCGTCCTCGGCGGGGCCGACGCCAACACCGACGACATGGTGCGCGCCGCCGAGGACCTCAAGGAACCCCTGCGGGACCTGTCCACCGACGACGTCACCGTGCGTGCCACTGGCGCCTCGGTCATGTGGAGCGACTTCAACACCGCCAACCTGGAAGCGATGATCAAGGCCGAGATCCTGTCCTGGCCGGTCATCCTGGTCGTCCTGGTCTTCGCGTTCGGGTCCCTGGTCGCGGCGGGCCTGCCGCTGATCCTCACCATGGCGGGCCTCGCCGCCTCGATCGGCTCGCTCGTACTGCTCAGCCACCTCACGCCCATCTCCATCTGGGCGATGGACTTCGCCCTGATGTTCGCGCTCGCGCTGGGCATCGACTACGCGCTCTTCCTGGTCATCCGCTTCCGGTCCACCCTCGCGGCGACCGGCGACCGGCGCCGGGCGGTGGTCGAAACCATGGACACGGCCGGCAAGGCGGTACTCCTGTCGGGGCTGACCGTCCTCGTCAGCCTGTCCGCCGTGATGCTGGTGCCCGCACCCGCCGTCCGCACCATGGCGATCGGCATCATGCTCTCCGTCGTCTTCGTCCTGGCCGCGACACTCACGCTGCTCCCGGCTGTCCTCGGCAAACTCGGGCCGCGCGTCAACAAGTTCGCCCTGCCCCGGACTCGTACCGACCGCACCGTCTCACCCCGCTTCGGGGCCTGGGGCGAGCGGCTGTGGCGGCAGCCCCTGCGCTTCGGCGCGCTCGCCCTCGTCGCGCTGATCGCGCTGGCCGTGCCCGTCCTCGGGCTGAAGACCGCGATGCCGTCCATCAAGGTCGTACCGGAGGGGGACAGCGCACGGCAGGGATACGAGCTTGTGCAGGCGTCCCTTGGGCAGGGCGCTCCCGGCATGCTCCAGATCGTCGTGCCGTCCGCCGAGGCGGGCACCACCGCCGAGACGCTGAAGTCCGCCGACGGCATCGCCGCGGTCACCCCGGCCCAGCCCGCCGTCGACGACTCCGGCTTGACGATGATCCAGGCCATGCCGTCCGTCGATCCGTCCGACGCGCAACTTGCCGGGGCTGTCGACGAGTTGCGCGCCGAGCTTCCGTCCGACGCCCTGGTCGGCGGCGCGGCCGTGGAGAACCTCGATCTCCAGCAGGCCCTCGACGACAAGGCGCCATTGGTCATCGGAGTCATCCTGGCCCTCGGCTTCGTCCTCCTCCTCGTCGCCCTCCAAGCGCCCCTGATCTCCGCCCTCGCGGTCCTGACGAACCTCCTCGCCACCGCCGCCGCCTTCGGAGTGGCCAAGCTGATCTTCCAGGACGGACACCTCTCCGGCCTGCTCGGCTTCGAACCGCAGGGCTTCCTCGACGGCTGGGGTCCCGTCTTCTTCTTCGCCATGATCTTCGCGATCGCGATGGACTACACCGTCTTCCTGCTCTCCTCGGCCAAGGAGCACTACGAGCGCACCGGCGATCCCAAACAGGCGTTGATCGGCGCGCTCTCCCACTCCGGGCGCGTGATCTTCGCCGCCGCCGCGGTGATGGTCGCCGTGTTCTTCACCTTCGCGCTCGCCGAGCCGCTTCCGCCCAAGGAGATGGGCATCGTGCTCGGCGTGGCCGTACTGCTCGACGCGTTCCTGATCCGGCTCGTCCTGCTGCCGGTCCTGCTCCGGCTCACCGGGCGTGCCGCGTGGTGGGCGCCGGGGTGGCTGCGCCGGGTGCTGCCCGAGGTGCGGTTCTCCCACGACTGAGTGGTGCGGTCCTCCCGCGAGCGGGTGGGCGCGCACGGCGAAGGGGCCCGGAAACTCCGGGCCCCTTCTTCGCGTTCGTACACGCCTCTCGCGTCAGGTCAGCGACGCGAGAGCGGCCTCGAGCTTGACGGTGGCTTCGTCCGCGACGGCCTTGATCCGCTCCAGGCCCGTCAGCTCGACCATCGCTTGCGGGTCCATCGCCTGGACGACCGTCCGCGTGCCCTCGGCCCGGACGACGACATTGCACGGCAGGAGCAGACCGATCGACCGGTCCGCTTCCAGCGCGCGGTGCGCGAGCGGCGGATTGCAGGCTCCGAGGATCAGATAGTCCTCCACCTCTTCGCCGAGCTTGGCCCGCAACGTCGCCTGCACATCGATCTCGGTGAGTATCCCGAAGCCCTGCTCGGCCAGCGACGCGCGCACCCGCTCCACGGTCTCGCCGAACGGCGCGTCCACCTCGGTTCGCAGTCGGTCGTATGTCATGTCCGTCATCTCCTAGCCGCGCTCTCTATACCCGCGCGGGGGTATCTGATCCTTTGCTCGATTATACCCCCCAGGGTATTTTCGGGCTCGTGTGCCGTCAGAGGCGCCCCGCCCCCGTATAGAGGTCCAGCTCCCCTTCGAGCTCGACGGCCAGCACCGTCGCCTGCTCGTCCAAGTCGGCCGCCGCGGGCGCGTCGATCCAGGTCACGCCAGGGACCGTGTCCAAGCCGCCCGTGACGTGGTGACCCAGTTCGGTGCCCGTCCCCAGGACCGTGGCCCGGCGGACGGGGTTGCGCAGGCCGCGGATCGAGACGGAGTCGCGCGGGGTGTCGAAGCACATCAGGTAGAGCGTGCGCCGGTCGGCGGACAGGGTGCTGGGGCCGTAGTGGTGCCCGGCGGGCAGCCCGGCGACCGTGCCGTACACGGCGTCGGAATGCCGCGCGATCCACGCCCCGAGGCCCTCCAGGCGTTCGATCTGCTCCTCGGGGATCGTGCCGTCCTCCCGGGGGCCGGCGCCGAGCAGCAGATTGCCGCCCATGCCGATCGTCTCGGTGAAGTACCGCACCAGCTGGCGCACCGACTTGAAGTCGCGGTCCTGCGGCCGGTAGCTCCACGAGTCGTTGATCGTGAGGCAGAGCTCCCACGGGCCGTCCGGGGCCTGGAGCGGGGTCCCCTGTTCCGGCGTGGCGTAGTCGCCGTAGCTGAGCATGCGGCCGTTGAGGATGGTGTCCGGGTTGCCCGCCAGGATCAGCTCGGACAGTTCGCGCATCCGCCACTGTTCCTCGGTGCGCTCCCACTCGCCGTCGAACCAGAGGATGTCGGGGCGGAAGCGCTCGACGAGCTCGCCGACCTGGCCGTCCCGGTACGCGAGGTAGCGCGCCCAGGCCTGCGGGTCCTCCTTGCCGGGCTCGGCGCTCGAGTAACCGTTGGGTGCCACGAGGTGCGGCCCGGGGTGCCGCTCGCTCGCGTAGTCCGGGTGGTTCCAGTCGGAGTGCGAGTAGTAGAGGCCGACCTTGAGGTCCCGCGCGCGCAGCGCGTCGACGAACCCGGTCACGAGGTCGCGGCCGGCCGGCGTGTCCCGGACCACGTCGAGATTGCGGTGGCCGGTGTCCCAGAGGGCGACGCCGTCGTGGTGCCGGGCGGTGAGCACCGCGTACTGCGCGCCGACGCGGGCGAACAGCTCGGCCCAGGCGTCCGGGTCGTAGCGCGACGCGGTGAAGCCGTCGAGCTGTTTCATGTACTGCTCGTGCGTCATCTCGCCCGTGTAGAAGGACCAGGACTCGGCGGCTCCGCCCACGGCGTAGATGCCGTAGTGAATGAAGACGCCCAGCTTGGCGTCGGGAAACCAGGGTTGCATCGGCATGCGTCAACGCTATGCGCGCGCCTCGGCCGACGCGTGGGCGCCGGTCACCCACTACTGGTCCGTTTTCACCATGCGCTTCTCGCGGGACACGCCTCGGTCCCAGGCCCCGTCACGGGGCCTGGGACCGAGGCGGTCGCTGTCGCCGCCGCTGTAGCTGTAGCTGTCGTCAGATGCGGTCCGCGGCGATCAGCAGATAGTGGAAGCTGCCCTCCTTGTACGCCGTCAGGAACGGCTCCTCGATGCCGGTCGCGACCGAGGACTTGGCCCGCAGCTCCCAGTACGGGATGGTCTGCGCGGTCAGGTCCACCACGTTGATCGGGATCAGACCGTTGGCGGACATGGCCTTGAAGTACTCACTCCTGGGATGGATGTTGCACGTGTAGTGCTCGTCGATACGGCTCACGGCCTTGGACCGAAGACCGGTGACGTCGTTGGAGCAGCCGGTGACACACACGTACCGGCCGCCGTACTCGAGCAGCCGGGCGAACTCCCCGTACAGCTCGAAGAGATCGACGTACATCGTCGTCTCGTTGGTCCAGATGCCGCGCCGCGAACCGGTGGCGAAGCCCGTGTCCAGCATGTTCCTGAAGTGGAAGCGGACCCGGTCGGTCACGCCCCGCTCCTCGGCCTGCCGGTTGGCGAAGGCCACCTGCTCCTCGGAGATGGAGACGCCGTCGACCGAGCAGCCGAAGCGATGGTTGGCCATGAAACTGGTGCCGCCACGGCCGGAACCGGCGTCCAGGAGGTGGTCGCCGCGGCCGATCGCGCCGAGGTGGTCAAGGAGCACGTCGGCCTGGGCGGTCTCCAGGCGGTGCAGCTCCTCGATGATCCGCTGGTCTCGGGTCGCCGCGGGGCCCTCCAGAACCGCCGGGTCGTAGTCGCCGAGGCCGTAGTGGTGGTGGTAGAGGCCGTCGACCTCGCCGAGACGGATGTTGACCGGATCCTTCTCCGCGTTCCAGTAGTCGGCCACGGACTTCTGGTAATTCGTACGCAGGACTTCGGTCGCGGAATCGGTGGCGGACGTGGTCATGGTCGTACTCCTTGCTCAGTTCGAGTTGTAGCGGGCACTGCTCGCGTGCCATTCACGGCTGCCGCCCACCCAGTTCCACACCCCGGCCAGGAAGCGGCCCAACTGCGGTGATCCGGCGGCTGCGAGGGCGGCGGCCTCGGCTTCGTAGGTGTGCATCAGCTCGTCGTGGATGAGGACGGTGCGCTCGACGGCTTCCTCCAGCGAGCAGTTCTCCTCGGCGGCGATCACCCTGGGCAGGCTGAGGTCCGTGGGGTCTTCCTTGCCCATCGAGTACAGGTCGTTGACGACGACGCTCGCCGTACCCGCCATGGTGAGCGCGCGGCGCACCCTCGGGTCGGCGAACTCGGCGGCCGGCAGCTCGTAGCCACCGACCACGTCCGTCAGCACGATGCACGGCACGAAGCTGTTCTCGTGCCGGTGCATCAGGAACTCCCAGACCGGCGGGGTCATTTCGGCCGTGTGCCAGACCGCCTCCTGGTTGTACGCGACGAACATGATCGCCAGCTCGTGGCGGAGCCGGCGCACCTGCGTCGTCGTGGCGTACTTGGCCAGGTTGTCCAGGCCTGAGCGGAGGGCGACCGCGACGGGGTCTTTCCGTACGACCTCCTCCAGCTCCGGCGCGTAGCGCAGCGGGAGATGGGCTTGATCGATCACCGAATGAGCGATCGCCAGGCGCTGGCCCAGCAGGTCATGCCGGGCTTCCTCCACCTCGCCGTCGACGTAGTGGTCGTCGACGGACCACTCGGACAGCGCGCATTTCGCCGCGGCGAGCAGCACGTCGGGGTCGTCCGAGTCGGGGTGCGCGAGCATGATCAGCCGTCCGAAGTCGCAGGACCGGACCCGATCGAGCTGGCCGGGGTAGATCCCGCACTCCTCGGCCCACTCCACCAGCCGCTCGTTGACCTCCGTGCCGAGAGCGGGGTCGTCCCGGACGGCGGGCGGGCAGTAGATCACCGGCCCGTTCGCCGCGGCGGGATTCGGGGCGGGTGTCGAGGCGGGTTTCTGCGGTTCGGACGGCTCTTGGAGGGCACGGCTCGCCGAGGTGCCGAGGCCGGTCGGGCCCGAGAGGAGCCCGGGGAGCCGGGGTGCCGGGCTCCCCGGGCTGACGGTGGCCGCCGTTGGTGGTGTCGGTGACGCCGGTAGTGTGAGTGCCGACGGTGGCGTGGGTGCCGACGGTCGTGTCGGCGTCGGGATTCGTACGGCCGAAGTCCCCATGCCCGTGGGCCTGTCGGGGAGCCGGGGCGCCCCGGGAGCCGGGCGCCCCGCATCCGGCTTGACGCGTGCGAGCAGGTCCCGCTTTCCCGGGCGCCTCGGGTCCTGGAGCAGCCCGACGACCATGCCCGCCACGTCATGGGCGGCCGCGGGCGCGAGGGCCCGCGAGATCAGCGACACTGCCGTCAGCCCCCGTTCGTGCGGGTGACCTCGACGTTCTCCAGGATGCCCAGCGCGTCCGGCACCAGCACGGCCGCCGAGTAGTACGTGCTGACCAGGTAGGAGATGATCGCTTTCTCGTCGATCCCCATGAACCGTGCGTTCAGGCCCGGCTCGATCTCGTCAGGGATCCCCGTCTGGTACAGGCCGATCACACCCTGGTCACTCTCGCCCGTACGCATCGCGATGATCGACGAGGCACCCGCCTTGCTGACCGGGATCTTGCCGCACGGCAGCAGCGGAACGCCCCGCCAGGCCGGCAGGTGATGGCCGTTCAGCTCCACACCGCTGAAGTAGATGCCGCGCTTGTTGCACTCCCTGCCGAAGGCGGCGATGGCCTTGGGGTGGGCGAACATGCAGCGGGTGCCGCGCCGCATGCTCAGCAGCTCGTCCAGATCGTCCGGGGTGGGCGGCCCGGAGAAGGTGGAGATCCGCTGGTCGTAGTCGGCGTTGTGCAGCATGCCGAAGTCCCGGTTGTTGACCAGCTCGTACTCCTGCCGCTCCCGGAGGGCCTCGATGGTCAGGCGCAGCTGCTGCTGCGTCTGGTTCATCGGCTCGTTGTAGAGGTCGGCGACCCGGCTGTGCACCCGCAGCACGGTCTGCGCCACGCTCAGCTCGTACTCGCGCGGTGACAGCTCGTAGTCCGCGAAGGCGCCCGGCAGCGCGGCCTCGCCCTCGTGTCCCGAGCTCATCGCGATGTCGGCCTCACCGGACTTGTTGCGCGGCTTGTGCCCGTTGGAACTGAGCGACTGCACATGCGTACGCAGCGCGTCGTGCTGGTCCGCCACCGCCTTGTACGCGGAGTGCGGCAGCGCGAGCACCGTGGTGGCCGTCGCCGCGCGGGCCGTGAACTCCCACTTGCCACTGGCCCCGGCCAACACCTGGCCGCCGAAGGTGTCGCCGTCGGCCAGCAGCCCCAGGACCACCTCGTCGCCGTACTTGCCCTCGCCGATCTTCTCGACCTTGCCGTGGGCGATCAGATAGACGTGGTCGGCCTTGCGACCCGTCTGCACGATCAGCTGGCCCGGCTCGAACTCCTTCTGCACGAACTTCTCGGCCAGCGCACCCAGCGCGTCACCGTCCGCGAAGCCTTGGAGCAGCGGCAGTTCGCCCAGCTCGGCCGGGACGACCTTGACCTTCGCGCCGGTCTTCACGAACGAGACGCGCCCGTCGCCGACCGCGTACGAGAGCCGTCGGTTGACCCGGTAGGTGGCACCCGGGACGTTCACCCACGGCAGCATGCGGGTCAGCCAGCGTGAACTGATGCCCTGCATCTGCGGTTCGGACTTGGTGGTCGTCGCAAGGTTCCGCGCGGCGGCGGTGCCGAGGCTCTGCTGCTCCCGCTCCTGCTCAGCGGCGCTCGCGGCCGGGGCCGTACTCGTCTGGACCGACATCGTCTCCTCTTTCTGTCGCATGCCCTGTCGCACGCCTCTTGCTTGCCTTCTCGCATGCCTTGTCGCATGGCTGGCGGCGTGACGCATCCGGATGTCGTCACGCTGCGTAGAAAGGTCTAGCGCATTTCGATCACTGTGAGTTACTCGTAGCGACGGCGCTCGGTGGCATACAAGGGGACGGAGCGCTTCTCCCGCGCTCCCGAATCACCCTCAGGTCGACCTGCTTGGCGGTTTCGGGTGCGTACTGGAGCTGCCGGTCACGCGATCGAGCGGGCCGGGGCCCTGCTGCCCGCGCTGCTCGAACGTCAACCGGAGACCGAGAGGTTGACGTGCTGCACGAAAGGCACGCATGACGATTTTTCGAACATGGCCGAATCGCTCGCCCGGCGCGTCGGCTGCGGGCGGCTCGGGCCGCCCTCGCGCGGCGTACCGCTGATTCCGTGAGCGTTCCGTGATGTGGGGGGCAGGCATGGTGCGGCCCCCGGCGGGTACGCGAGCAACCGCGCCTGGGGCAGAACGCGTCCCGGGTGGCCTGTTTTCGCCACTACGTCGGGATGTGCCATGGAAATTCCCTCGAACGACCACGCCGCGGAGGAGGCCCAGCGAGCGCTGAGCGTGCTGGCCGAGAACACCGAGGACGTGACGGCGCTGGACACGCTGGCCGACAGCGAGGTGCTGGTCCCGGTGCCCGACGACACCGACGACGAGACGGCCGGCGACCCCAACGCCGTGGCGCTGCCCGTCCTCGAACGGCCGGGGGAGGAGCCGCTGGTGCCCGTGTTCACCTCGGAGATGCGGATGGCCGAACTGCTGCCGTACATCTCGCGCTACCGCCTGATACCCCTCGGGGCGCTCGCCTCCCAGTGGCCCGCCAGCGATCTGTCCCTGAGCATCGACGCCAACTCGCCGCACGGACTGACGCTCGACTCCCAGGGTGTGCGCACGCTGTTGGCGCGGCCCCGCGGCTGAGGCCGCCGCCACGGCAGGGTGCGGGCCGGGGCGGGCGCGGCCACCATCACGGAGGGGAGCGGCCCGGGCCATGGGACGCGGGCGGAAGCCCGCTCCCGCGCCCTGGCCCGCATCCGAACAGGGTGAACGGGGTGAACGGTCACAGGCTCTTTCCGGGATTGAGGATTCCCCGGGGATCGAACGCCTCCTTCAGCCTGCGCTGCAACGCGTGGGACGCGGGCCCCAGTTCGTCCGCGACCCACTGCCGCTTCAGAATCCCCACTCCGTGCTCGCCCGTCAGCGTGCCGCCCAGCCGCAGCGCCAGCGCGAAGATCTCGCCCGCCGCCTCCCACGCCGCGTCCGGAAGCCGGTCCAGGGCCGGGTCCACGACGATGATGGGATGGAGGTTCCCGTCGGCCGCGTGCGCGATGGTGAAGACGGGGACGTCGTGGCGTGCGGAAATGGCGCGGATCTCGCGGGCCGCCTCCGCCAGTCGTGAGCGAGGCACCGCGATGTCCTCGATCAGGGGGCGGCCCAGCCGTTCGAGCGCGGGCAGGGCCAGTCGGCGCGCGGCCAGCAGCGACTCGGCCTCGGTGGGATCGTCGGTCGTCTCGACCGTCGTCGCCGATGGCGCGACGAGCGCGGCCACGGCCGCCGCCTCGGCGGCCGCACCCGCGCCCTCGCACTGCACGACCAGCAAGGCCGCGCCGCGCTCGCGCAGTGCGGGGTCGATGGCACGCAGCACCGGCCCGTCGACGAGCTCCGCGAGCGCTGGTTCGACCCCGGCCCGGCCGATCGCGTACGACGCCTCGGCGGCCGCCTCGAAGGACGGGAAGTACGCGGCGAGCGTGGCCGTCGCCACCGGGACCGGCCGCAGCCGCAGCGTCGCCGAGGTGATCACGGCGAGAGTGCCCTCGGAGCCGGTGAGCAGGGCGGTCAGGTCGTAGCCGGTGACGCCCTTCACCGTACGGCGGCCGGTCCTGATCACCGTGCCGTCCGCGAGCACCGCCTCCAGGCCGAGCACGCTGTCCCGCGTCACGCCGTACTTGGCGCAGCGCAGGCCGCCCGCGTTGGTGGCGATGTTCCCGCCGATCGTGGACAGGGCGGCGCTCGCCGGGTCAGGCGCGTAGCGCAGGCCGTACGCACCGGCCGCGCGGTCCAACTCGGCGGTGATCACGCCCGGTTCGACGACCGCGAGCTGGTCGTCCGCCGACAGTTCGAGGACGCGGTGCATCCCGGACAGGTCGAGAACGAGAGAACCCTCGCCGGCGGTCGCGCCGCCCGACAGACCGGTGCCCGCGCCGCGCGGCACGACCGGCACCCCCTGGGCATGGGCGTGCCGGAGGGTGACGGTGACGTCCTCGATGCGCCGGGCGTGGACGACCGCCACGGGACTGCCGTCGGACCGGGCGCCGGAACGGTCGGTGGCGTGCGCGGTCAGCGTGCGCGGATCGGTCGCGAGCCGGTCGGGGGCGAGGTCACGGGCCAGCAGCCCGAGCAGCTCGGCGGCCCTGGCCGTCACAGGTGACGCCGCCGGTGAGGTCGCAGACGCGGTGGTGGATGTGGTGGCAGGCGTAGTCGCAGAAGCGGGCACGGGTGCGGTCACAGGTCGAGTGCCTTCGTTCCGATGGCGAGCAGGGAGATGTCCTCCTGGGGCGCGTGCACGGGCGCGCACTGGATGTCGCGGAAGTGCCGCTCCAGAGGATTGGTGGGCGGTGATGATCGATGTGCCGTAGGAGGCGAAGGCGTCGATGCCGCCGCCGTTCAGGGCGGCGAGCCCGTCGTTGGGGAGGAGGGGCTTGGCGTCGATGTCCGACCACTTCAGCCCGGCCTGCTTCAGCACTTCGTACAGGAAGTAGTGGGCCGTGGTGTTCTGGACGTAACCGACCTTCTTGCCCTTCAGGCCCGCGATGTCGGTCACCTTCGAGCCCTTCCGGACGACGACCTCCTGGTTGAGGGTCGAGCCGCGCTGCACGGCGACGATCTCGAAGTTGGGCCTGCCGTCGGCGGCCGCGAGGACGGGCGGGATCTCGCTGGAGCTCGCGAGGTCGAGGGCTCCGGCCCGGACGGCCTGGTGCTGCTGGTCACCGCCCTGGAACAGGCTCCACTTCACCTTGTAGGGGGTGTCGTCGAGGTGGGCGAACTCGAGCACGGCTTCCTCGTTCTTCCAACCGGTGGCGCCGACGGCCAGGGTCACCGAGGAGAGGTCGGAGGAGGACGAGGACCCGGCCTCCGCGTCGCCCCCCGCAGGCCGTGGCGAACGGCAGCAGCAGGGCGACGGCGGCGGACGCGAGCAGGGTGCGACGGAACACGGGATCTCCATGATGAGCAATCAATCAGGCAGGGGAGTCGGGCGGGGGAATCAGGCGGCCCGGGCGGTCGAGGCACGGTGGGCGAGCTCCTGCCGGACCAGCGGCACGACGTAACGGGCGTAGTCGATCGCGTCGTTGAGCGGGTCGTAGCCGCGGATCGACAACAGATCGCAGCCGATGTCCACGTAGTCGAGCAGCGCCTTCGCGACCGTCTCGGGGGAGCCGACCAGCGCCGTCGAGGCGCCCGCCGCGTTGGTGGCGACCGCCGGGGCCGTCCACAGGCAGCGGTCGTGGACCTCGCCCCGCTCGGCGATGTCGAGCAGCCGCTGCGAGCCGACATTGGCCGGACGGCCGTTGGTCCTGTAGTGCCGCAGTGGCTCCGTGCCCGCGCCCGTGACCTGGCCCTTCAGCACGCCAAGGGTGCGGTGGGCCTTCTCCCAGGCCAGTTCGTCGGGGGGCGCGATGATCGGGCGGAACGACACCCAGATCCGCGGGTGCGGGCGCCCCGCCGCGTCGGCGACGGCGTTGACGGCGGCGATCTGCTCGGCGGTCTCCTTGAGCGGCTCGCCCCACAGTCCGAAGATGTCGCCCTGCTGACCGCCCACGCGGTACGCGTCCTGCGAGGACCCGCCGACCGACACGGGGATGAGGCCGTTCACGGGCTTCACGTCGGACTGGTATCCCTCGAACCGGAAGTACTTGCCCTCGTGCGAGACGGGCCCGTCGGCGGTCCAGGCCTTCCGCAGGATCTGGATGTACTCGTCCGAACGCTCGTACCGCTCCGCCTTGTTGAGGTAGTCACCCTCCCTCCGCTGCTCTTCGTCACTGCCCCCCGAGATGATGTGCAGCGACAGGCGCCCGTCGCTGATCCGGTCCAGGGTGGCGAGGGCCCGGGCGGCGTGCGTGGGAAAGATGACGCCGGGCCGGTGGGCCAGGATGGGACGGATCCGTTCGGTGTGCGTGGCCACGAACTGGGCGAGCTGAAGGGCGTCGGGGGACGCCGAGTGGTAGGCGACGAGGGTGTGGTCGAAGCCGCCGTCGTCCAGGGCGCGGGCGTAGCGGCGTACGTAGTCGGGATCGAAGCCGGTCCGGGCGGTGCTCGCGGCGGGGCCGGACGCCCCGGAGTCGGTGTGGACGGCGCTGATGAACTCGACGGGCATGGCGAGCTGGCTCCCTTGCTCTGATGGGTACTTGAGAACGCTGCGACGGCTACTTGAGGACGGAGACGTCGGCGGACTTCGCCACGTCGACGTTCGGATCGAGCACGCCGATGCCGTGCATCAGGTCGGCCACGTCCTGGACGGTCCCATTCACCTCGGACGTGAGCGGCAGCACCTCGCTGTACGCGGCCGAGGCGAGGGTCCTGGCGATCGCGGGGTCGGCGCCATTGCGCCGCGCGATGGTGTCGGCGTACGCCTCCTGGTGGCTGCTGGTCCACTTCAGGGCCGTACCGAGCCGCTTCAGGAAGTCCCCGAGTGCGGCCTTCTTCGCCTTGTCCGCGAGGGTCTTCTCGGACGCTCCGATGAACCCGTAACCGCTGATCCGGCCGTCGGCGCCGTCGACGAGGAGCCTGCCGCCCTGCTGGAGGCCGACCGCCTGATAGACGCCGAAGGTCGCCCAGACCTCGACCTTGCCGGAGGAGAAGGCGGCCTGTGCGTCGGTCGGCAGCAGGTACTGGACCTTGACGTCGGAGTACTTGAGGCCGTTCCGCTGAAGCACGTTGGCGAGCAGATACTCGGCGATGCTGCCCTTCGCGGAGGACACCACGACGGTCTTGCCCTCGAGGTCCTTGACGCTCTTCACGTCCGAGTTCCCGCGGACGACGATCCCGGTGTGCCGCCCGTCGTTCTTGAGGGCGGCGACGTTCTTGAACCGCACCCCGCCGCTCAGCGCCTGGAGCGCGGGCAGATCAGCGGAGTACGTGGTGTCGGCGGCACCCGCCTGCACGGCCTGGAAGAGCGGGGCCGCGCCCTCGAACTCGGCCCACTTCACCTTGTAGTCGGCCCCCTTGAGGGCGTCCGACCCGGCGAAGATCGTCTGCAGGGTCTTCGCCTGGTCGCCGATGGTCAGGGTGACGTCGGAAGAGCCACCGCCGGCCGTGTCCGCGGCGGAATTCCCTCCGCAGCCCGTCACCGTCAGCAGGGCGCTCAGACCGAGAGCGGCGGCGAGTGTACGGATGGCGGTGCGTTTCACGAGGGGTTCCCTTCAGGGGTACGGGAGTTGGGGACGCCGGAGGTACCGGTGTGGGTGACGCCGAGCCAGCCGAGCAGGCGGGCGCGCAGGGTCACGAACTCGGGCGCGGTCAGCTCGCGGGGCCGGGGCAGCTCCACGGTGACCTCGTGGGCGATGCGCCCCTCGTCCATCACCAGGACCCGGTCGGCGAGCAGCAGCGCCTCCTCCACGTCGTGCGTGACCAGGAGGATCGCGCAGCCGTGCCGCTCCCACAGCTCTGCGACCAGCTGTTGCACCCTGCCTCGGGTCAGCGCGTCGAGGGCGCCGAACGGCTCGTCCAGGAGCAGGAGTTCGGGTTCGCGGACGAGGGCGCGGGCCAGCGAGACGCGCTGTGCCTGACCACCGGAGAGCGTCTTCGGCCAGACGGCCGCCCGCTCGGCGATACCGACCTCGTCCAGGGCGCGGTCGGCGCGGGCACGATCGGGCCGCCCGGGCAGACCGAGGACGACATTGCGCCACACCTTCAGCCAGGGCAGCAGCCGGGGCGACTGGAAGGCCGCGCTGCGCCGCGCCGGGACGGTCACCTCGCCGCCGATCTCGTCGTCGAGCCCGGCCAGGATGCGCAACAGGGTCGACTTGCCGCAGCCGCTGTGGCCGAGCAGGGCCACGAACTCGCCCTCGCGGATGTCGAGATCGAGATCGTGGAGGACCGTGTTGCCGTCGAAGGCGCGGGACAGGCCGCGGATCTCGACACTGTTCGCCGCTGTTTTCGCCGCGGTGGGCGCCGTGGGCACGGTATTCACAGCCATGGTCATGCCTCACCGTCGAAGGAGGCCCGCCAGCTCAGGAGGCGGCGCGAGAGGACGCGTACGGCGAAGTCGCAGGCGAGGCCGAGCAGCGCGTACACGGCGAGGCACAGCACGATGACGTCCGTACGGAAGTACTGCTGGGCGTTGCTCATCAGGTAGCCGAGCCCGGCGTCGGCGTTGACCTGCTCGGCGAAGACGAGGGCGAGCCAGGCGGTGGAGAGGGCGTACCGGAGCCCCACGAGTGCCCCGGGCAGCGCGCTCGGCAGGATGACGTACCGGATCAGACCGAGCCTGCCGAGCCCCATCATCCGTGCGGCCTCGACGAGTTGGGAGTCGGTGGAGCGGATGCCGCCGTAGATGTTGAAGTACAGCGGGTACGTCACACCGAGGGCCACCAGGGCGATCTTCGGCGTCTCCTCGATGCCGAACCAGACGATGAACAGCGGGATCAGGCCGACCCACGGGATCGCCCGGAACATGCCCATGGAGGAGTCGATGACGTCCTCGCCGAGCCGGAACAGCCCGGCGAGAAGGGAGAGGGACAGTGCGACCGTCCCCCCGATGAGGAAGCCGGTGGCGGCACGGCGCCCGGATGCCGCGATGGCGTCGGGCAGTTCGCCGGTCTTCGTCAGCTCGACGGCCTGGCGTGCGACGTCCACGGGCGAGGCGAGGACGGACTCCGGAAGCACACCGGTCGCCGAGGCCAGGAACCAGAGGAGCACAAGACCGACCGGTCCGGCGGCACGGCGTGCGGAACGGGGGACGGAAAGGCGGCGGCGAGGGAGATGAGCCCCGCCGCGGATGGTGACGCGAGCGGCGGACGCGGGCGCGGCGGGCGGTTCGGTCTTCTCGAGCACCGGGGTGGTCACCCCGATCTCTTTGGTCGGCATGGCGGAATTCCTCTCAGGACGGTCAGGAGGGCGCACGACGGCTCAGGACGGCAGCGGACCGGTCGCGGCCGGGCGGGCGGGATCGGCGGACCAGGCGGACCAGGAGCCGGGGAAGAGCGCCGCGTCGAAACCGGCGATCGCGAGAGCGGCGATCTCGTGGGCCGCGGTGACACCGGATCCGCAGTACACGCCGATCGCGGTCGCGTCACCCGCACCCCGGTCCTCGAAACGCTTGCGCAGCACCTCGGGGGGCAGGAACGTCCCGTCGGCCGCGAGGTTCTCGCCGGTCGGGGCGGACACGGCGCCGGGGATGTGGCCCGCCCGCGGGTCGACCGGCTCCTGCTCGCCGCGATAGCGCTCTCCGGCGCGGGCGTCCAACAGCAGCCCGGCGAAGGCCAGTTGAGCCGCGCCGTCCGCGTCCGTCACCGGCAGAGCACCCGACCGGAGCACGGCATCACCCGGCTCCGGCGTTCCCGGACCCGACTCCAGCGGCAGGCCGCCCGCCCGCCACGCGCCCAACGCCCCGTCCAGCAGCGTCACTTCGACTACTCCGGCCCACCGCAGCAACCACCAGGCGCGGGCGGCGGCCGTGTTCCCCACGTCGTCGTAGACGACCACCGGACGACCGTCCCGCAGACCCCAACTCCGCGCCGCGGCCTGCAGATCCGCGAGGTCAGGCAGCGGATGGCGGCCACCGTCCGGGCTCGGCTGACCGGCCAGCCGACGGTCCAGATCCACGTACACCGCACCCGGAATGTGCGCCGCCGTGTAGCGGTCCCGGCCGTGCGGATCACCGAGTGCCCAGCGGACGTCGAGCACGACGGGCGGCCGGTCCGAAGCGAGCAGCTCGCGCAGTTCGGCGACGGTGGTCGTCACTCGGTCGCTCATGCGAGGTCCTCCGCGATCACGGGCAGCTCGGGGGAGAGGCGCAGCCGTTCGAGGAAGAGCACGACCGAGGCGGCGGCGGTGCGGTGCGACGCGTCGTTGAACACGTCGTGCCGGCCGTTGTTGAAGGTCACGGTCCGTACGCCGGGGTGTCCCGCGTACGTCGTCAGCGCACGGTCGAGCGGACTCACCCTGTCGTCCGCGCCGTGCAGGGCCAGTACCGGGACCCGTACGAGGTCCAGCCGCAGTTCCGGCAGCTCAGGGATCTCGTCCAGCGCGCCACGTCGGAAGTCCGCGTCGTTCGTGAGGCGTCCCTGATGGGTGGGACAGGCGGTGCGCGCCTCGACCTCCGCCTCCCAACTCCCCGACGCCCAGGGACCGGTGGGCAGACCGGCCAGGATCAGCGCGTCGATCCCCGCGGTCTGTTCGGCGGCGAGACGGACGGCGTACTGGCTGCCCGTGTCCGAACCGACCACCACCTTCGGACTGGGCAGCGACTCGTCGGCCAGGAGCTTGGCCGCCTCGTCGAGCACAGTCGGATCGGCCGAGGGATCACCGAGGGCCCGTACGCGGTAGGCGTCGAAGGCGAGCCGGAGGCCGAAGCGCTCGTACACACCGGTGTGTTCGCCCCGACCGGCCAGCACGATCAGCGTGCCGCGCGCGGCGAGGCCTTCGGGTTCGTCCCAGGAATACAACGAGGACCTGGAATGCGACGAGGACAGGGAAGAGGGCATGGGGAAGCAACTCCCTTTGCAGGGCAGGAATTTTCAGGTCCGGGAAATGCGAACGTGGAGGAGGACGGCCCGCCGGCACGTGTCAGAACAACCGAGACGTGATCACGTGATCAAAGGAGGCCGAGCGGGAACGCCGTCCAACGGCGGGGTATCAACGACAGCGCGCGCTGCACGCCACGCCGAAGTCGATGACTCGGCGCTGCGTCAGAAGGCAAGCGGAAGCGGTCGGGGAAACCATGCGCTCATCATGACCGGCCACGGCGCACCACGTCCAACGACGATTCCGCATCGAAACCGATCAGCGATCGCGATCGATGCGTGAAACGGGCTACGGTCGCCGTATGCCCCAACCGGTCCTGGACATCGTGGCCCTGCGCAGCCTGACCGCGATAGCCGACTGCGGCGGCTTCCATCGCGCGGCACGCTCCCTCACCCTCAGCCAGTCCGCGGTCAGCCAGCATGTCCGCAGGCTCGAGAAGACGCTGGGCCACCCGGTCGTCGAACGCGAGGGCCGGGGCACCCGGTTCACCACCGAGGGCAGGCTCCTCGTGGAGCAGGCCCGGCGCATTCTCGCCGTCCACGACGAGGCCGTACGGGTCTTGCTCGACACCGACGGCGACACCGTCACCATCGGTTCCACGGAGCATGCCGCCGACCAGTTCCTGCCCCGGCTGACCGCGGCCGTCCAGGAGGTGCGGCCCGGCTGCCGGGTGCGCTTTCGTATCGACCGATCGGCACGGCTCGTCGACGCTGTGGAGCGTGGCAGCGTGGATGTCGCGGTGTACGTGACGGAGGCGGCCGCCACCGAGGGCACACCCGTCGGCGGCCTCCCGCTGACCTGGCACGCCACTCCCGGCTGGGAGCCGCCGCCCGCGCCCGCCCCGGTCCCGCTGGTCGCCATCGAGGACCCGTGCGCGATCCGCCGCCGAGCCATCGCGACGCTTGCCGAGCACGGCGTCGCCGCCACGGTGGTCGGGGACGCCGGCTATCTCGCGGGTGTGCTCGACGTGGCGCGCACCGGCCTGGGCGTCGCTCTCCTCGCCTCGGTCGGCCCCGCTCCGGACGGGCTGACCCCGTACGACGGACTGCCGCCGGTCACGCCGATACCGATGAGCGTGCTGGCCCGGCCGGGCGCGGACCCGGCGACGGCCGCGGCGGCTTTCGAGGCTGTACGGGATCTACTGCGCTGACGCCGGCCCCGTCGGAGGGTGACTCACTCGCCGGTCAGCATGCGCGTCAGGACGGCGCGCTGCAGCGGACGTACCTCGGTGTGCAGGTCGCGCCCCTTCTGGGTGAGCGCGACCCAGACCCCGCGCCGGTCCTCCTGGCAGACGCTGCGCTCCACCAGGCCCTCCTTCTCCAGACGGCCGATGAGGCGGGACAGGGCGCTCTGGCTAAGGTGCACCCGGTCGGCGATGTTCTGCACCCGGCACAGCTCGCCCGGGTCCGCGGCAGCGCCCGACGCCAGGATGTCGAGCACCTCGAAGTCACTGGCGCCCAAGCCATGGGGATGCAGCACGCGGTCGATCTCGCACATGGTCCGTGCGTGAACCGACAGGATGTCCCGCCACTGGTCCTCGAGCCGGGAAGCGGTCGTCTTTGCTGCCATAACCGCACGGTAACAGAGAAGACGCCCTTTGTTGAGTGTGCAACTAGTGCAGCTGCATGTAGTGGGTCACGTTACTCACGCCGGTGCCTGGACGAGCCCGATCAGATTGCCGTCGGTGTCCTTCACGGACGCGATCAGCTTGCCGCCACCGACGTCCTGGATGTCCCGGAGCATCTCCGCACCCGCGCCGAGGAGACCGGCCAGGCTCGCCTCGATGTCGGTGACCCGCCAATAGGGGATGGGTCCCGTCAGGCCTTTGGCGTGGCCGTTGGGGTCGAGGCCTACCTCCGGCCCGCCCGTCGGCCTGAAGCCGACGTAGTACGCCTCGTCCGCGTACGGCTCCACGCCCAGGAGTGTGCTGAACAGTGCCTTGGTTCCGGCGAGGTCCTTGACGGGGTAGGTGATGGTTTCGAGGCCTTCGGGCATGGCGGGCTCCTTCGCGGTCTTGATTCCACCGGCGGTTTCCGCCGGTGGAATCAAGCTATGACCGGGTGGCGGTATCCCGCTTCTCGGATCCTGACCAGTCACCGCCCAGCCTGTCCGCATCGCCGGCACCAGCCGTCCCGCGGGTGGCCCGTCCCGTCAGCCCGTGAAGATCTCCGCGACCGACCACACGGCGAGCCCGAGCATGCAGAGCCCGCCGATCCGCTGCACGGTCTTCAGCGGTACGCGTTTGGCGATGAAGCGGCCGGCCAGCAGCGCGAGCGCGGAGACCGACATGAGGGCGGCCGCGGAACCGACGGCCACGGACGCGATCCCGTTCGTGGCCGCGAGGTTGGCGGTCGTGATCTGTGTCAGATCGCCCCACTCGCTGATGAAGACCGCCATGAAGGCGGTCGTGCAGACGGGCCTGAAGCCGGTCACTGTCCGGCCGGCGGAGTCCTCGTCGTCGTCCCCTCCGCCGCGCAGCAGCAGGAAGGCGCCGAACGCGAAGAGCGCGGCCGAGACGGTCTTGACGGTCCAGTCGGGCAGCAGACCGATCAGGCTTCCGGCGCCGACGGCGATCGCCACGTGCACGACGAACGCGGTGGACGTGCCGAACCACACGTACAGCGGCCGCATACGGGTGCCCATGGCCAGCGACGCGAACATCGTCTTGTCGGGAAGCTCGGCGAGGAAGATCAGCCCAAAGGCGGTGAGGATCGCCAGGGGGTCGAGATGCATTCCGGGTGGCCTTCTGTAGGGGCCGGGCCCCCGGATCTTCGCGACCCGCCCTCAGCTGGGGCGACGGGAGAACCGATCGGCCCGGCATGACGGGTGCGCCGCACGGCGTGCGGGCACATCAATGCCTGGCCGAAGGTCTCGTCCACCCGTGTGATCACGCGGGCCCGGCCACCGGGAACCCGAGGGCTCCAGTGTGTCGACGACCGGTTCGCAGGACTACTCCCCTTCGCAGCTGGTCAGTGTACAGGGCATCTGTGTGGGTCTGGCGTGAGTGTGCGAGGGAGGGGCAGGTGTGCGAGGGAGGTCGGGCAGTCCTGCCGCCGACGTCGGTGGCGTGGTGTCGCGCTATGGCACTACAGGCTTCGCCGTCGCCGCGATGATTCCTTCCAGGAAGTCCTGCCCCGGCTCCTCCCAGTAGGGGAGCTCCGGGACCTCGCGGATGAGTTCGAACGCCTCGTCGATCAGCTCACTGTGGATCGCGGGGCCGTGGCAGGACGCCGCGGTGTCGATGTCGAGGTCCTGGACGCGGTCCACGTGTTTGTTGAACTTCCCGGAGTCCAGCCACAGATGCCAGGGGTGGTTCAGCCGGTTACCCAGGAGCATGCCTTCGCGCCAGGCCTTCCGGTCCAGGTCGGCGGCGCTTTCGGCGGGGTGCGGGAGAGCCGTGGCGAAGGTGTCGGCCGCCCAGTAGACCCGGGTCGTGGGGTCGAACAGTCCGCGCGTTGTCGGGTTGTCGAAGAATGGCGGCCTGACCGCGAGGAGCGTGCGGTCCCCGGCTGTGAAGCTCTCGCCGTCACGAACCCAGTGTGAGCGGTTGAACGGCATCCAGAACTCCTCGGTATCGATGGCGTAGCGGGCCATCGAGAACCAGGTCGTGACCAGAGTGGCGTTGGGGCAGGCTGCCATGACCTCGCGGAGGTTTCCCGCGTGGTCGTGGTCATCGTGGGTCAGGAACACCCAACGCACGTCGGCCGGCTCGACAAGGCTCCAGGCGTGATTCAGCCATTGCTGCCGGTTCGACGGCGCACCGGTGTCGACGAGCACGGGCTCGCTGCCGGTGATGACCATGGAGTTGACGTAAAACATGCCGACTGGCGGCGCTTCCAGCAGCTGCGGGATGACATAGGTCTCCGGCGCGACCCTGTACGGCTCGACCTTCGGCTCAAAAATTCCTTCGGCGGTGGACATGGCCCCGCCTCCTCGTGACGGTGTGCGTATCCGATTCAGTGTGAGGCCCGTAAAACGCACTGAGGTTTCTGGGGCTCCACTCCATCTTGCGCACGTCATGCGTGCGGGCACCACCGCGACAACGCTGGTGGCCATCCGCTTATGGAGTGTCACCCGCCGCGTTCGCGGAGGCAATGCGCGGCACGCATGACAGGTGCGACGCGCGACACGCAGAAGCATTGCGGCCGCCCCCCAGGCTGATTTCCGCCGGTTAGAGTTCGATGCCCAATGGCAAATCGCGCGGAGTTCGGCGAATGAGAGGAGAAATGATGCCGCTCTATCTAACGACGTTCAGCTACACGCCAGATACCTGGGCCAGACTCAGCCGCAACCCAGAGGACCGAGGAAAGGCCGCACAAACGTACATCGAGTCGGCCGGTGGAAAGCTGCACGGGTTCTGGTACGCCTTCGGGAAACATGACGGCTATGCCCTGTGGGAAGCCCCCGACAATGTTTCGATGGCCGCGGTCGCGCTGGCTATTACTGGAGGGGGCGCGCTCAGCTCGTTCGAAACGACAGTCCTGCTGACCGTTGAGGAAACGATCGCCGCCCTGCGCAAAGCCGAGCAAATCCAGTACCGAGCGCCTGGCGCGTAGCGGCTCGCGCTCGATTGGTCGCGGGTCCCGGGCTTGAGGGCTCTCCCCGAGCATGAGGCCCCCCGTAGGCGGCCCGTCCGCCGCCCCCGAGGGGCCTCGAAGAATTCCTGAAGGATTTCGAAGAATGCCTGAAGGATCACCGAACCGTCGGTTCAGGTCGACTGGCGCTTGACCAGTTCCGTCGGCAGTATCACCGCGGCCGGATCCTCCCCGCCGATCTGCGCGAGCAGCACCCGCACCATCTCGGAGCTGATCCGGTCGTAGGGCTGGCGGATCGTGGTGAGCTCGGGGCTCGACGCGACCGCCGCGGAGGAGTCGTCGAAGCCGCCCACCGCGACGTCCTCCGGGACACTCCGGCCCGCCCGGTGCAGCGCGCTCAGCACGCCCTGCGCCATCAGGTCGGAGGCGACGAAGACGGCGTCCATGTCCGGGACCCGGTCGAGGAGCAGCTCGGCGCCCGCCTCACCGCTGGCCCGGCTGTAGTCGCCTGACACGACGAGCCGTTCGTCGAAGTCGATGCCCGTCTCGGCGAGCACCTCCCGGTAGCCCGCGAGCCGTTCGACACCGCCCGGCGTGTCCAGCGGACCGGTCACCACGCCGACCCGGCGACGACCGAGCGACACCAGGTGGCGCACCATGTCCCGGGCGCCGTCCCGGTCGTCCGCGGCGACGTAACTCACCTTGGAACCGATACCGATGGGCTTGCCGCACATGACCAGCGGCACGCCCGCGTCCCGCAGCTGCTCGGCGACCGGGTCGCCGGAGTGGCTGGAGACCAGCAGCACGCCGTCGACATGGCCCGCGGTGATGTACCGCGTTATGCGCCGCCTCTCGTCCTCGGTGCCCGCCAGCATCAGCAGCAGCGGGATGTCGTGCGCCGCCAGCGCCTGCGTACAACCGCGCAGCAGGACATTGAAGTTGGGGTCCTCGAAAAACCTCTCCTGCGGCTCGGTGAGCAGGAAGCCGATCGAATCCGAGCGTCCGGTGATCAGCGAGCGGGCGTGCCGGTTCACGACATAGCCCGTCCTGCGGATGGCGGCGTTGACAGCTTCCTGCGCGGCGGGGCTCACGTAGTGCCCGCCGTTGAGCACGCGCGACACGGTGCCTCGTGAGACTCCCGCCTCGCGCGCGACATCGTGAATCGTCGGCGGTCTGCGCCGGCCCCCCGATTGGCTCATGGTCACGACTTTACGGCTCCCGACAGGAGATCGAGGCTCCAGAACCGCTGGATGACCAGGAAGAGCGCGACAAGCGGGATGACCGCGAGCAGCGCGCCGGTGATCACCAGCGTGTAGAGGGCCGGAGTGTTGGAGCCCTGCTCGAGAAGTGTGAACAGTCCCAGGGTGATCGGGAACTTCTCGTCGTCGCTGAGCATGATGTACGGCAGCAGGAAGTTGTTCCACACCGCCACGAACTGGAAGAGGAAGACCGTCACCAGTCCGGGAATCATCATCGGCAGCGCGATCCGGCTGAAGATCCGCCACTCGCTCGCCCCGTCCATCCGCCCGGCCTCGACGACATCGCCGGGCACCGCCGCGGCGGCGTAGATCCGGGCGAGATACACGCCGTACGGGGACAGGATCAGCGGCAGCAGTACGGACGCGTACGAGTCCGTCAGGTCGGCCTTGGCCATGAGCAGATACTGCGGGATCGCGAGGATCACCGGCGGCATCAGCACGCCCGCCATCAGGACGTTGAAGATGGTCTCGCGACCGCGGAAGCGGTAGATCGCGAGGGCGTAGCCGCCGAGCGCCGAGACGACCGTCGACAGGAGGGCGCCGAGGCCCGCGTAGAGGGCGGAGTTGCCCATCCACTTCCAGTACACGCCGTCGCGGTAGGCGTTCAGGTCCTTGAGGTTGTCCGCGAAGCCGGTGCCCGGAAGGAACGTGAACGTCGAGAACAGCTCGCGGCCCGACTTGGTCGCGGCGATCACCACCCACGCCACGGGCAGCAGACAGTAGATCGCGCCGAGCAGCAGTGTGAGCGTCGGGACGAAGGCGATCCGGCGGCGCAGCGGCGGACCCTGGGCCGTGCCGGGCGTGGTGCCCGCGGCTGGGGCCGCCTTGTGGACGGCAAGAGAACTCATCGTGCTTCCTCCTGCTTGTTACGGGAGTTCGCGGTGCGCAGGAAGCCGAAGGACAGCAACAGCGTGACGAAGGCGATGATCACCGCGGTGGCGGCCGCCGAGTAGATGTCGCCCTTGCCGAAGGCGTCCTGGTACACCTTCATCAGCGGACTCCACGTCGTGGAGACGGAGTTGGTGAGCGGCTTGAGGGTGGTCGGCTCGCTGAACACCTGGAGCGTCGCGATGATCGAGAAGAAGAAGGTGAGCACCAGCGAGGGAGCCACCATCGGGATCTTGATCCGGAGCGCGACCTGCAGCGGCGTGGCGCCGTCCAGCTTCGCCGCCTCGTACACCTCGACGGGAATGGCCCGCAGCGAGGTGTAGATGACGATCATGTTGAAGCCGGTGCCGCCCCACACCGCGATGTTGGACAGCGCGAAGTACAGCGGCCCGCCGTCCAGCAGGTCCGGCTGCGGCATGCCCAGCTTGTCGAGGATGAAGTAGAAGGGGCTGACGTCCGGCAGGTACAGGAAGCCCCACAGCATCGCCGCGACGACGCCGGGAATGGCGTACGGCAGGAAGATCGCCAGCCGCGTGAACGGCGCGAGACGGACCCGGTCGGTGTCGAGCATCAGCGCGAAGAGCAGCGCGACGCCGAGCATCACCGGGATCACGATGGCGCCGTACCCGAGCACGCGCAGCGCTCCGGCGAGCAGCTCGGAGTCGGTGAGGGAGTCGGTGTAGTTCTCCAGGCCCGCCCAGACCTCCTCGCGGGCGCCCGCGCCCAGGCCCAGCCCCTTGACCTGGACCTTGTGCAGGCTGAGCCACACCGCGTAGCCGATGGGCAGTGCGAAGAAGAGGGCGAAGAGAACCGTCGCGGGAAGGAGGAAGGCATACGGGGCCCCCTTGACCCCGTACGACTTCCGGCGTGCGGTGGTCACTCCGCGACCTCGAAGCCCTGCTTCTCGAGGTCGGCGACGGTGGCGTCCTGCATCGTCTTCAGGGCGGCGCCGAAGTCCGACTTGTTCTTGGCGGCCTTGCCGAAGGCGTCGTTGAACGTGGTGTACGCGACGTTCACGTTCGGGCCCCACGCGGAGGGCGCGGTGGTCTTGGCGATGTCGGAGGCCTGGGTGTAGAAGTCCGGCTGGTTCGAGAAGAAGGCCGGCGGCTCGGCGAACGCGCCACTGGTCTGCGCGGTCGTGGCGGCCGGGTAGATGCCACCCTCCTTCGCGAGCGCGGTCAGCGCGGCCGGGTCCGTGTTCAGCCAGGCGGCGAACTTCGCGGCGGCCGACTTGTTCTTGGAGTCCGTGGTGACGGCCGTGGAGGAGCCGCCCCAGCTGCCGGTCACGTTCTCGCCCTGCGACCACTGCGGCAGCGGGGCCATCGCCCACTTGCCCTTGGTGTCGGGAGCGCCGGTGGTGAGGGTGCCGGGCGCCCAGACCGCGCTGACCCAGGCGATCTGCTTGCCGGTGTTGAGCGCCTTGTTCCAGGACGGCGTGTACATCGGCTGGTTGTCGATCGCGCCCTCCTTGACGAGGCCGCCCCAGAAGTCGGCGACCTTCTGCGAGGCCGCGTCGTCGATGCCGACCTTCCACTTCTCGCCCTCGGTGGTCCACCACTTGGCGCCGGCCTGCTGCGCGAGACCGGCGAAGAGCCCGGAGTCGTTGGCGGAGAAGGTGGTGAGGTCCGCCTCCGGAGCCTTCTTCTTCAGCGCGCGGGCGGTCTCCGCGAACTGCTCCCAGGTCTCCGGGACCGTCAGCTTGTACTTCTTGAAGAGGTCCTCGCGGTAGTAGAACATCATCGGCCCGGAGTCCTGCGGGATCGCGTACACCGCGTCCGAACCCAGCGTCGTCTGCTGCCAGACGCCGTCGGCAAACTTGTCCTTCACACCGTCCACGTCACCGGCTATGTCGGCGAGCGCGTCATTGCTGACGAGTGTCGGCAGGGCCTGGTACTCGGCCTGGACCAGGTCCGGGGCCTTCTTGGCCTTGTGCGCGGTGAGGATCTTGGTGACCAGTGTGTCGCCGGAGGCCTGCTTCTTGACCGTGACCGAAATCTGGTCCTTCTTGCCCGGACCCTTGTTCCAGATGTCGGCGACCTTGTCCATGCCCGGCGTCCAGGACCAATACGTCAGCTCGACCGGCCCCGAGTCGGCCTCGCTGTTGTCGTCGGAGGAGCCGCAGGCGGCAAGTGCGGTGGCGCCGAGAACGACGGCGACCGAGATGGTCACGAGGCGGCGCAGCTTCGTGTTTGGCATGGATCTATCTCCCCTGACCTGGGACCCCGCTCTGCTGCGGAGGCCTGCCCCTTTTTCTTGCGCGGCGCGCCTCCGGGGCGCTTCAGCCGGTGTCGAGGGCACGACCGTGCTCAGCCCTTCGGGCCTCCGCGCGCTCGCACCCTCGACGCCGGCGCGCCCCTTCGGCTCGCCCGTGCTGCTTCTGTGAGCGTTCACAGTAGAGAAACATCCAGGACACTTGTCAATGGTTGTAGCTGTGCGGTTATGTTGGGCTCACGCCGCTGAGTGCAGTGTGTGCACGTTCCCAAATGTTCGACCAACCGGGAGAAATCCATGCCGGAGACCACCCCCAAGGGCCTCACCAGGCTCGCCTTCGGTGGGGACTACAACCCTGAGCAGTGGCCGGAAACCGTCTGGCAGGAGGACGTCCGGCTGATGCGCGAGGCCGGCGTCACGATGGTCAGCGTCGGAATCTTCTCCTGGGCAGTCCTTGAGCCCTCGCCCGGGGTCTACGATTTCGGCTGGCTCGACCGGCTCCTTGACCTGCTGCACGAGAACGGCATACGCGCCGACCTCGGTACGCCGACGGTGGCACCGCCCGCCTGGTTCTACCGCGAGCACCCCGACGCGCTGCCCGTGACGGCCGACGGCACCCGCTACGAGTTCGGCTCGCGCGGCGCCATCTGCCACAGCAACACCCATTACCGGACGGCCGCCGCGAACATCGCCACCCAGCTCGGCACGCGGTACGCCGACCACCCGGCGCTCGCGATGTGGCACGTCCACAACGAATACGGTGTGCCCGTCTCGGCCTGCTACTGCGAGAGCTGCGCCGCGCACTTCCGCCGCTGGCTCGCGGACACGTACGAGACGGTCGACGCGGTCAACAAGGCCTGGGGCACGGCCTTTTGGGGCCAGCGATACGCGGACCTCGACCAGATCAACCCGCCCCGCCTGAGCCCCACGGTCGGGAACCCGACCCAGGCGCTCGACTACAAGCGGTTCGCCGACGCCACCATGCGCGAGAACTTCGTCGCCGAGCGGGACATCCTGCACCGCCTCTCGCCCGGCATCCCGGTCACCACGAACTTCATGACCGCCCTCAGCCAGTGCGACTCCGTCGACTACTGGGCCTGGGGCCGCGAGGTCGACCTCGTCACCAACGACCACTACCTGATCACCGACGGCCGCCGTACGCACGTGAACCTCGCGATGGCCGCCGACCTCACCCGCTCCGTAGGGCGCGGCGCCCCATGGCTGCTGCTCGAACACTCCACGTCCGGTATCAACTGGCAGACCCGCAACCCCGCCAAGGCCCCCGGCCAGATGGCCCGCAACTCCCTCGCCCATGTGGCCCGCGGCTCCGACGGCGCGATGTTCTTCCAGTGGCGGCAGTCACGGCGCGGCGCCGAGAAGTTCCACTCGGCGATGCTGCCGCATGCCGGCACGGACTCACGGGTGTGGCGCGAGGTGGTCGAACTCGGCGCGTCCGTCGACTCGTTGAGTTCCGTGCAGGGCACCCGGACGCAGGCCGACGTCGCCGTGCTGTGGGACTGGCACTCCTGGTGGGCGCAGAACCTGGCGTGGCGCCCGAGCGAGGACCACGACCCGCGCGAGCGCGCCGACGCGTTCTATGAGGCCCTCTACGACCGTCACCTCACGGTCGACTTCGCCCACCCGGAAGCCGACTTGTCGGCGTATCCCCTTGTCGTCGTGCCCGCGCTCTACCTGATGACGGAGGCCGCGGGGAACAACCTGCGCGAGTACGTCGAGAACGGTGGCACCCTCGTCGTCTCGTACTTCTCCGGCATCGTCGACGAGCACGACGCCGTGCACGACGGCGCGTACCCCGGCCCGCTGCGGGACGTACTCGGCCTCACGGTCGAGGAGTTCTCGCCGCTGCTCCAGGGCGAACTGGTACGCATCACCGGCCCGGACGGCTCCGAGCTCGCCGGCGACGTGTGGACCGAGTTCGTGGTGCCGCGCGGCGCCGAGACCGTGTGGACGTACGCCGACGGGCTCGCCGCAGGTCAGCCGGCCGTCACCCGGCACCGCCTCGGCGAAGGTTCGGCCTGGTACGTGTCCACGCGCCTCGGGGCCCAGGGCCTCGACGCCCTGATCGGCTGGGCGGTCGACGACGCGCGGATCGCGCCGCGCGCCGACCTGCCGCGCGACGTCGAAGTGGTGCGCCGCACCGGCGAGTCGGGCACGTTCCTCTTCGCGATCAACCACTCGGCCGCCGACGCCAAGGTGCCGCTCGACGCACATGGCACCGAGCTGCTGACCGGCGAACGGGCCGCCGGCCACCTGGGCGTGCCCGCGGGCGGAGTCCGGGTCGTGAAGCTCGATGGCTGATCCACCCCCACAGACCCCGGCCGGATTCCGGGGGGACATCCGGCCGGTCCTGGCGGCGCCGTGTTCAAGCGTCTCTGATTGGCTTAGGGACCCCCCTGCGTTGCTCAGGGATGTGAGCCAATCGCCTTCGTGCCCTGGTACCGATGGACGAGTCCGTCGGCCCGCGTGGCACGTCCCTCCGGACGCTGACCGATCAGGCACACAGGTCCTGACCGGGGAGGGTGCCCGACGTCGCCTGGGCGCCGGGCGTGCACGTCACACTCTGCCACAGGATCACTACGGTTGGCTAATCCGACTGGTGAGCCTTCGGGCACGGCGCCGCCACACACCCCCAGGTCTCCCCGCCTTCGTCGAAGGGACGACGATGTTCCACGCGAGACGCGCCCTCAGGGCACTGCTGATACCGCTCTTCGCGGGCTTGGCACTCACCACGCTCCCCGCCGGCTCGGCCAACGCCGCCTCCACGCTCACCAACGGCGGTTTCGAGTCGAACGGCACCGGCACGACGACCCCGACCGGCTGGTCCACGTACTCCGCGGGCGGCCAGAACGCGGCCTCCTTCACGGAGTCCGGTGGCCACGGCGGGAGTTACCGCCTGAGTCACTACTCGTCCGCCGCCTACAAGGTGGAGACGTACCAGTACCTCGACGGGCTGACCAACGGGAACTACAAGCTCACCGCCTGGGTGCGCTCCGGCGGCGGCCAGAACTCCGCGTACATCGCGCTGAAGAACTGCGGCGGTTCGCAGCAGCGCACCGATCTGCCGGTCTCGGCGAGCGGCTGGATCCGCATCGTCGTGCCCGTCGCGGTGACGAACAACCAGTGCACGATCAGCATCAACTCCGATGCCAAGGCGGGCAACTGGATCAACGTCGACGACCTGACCTTCGCGTCGGGCACGGCGAGCCTGCCGATCAAGGGCTCTGACGTCTCGTCACTCGCCAAGAGCGAGGCAAAGGGCGGCGTCTACAAGAACAGTTCCGGCACGACCGGCGACGCGCTCACCATCCTCAAGTCCGCCGGGCAGAACTACGCGCGCCTCAAGGTGTGGGTGAACCCCGCCGACGGCTACAACAACAAGGCGCGCGTGCTGGCGATGGCCAAGCGTGTCAAGGCGCAGAACATGAAGCTCCTCGTCGACTTCCACTACTCGGACACCTGGGCCGACCCTGGCGCCCAGTCCAAGCCCGCCGCCTGGGCCGGACACTCGTACAGCCAGCTCAGGACCGACGTCTACAACCACACGTACGACGTCCTCAACGCCCTGAAGGCGCAGGGCACCACGGCCGACATGGTGCAGGTCGGCAACGAGATCAACGGGGGCATGCTCTGGAACGAGGGCTCCACCAACAACTGGTCGCAGCTCGCAGGCCTGCTCAACTCCGGCTACGACGCGGTCAAGGCCGTCAACTCCGGCACGACCGTGGCGCTGCACCTCGCCAAGGGCGGCGACCTGTCGGGCACCCGCTGGTGGTTCGACAGCGCGGTCTCCAACGGCGTGAAGTTCGACGCCATCGGCCTGTCGTTCTACGGCTACTGGCACGGTTCGCTCGCCGACTTCCAGACGACCCTGGACGACGCGGCGTCGCGCTACGGCAAGCCGGTCTTCCTCGCCGAGACGGCCTACCCGTTCCGTCTGGACAGCGACGACTCGTTCGAGAACATCATCGACCTGTCCAGTGAGCTGGTGTCCGGCTACCCCGCCACCACAGCCGGTCAGTCGGCGTGGCTGCGGGACGTGATGAACATCGTGGAAGCCGTTCCGAACGGTCGCGGCCTCGGAATCTTCTACTGGGAGTCCACCTGGACCGCGGTCAACGGCAACGGCTGGGACCCGACCGACGCCGCCTCCGGCAACGGCTGGGAGAACCAGGCGCTGTTCGGCTACGACGACAGGGCGCTTCCGGCGATGTCGCTGTTCAACCGCCGCTGACGGTGTGACGTCGTCGGCCGGACGCCGGTGACGGCGTGACGAGGGGCCCGCTGAGCGGCGGGCCCCGTTGTCATTCGGGCATCAGATGGACATCACTCCCGCCAGAACGGCTCGCGCAGTTTGAACTTCTGCAGCTTCCCGGTCGCCGTACGCGGCAGCGACTCGACGAAGTCGACCCGCTTCGGGCACTTGAAGCCGGCCAGCCGCGTCCGGCAGTGTGCGATCAACTCGTCGGCAGACAGGGGCGATTGATCCGCCGTCACGACCAGCGCGGTGACCAGCTCCCCCCACTTGGCGTCCGGAATGCCGATGACCGCGACCTCGCGCACGGCCGGATGCGAGGTGATCACGTCCTCCACCTCGATCGACGAGACGTTCTCGCCGCCCGAGATGATGACGTCCTTCTTGCGGTCGGAGATCACCAGATAACCCTCGTCGTCGAGGTATCCGCCGTCCCCCGTGTGGAACCAGCCGCCCGCCTGCGCCTTCTCCGTCTCCTCGGGCTGGTCCAAGTAGCCGTCCAGGTTGTGGTTCGAGGCGGTGAGCACCTCGCCGTCCACATCCACGTCGACCCGTACGCCGAGGGCGGGCACCCCCGCCCGCCCGAGCCGGCGGGCTCGCTCGGTGGGCTCCAGGTCGTCCCACTCCGCGCGACCGCGGTTGACCGTGACGAGCGGTGAGGTCTCGGTGAGCCCGTAGATCTGGATGAACTCCCAGCCCAGTTCGCCCATCACGCGTTCGATGGTGCGGGTCGGCGGCGGCGCGCCCGCGCAGACGATACGCACCCGGTCGCGGC
Organism: Streptomyces sp. 2A115; assembly: GCF_052245575.1. Classification (NCBI taxonomy): domain Bacteria; kingdom Bacillati; phylum Actinomycetota; class Actinomycetes; order Kitasatosporales; family Streptomycetaceae; genus Streptomyces; species Streptomyces sp. 2A115. The sequence continues at coordinate 79,908 of NZ_JBQQCG010000022.1, read as the reverse complement.
CGGGGATCTCGCCGTCCCAGTCGGCCGCCGCGTCGAGCACGGCGTTCAGGACGGCGGGTGCCGCGCACATCAGCGTGACACCGTGCCGCTCGACGCGGCGCAGGATCTCGGTGCCGTCGACCTGGCGCAGCACGATGTGGCGGCCGCCGACCCCCGTGACGCCGTACGGCATGCCCCAGCCGTTGGCGTGGAACATCGGCAGGGTGTGCAGATAGACATCACGGTCGCTGATCGTGGTGTGCAGACCGAACACGGTCGCGTTCAGCCACAGATTGCGGTGCGTCAGCTGAACTCCCTTGGGGCGGGCGGTCGTTCCCGACGTGTAGTTGACGCTGGCCGTCGCGCCCTCGTTCGGCTCGGCCCACTCCCGCGGCTCGGTGCCGTGCAGGAAGAGCTCCTCGTCGTCGTTCTCGCCGAGCACGAACTTGTGCTTGACGTCGAGCGTGTCGAGCACGTCCGTGCAGGACGCGTCCGCGTAGACGACCGAGGCGCCGGAGTGCCGGACGATGTAGTCGATCTCCGGCCGCGTCAGCCGGAAGTTCACCGGCACCAGCACGCGCCCCCAGCCCGAAACACCGAAGAACGAGGTCAGCAGCCGCGCCGAGTTCTGCGAGACCACCGCGACACGACCGCCCACCGGGACATCCAGCCGGTCGAGCCGGGCGGCCTGCGCGCGGGCGAGCGCCGCGAGCTCCCCGTATGTGAGCTCGCCGAGGCTGGGCCCCGGCTGCTCCGTTTCGTCGACGACCGCGACGCGGTCCGGATAGACATGGACCGCGCGGTCGAGGAAGTCGCGGACGGTCAGTGGGTAGTGCACGACAGCACCTCCGGGTCGGTGGTTCCTACGTACATACCTCGGTCGTCACCGGATGTACGCACCCGCCGTCACCGGATGTACGCGCCCGCCGTCACCCGATCTCGCGCGTCGCCGCCCGCCGCTCCAGGATCGTGAGCACTCGCTCGCCCCAGCTGATGTTCTCCGTCTCGAACGCGATGCCACCCAGCAGAGTGAGATACGGGCCCACCCGCTCGGCCCGGGCCAGATGCTCCTCCTCGGTTCCGCCGTCCAGCAGCCGCAGCCGAAGCCGTTCGTACCGGGCCAGCTTCGCCCGTGCCCACTCGACGCGTTCCTCGAGGGACGCGCGGACGGCCGCCTCGTCGCCCTCGTCCACGGCCTGGAGCTTGACCAGCAGCTCGTCGCGCATCGCGGTGGGCCGGGGCGGCTCGGCGGTGAAGTCGCGCAGCGCACGCCGGCCCGCCTCCGTCAGCCGGAAGATCCGCTTGTCCGGCCTGCGCTCCTGGCGTACGACCCTGGCCGCGACCAGCCCCTCGGAGGCCATGCGGTCCAGTTCGCGGTACAGCTGCTGGGGCGTCGCCATCCAGAAGTTGGCGACCGACGCGTCGAAGGTCTTCGCCAGGTCGTAGCCGGACGCCTCGCCGTCGAGAAGTGTGGCCAACAGAGCGTTGCGCAGTGCCATACAAGGAACGTACTGTACGACGCACCTACTCAACAAATTGACTATGAGGTGAGCCATGAACCCCTTCCGCAAGGCGGTCGAGGACGGCGACCACGCTGCCGTCGTCGACCTGCTCGCCGAGGACGTCGTGTTCACCAGCCCCGTGGTCTTCAAGCCGTACGCCGGCAAGGCGATCACCGCCGCGATCCTGGGCGCCGTCATCCGCGTCTTCGAGGACTTCCGGTACGTCCGCGAGATCGCGAACCCGGACGGCCGCGACCTGGCCCTCGTCTTCGAGGCGCGCGTGGGCGACCGCGCGATCCAGGGCTGCGACTTCCTGCACTTCGACGAGAACGGCCGCATCGACGACCTCATGGTCATGGTCCGCCCGCTGTCGGCGGCCCAGGCGCTCCAGGCGGCGATGGCGGCCCGGTTCGAGCTCATCGAACGGGAGGCGTCGGGCGCCTCCTGACCCGACGGAGTTAGCCTGATCTCCTGCCACGACCAGGAGACATACGCACATGACCGCCCCCCAGTCCGAGACGGTGGACGAACCCGCGGAACTCCGCGCGCCCGCCCGGCGGCCCTCCGTCTGGCACGGGCAGGGGCCCGCCGTGGCGGTGGTCGCGGCAGGCGGCGCGCTCGGTGCCTCCGCGCGCTACGGGGCCGCCCTGCTCTGGCCCGCGCGGACGGGCGACTTCCCGTGGACCACCCTCTGGGTCAACGTCGTCGGGTGCTTCGTGATCGGCGTCTTCATGGTCGTGATCAGCGACGTGTGGGCGGCCCACCGGCTCGTACGCCCCTTCTTCGGCACCGGAGTGCTCGGCGGCTTCACCACCTTCTCGACGTACGCCGTCGACATCCAGAAACTGGTCGACGCGGGCCATCCGCGGACGGGCCTCGCGTACCTGGCCGCGACCCTCGTCGCGGCGCTCGCGGCGGTGTGGCTCGCGGTGACGGCGGCGCGCCGAGTACTGGCATGGAGGCGGCGGCGATGACGACGAGGCTGACGGGTGACGCCCTACGGGTGACGATCTTCATCGGCGAGAACGACACCTGGCACCACAAGCCGCTGTACTCGCAGATCGTGCACCGGGCGCGCGCCGCGGGCCTCGCGGGCGCCAGCGTGTTCCGCGGTATCGAGGGATTCGGCGCCTCCTCGCTGATCCACACCTCACGGCTGCTGTCCCTGAGCGAGGACCTGCCGGTGGCCATCGTCATCGTGGACACGGAAGAACGCGTACGCGCCTTCCTGCCGCAGCTCGACGAGCTGGTGGGGGAGGGGCTGGTGATCCTCGACGACTGCGAGGTCATCAGGTACGTCGGCCGCGACCTCGCCTCCGGTGACACGGGCGGGAAAGGTAAGAAGTAGTTGTGAACTGGGTGTTGGTGATCGTCGGCGGAATGGTCGGCGCGCCCCTGCGCTATCTCACCGACCGCGCGGTGCAGGCCCGGCACGACACGGTCTTCCCCTGGGGCACTTTCACCGTGAACGTCGTCGGCTGTCTGGTCCTGGGCACGCTGACGGGCGCGGCCGCGGCGGGCGCGGCCTCTTCCGACCTGCAGCTCCTCGTGGGAACGGGCCTGTGCGGGGCGCTGACCACGTACTCGACCTTCTCCTTCGAGACGCTGCGTCTCGCCGAGGACGGGGCCCGTTTCTACGCAGCCGTCAACGTCATCGCGAGTGTGGTCGCTGGGCTGGGTGCGGCGTTTGTGGGCGTTTCGGTGGCTGAGGCCCTCTGGGTGTAGCTCTCGGCGTCACACCCGGGCGCAGCGGGTGTGTCGACCAACGCGTTCGTGATCTACCGGATCGTGGTCGGTCTGCTGCTGTTCGGGCTGCTGGGCGCGGGCGTGCGCTGAGCGGGAGGTAGGGGCGAGGGCGGCGTTCCGGCCTCCCATCCTTGACAGGCGCCTCCCGTTCCCCGGAGGATCACCCCCGTGAACCTGTCAGACAGCCAGACAGCTGGCTCGGTGCCGAGGCGTGTCAGCGCCATGGAAGCGGTGCTCGGGCATCTGCGCGGTGCCATCGAGCGCGGTGAGTACGCCGTGGGGGACAAGCTGCCCTCCGAGGCGGAGCTGTGCCGGCGGCTGGAGGTCAGCCGGCCGGTGCTCCGCGAGTCGTTGCGGGCCCTGCAGACGATGGGCCTGACCGTCTCCCGTACCGGCAAGGGCACGTTCGTCGTGTCGAACGGGCCGGTCGACGACCCCACCTTCGGCGACTACGCGGCCAGCGACCTCCTCGAGGTCCGGCGCCACGTCGAGATTCCGGTCGCGGGCTACGCCGCCGTGCGCCGCACACCCGAAGACCTCGATCACCTGGCCCATCTCCTCGACCGGATGGAGGGTGAGACCGACACCACCGCGTGGGTGGCCATGGACACGCTCTTCCACCTGGCTGTCGCGCAGGCCGCCCAGAACCCGGTCTTCCGTCGCGTGATCGAGGAGATCCGGGACGCGCTGGCCCGCCAGTCGGCGTTCCTCAACGAGCTCGGCGGCCGCCGTGAGCAGTCCAACCGCGAGCACCGCGCCATCGTCGAGGCCCTCATCGACGGCAGCGAACACGACGCGACCGAGGCCATGGCCCACCACCTCGACCGCGTCGAGACGACCCTCACCGAGATCGTGCGCCCCGAGCGCACGGACCACACGGATCCCCCCACGGAATCCCCCACAGCACCACCCACGGAAGGCGGACCCCAGGCGTGAGCGAGCAGTCCCTCGAAGAAGAGATACGGAAACCGGCCGGTCATGTCGACGCCGGAGACGCCGGGTACAGCAAGTCCCTGAAGTCCCGCCACGTCAACATGATCGCCATCGGCGGAGCCATCGGCACGGGCCTCTTCCTCGGAGCCGGCGGCCGCCTCGCCGAAGCCGGCCCCTCCCTCTTCATCGCCTACGCCGTCTGCGGTGTCTTCGCCTTCCTGGTCGTCCGGGCCCTCGGCGAACTCGTCCTGTACCGGCCCTCGTCCGGCGCCTTCGTGTCGTACGCCCGGGAGTTCCTCGGCGAGAAGGGCGCGTACGTCGCGGGCTGGATGTACTTCCTCAACTGGGCCACCACCGGCATCGCCGACATCACCGCGGTGGCCGTCTACACCCACTACTGGGGCATGTTCTCCGACATCCCGCAGTGGGTGCTGGCGCTCATCGCGCTCGCCGTCGTCCTCACCGTGAACCTCATCTCGGTGAAGATGTTCGGCGAGCTGGAATTCTGGTTCGCGATCATCAAGGTCGGCGCGCTCGTCGCCTTCATGCTCATCGGAATCTTCCTGCTGGTCACCCAGCGCCAGGTCGACGGGACGACCCCGGGCCCCTCGCTGATCACCGACAATGGCGGCGTCTTCCCCAACGGCCTGCTGCCGATGCTCCTGATCATCCAGGGCGTCGTCTTCGCCTACGCCTCCGTCGAACTGGTCGGCGTCGCGGCGGGCGAGACCGAGAACCCCGAGAAGATCATGCCGAAGGCCATCAACTCCATCATGTGGCGCGTCGGTCTCTTCTACGTCGGCTCCGTGCTGCTGCTCTCGATGCTGCTGCCGTGGAACAAGTACACCGGCGGGGAGAGCCCGTTCGTCACCGTGCTCTCCAACATCGGCATCCCGGCGGCCGGCGGCGTGATGAACCTCGTCGTCCTCACGGCGGCCATGTCGTCGCTCAACTCCGGGCTGTACTCCACCGGCCGCATCCTGCGCTCCATGGCGATGTCCGGTTCCGCGCCCCGCTTCACAGGGGTCATGAGCCGCAGTCAGGTCCCGTACGGCGGCATCCTGCTCACCAGCGGAATGTGTGTGCTCGGTGTCGGGCTCAACTTCGTCGTCCCCGCCGACGCGTTCGAGATCGTGCTGAACTTCGCGGCCATCGGCATCCTCGCCACCTGGGGCATGATCATGATCTGTCACCTGCAGTTCTGGCGGAAGTCGGAGGACGGCGCACTGGAACGGCCGAGCTACCGGCTCCCCGGCTCGCCCTGGACCGAACTCGTCACGCTCTGCTTCCTCGCCTCCGTGCTGGTACTGATGTACGCCGACGGGGGAGCGGGACGCACGACGGTGCTGTGTGTGCCGCTGATCGTGGCGGCCTTGGTGGCGGGCTGGTACGGCGTACGCGGCCGGGTGGCGGCCATGCGAAAGGCCGGGGCGGACGCGTGAGCCGCCTCAACACACTCGCTGACTTCGGCAGTTCACTCGCCGAGGCACCCTCCATCCGGGAACCGCTGCACGCGCCCGTCGCCCATCTCGTACGCGGCGATGTCATCGAGGGCGTCCATTACGGCTCCGTTGTCGTGCTCGCCCCCGACGGGAGCGTGGAACTGCAGATCGGCGACATCGAGGCGGCCTTCTACCCGCGCTCGGCGCTCAAACCCGTGCAAGCCGTGGCAATGGTGCGGGCCGGGCTGCCGCTCGACGGCGACCTGCTCGCGCTGACCGCCGCCAGCCACTCCGGCGAGGAACGGCATCTCGCCGGGACCCGGCGGATCCTGGAGCTCGCCGGACTCGCCGAGGACGATCTGCGCAACGTCACCGACCTGCCCTTCGACCCGGTCGTCCGGGAGGACTGGATCCGCACGGGCCGGCTGCCGTCGAGACTCGCCCAGAACTGCTCGGGCAAGCACGCGGCGATGCTCTACACGGCCCGCCTGAACGGTTGGTCGCTCGACGACTACCTCGACCCCGCGCACCCGCTCCAGCAGGCGATCGCGGAGATCGTCGAGGACCTGACCGGTCAGGCCATCGCGAAGGTGACGGTCGACGGCTGCGGAGCTCCGCTGTTCTCCGTCTCTCTGCACGGGCTCGCGCGCGCCGCCGCCCGGATCACGACGGCACCGCCCGGCACGCCGGAGGCTCGGGTGGCCGAAGCGATGCGCGCGCACGCCGAGATGGCGTCTGGCTCGGGCCGCGATGTCGCCGCGCTGATGCGGGCCGTGCCGGGGCTGCTCACCAAGGACGGTTTCGAAGGGGTGCAGGTCGCGGCCCTTCCGGACGGCCGGGCCGTCGCCGTGAAGATCGCGGACGGGGCGGACCGGGCGCGCGTGCCGGTGACCGCGGCGGCGCTCGTGCGCTGCGGCGTCGACCCGGCCGCGCTCGCCGAGTTCGGTGGGGCGCCACTTCTCGGGGGCGGCGCGGTGGTCGGCAGCATCCGGCCGACGCGGGCGCTCGACCCGCTCACGCAGACTCAGGAATCCCCCGGAACGTACGCCTGACTCCCCCCACTCCGCCGGGTCCCGACCGCCCCAACTCACCCATTCCAGCTCACCCACTCCAGACTCCAGAAGGAAGACCCGCACCGACATGACCGTCCGCAGTGAGCACGACCTGCTCGGCCACCGTGACGTCCCCGCCGAGGTGTACTGGGGTGTCCACTCCCTGCGCGCCAAGGAGAACTTCCCCATCACGGGGACGCCGATCTCCGCGTACCCGCACCTGATCGACGCGCTCGCCGCCGTCAAGGAGGCCGCCGCCCGCGCCAACGAGGAACTCGGCCTGCTGGAACCGCGCAAGGCGGCCGCCATCGTCGAGGCCTGCCGGGAGATCAGGGAGGGGAAGCTGCACGACCAGTTCGTCGTGGACGTCATCCAGGGCGGGGCCGGCACCTCGACCAACATGAACGCCAACGAGGTGGTCGCAAACAGGGCGTTGGAGCTCCTCGGCCACACCAAGGGCGAGTACGAGTTCCTGCACCCGAATGAGGACGTCAACCTCGGCCAGTCCACCAACGACGTCTACCCGACCGCCGTCAAGGTCGCCACGGTCTTCGCGGTAGGCGAGCTGCTCAAGGCGATGGCCGTACTGCAGGACGCCTTCGCGGCCAAAGCCCTCGAGTTCCGCGACGTCCTGAAGATGGGCCGTACGCAGCTGCAGGACGCCGTGCCGATGACGCTCGGGCAGGAGTTCTCGGCGTACGCGGTGATGCTGGACGAGGACCGCAGCCGACTGGCCGAGGCCGTCGAGCTGATCCACGAGATCAACCTGGGCGCGACCGCCATCGGCACCGGCCTCAACGCTCCAGCGGGATACGCCGAGGCCGCGCGCAGGCACCTCGCGGACATCACCGGGCTGCCGCTGGTCACCGCCGCCAACCTCGTCGAGGCCACGCAGGACTGCGGGGCCTTCGTCCAGATGTCCGGGGTGCTGAAGCGGATCGCGGTGAAACTCTCCAAGAGCTGCAACGACCTGCGCCTGCTCTCCTCCGGGCCGCGCGCGGGCCTGAACGAGATCAACCTGCCGCCCGTGCAGGCCGGTTCGAGCATCATGCCGGGCAAGGTGAACCCGGTGATCCCCGAGGTCGTCAACCAGGTCGCCTTCGAGGTGATCGGCAACGACGTCACGATCACCATGGCTGCTGAGGCCGGCCAGCTCCAGCTGAACGCCTTCGAGCCCATCATCCTCCACTCGCTCTCCGAGAGCATCACGCATCTGCGCGCCGCCTGCCTGACGCTCGCCGAGCGGTGCGTCGCCGGAATCACGGCCAACACGGAGGTGCTCCGCACGGCCGTCGAAAACTCCATCGGTCTCGTCACCGCGCTCAACCCCCACATCGGCTACTCGGCGGCGACCGACATCGCGAAGGAAGCCCTCGCGACGGGGCGCGGCGTCGCCGAACTCGTCCTGGAAAAGGGCCTGCTGCCGGCCGACCGCCTGGCCGCGCTGCTCCGTCCGGAGGTGTTGGCGGGGGCCCAGGCCGGCTGAAGGGGAGGGTGGTGCTGGGTGGTGTGTTCGCTGCGGGTGGGTGGGGGCTGGTCGCACAGTTCCCCGCGCCCCTAAAAGATGGGGTGGCTTGCGTCGGTTCTCACACTGCCGGTCCTCGTGGGCTGGTCGCGCAGTTCCCCGCGCCCCTGACGGGGCGGGCCGTAGCCCCAGCCCCCACTCGTCCGCACCCGGCCTTCGGCGTGAGGGGACGTGGCGGGATGTCCGAGCGCCGCGCTTCCCGGCCGACCCGACTACCTCAGAGTGGCGCTCGGATGTCCCGGTACGTCCCCGCCCCACAACCAACCCAGGGGCGCGGGGAACTGCGCGCCCAGCCCCCACAAACCCGCACCCAAACAACAACCCAACCACGCCCAACCCAGCGGAGCGCCACGGCACAATGGTGATCATGACCTCGTCCCTGACCTTCCAGCCCCTCCTGGACCGCATCGCGGCCGAGATCGAGAACACCCCGGTCCGCGGCCGCCCCGCCGACTACATTCCGGCGCTCGCGCAATGCGACCCGCGCCGTTTCGGCATGGCTGTCGCGGAGCTGGACGGCACGGTGTACGGAGTGGGGGACTGGCGCCAGCCGTTCTCCGCGCAGTCCATCACCAAGGTCTTCACCCTCGCCCTGGACCTGGCACACGAGGGCGACACACTGTGGGAGCACGTCGGCCGCGAACCCTCCGGCAACCCCTTCAACTCGCTGGTGCAGCTGGAGTACGAGAACGGCATCCCGCGCAACCCGTTCATCAACGCCGGCGCGCTCGTCGTCACCGACCGCCTCCACACCCAGACCGGCGACGCGGCGGCCACCCTCCTCGACTTCCTGCGCGCGGAGAGCGGCAACGCGGACCTCGCCATCAACAAGGACATCGCCGCCTCGGAGGCAGCCCACGGCAACCGCAACGCCGCGCTCGGCCACTTCATGGCGTCGTACGGGAACATCGGGAACCCGGTCCCGGTCCTCCTGGACCAGTATTTCCACCAGTGCTCCATCGAGGCCTCCTGCGCCGACCTCGCCCTCGCCACCAGCTTCCTCGCCCGCCACGGCATCCGCGCCGACGGCACCCGCCTCCTGACCCAGAGCCAGGCCAAGCAGGTCAACGCGATCATGCTCACCTGCGGAACGTACGACGCCGCGGGCGACTTCGCCTACCGCGTGGGCCTCCCGGGCAAGAGCGGAGTCGGCGGCGGCATCATCGCTGTCGTCCCCGGCCGCTGCACGCTCTGCGTATGGAGCCCCGGCCTGGACGAAGTGGGCAACTCGGTGGCGGGCGTGGCCGCCCTGGACCGCTTCACGACCCTCACCGGACTCTCGGTGTTCTAGCGGTGACCCGACGGACCCGGCCGCAGAGGATGCCCGGACAAGACAGGGGTGCGCGGACAGGACAGGGGCGCCCGGACAAGACAGGGATCCCCCGACAAGACAGGTGGTTCCCGGACACGACACGAAGGAGCAGGTGCCGTCCAGTCAGACGGCCGACACGCTGCGGCTGCCCCTCGGAGAGAAGTGTGTCGCTTTCCGGCCACCCCGCATTGACACGCTTGCCGAGTGTTGGCCAAGGGTTTCTCCGTCGATCTGCGTCGCTGTCAGCTCCTCGGGCTCATAGGTTCGGGCGTACTCGCGGCGGGAGGTGAGACGGCCGGCGCCCTGCCCGTGCGGGAGTTGCCGAGCCTGGCGTCCGGCCGGGCGGCCCTCGGGCTGGTCGGCGTGTACTTCGGAGTGGTGCTGCTCATCGCCGCTTGGGCCCTGCTCGGGCGGGTGATCAGAGGGCCCGAGCCGCCGAGTCCACGGGCGTTGGGGGTCGTGCTGGCCGTCTGGGCCACACCGCTGCTGCTCGCGCCACCCCTGTTCAGCCGGGACGTCTACAGCTATCTGGCACAGGGCGCGATGGTCGACGCGCACATCGACGTGTACACGCACGGACCCGCGATGCTCGGCGGGCCGCTCGCGGACGAGGTGGCGCCAGTGTGGCGGCAGACCGCGACCCCGTACGGTCCCGCCTTCCTCGCCGTCGCCTCCACGCTGTCCGGCCTGACGCGAGGCGAGGTACCGGCCGGACTGTTCGGGATGCGGGTCGTCGCGCTGCTCGGCGTGGCACTGATGGCGGCGGCGCTGCCGAGGCTGGCCCGGCACAGCGGCGCCGACCCGGCCGCCGCGCTGTGGCTCGGCGCGCTCAACCCGCTCGTCCTGCTGCACCTCGTCGCCGGAGCCCACAACGACGCCGTCATGCTCGGCCTGCTGGGGGCCGGCCTGGTGGCCGCGCTCGGCCGGTGGCCGGTCCTGGGCGCCGTACTCATCACGCTCGCCGCCCTGGTCAAGGTCCCCGCGGTGCTGGGCCTCGCGGCCGTCGTCGCACTCCAACCGCGCGCCGGGCGCGGGATGGTGAAGGCACTCTCGACGACTACGGCCGCCGCGCTCGCCACCACCGTCGCCGCAACCGCCGCGGCCGGTACGGGATATGGCTGGGTCAGCGCGCTGAAGACACCCATATCGCCGCACAACTGGTCGCCCACGAGCGTCCTCGGCCGCGCCACCGGCGCCCTCCTCCAGGACCTGGGCAGCGATCTCGCCCCCTTCGCCCTGCCCGCCTGGCACGCTCTGGGTCTCGCGGCCACCGTCGTCGCCGTACTCGCCATATGGCTGCGCCGCCCCCGCCTCAGCCCCGTCTACGCACTGGGCCTCAGCCTGGCGGCGGTGGCCGTACTCGGCCCGGCCATCCGTCCCTGGTACGCACTGTGGGGGCTGTTCCTCATCGCCGCGGGCGCGCCCAGCACGTCCGTACGTCACCGGGTCGCCGCCGTGAGCGGAGTCCTCGCGCTCGCCGTCCTGCCGAGCGGAGCCCCGCCCGACGCGGACCAGCTGGCCCTGGCCGTGTCGGGCGGGATGCTCGCGTTGGTCGTGCTCTGGCAGGCCCACCAGACGTCGACCGCACCCGCCCTGGAGAGGACGGCATGAGGCTTCCGCGCACCGACCGGGGGCGGCTGCTGTTCGCCCTCGCCCTCGCCACCGCCGTGGCCCTCTTCACGGCGACCGTGCCGCTCCTGCGGGACTGGTTCGACCTGCGCGTTTACCACGGCGCGGTCGACGCCTGGATCCATCACGGCGGCAGCGTCTACGACTACCGGGTGCCGGGGACGGAGTACGGCTTCACGTATCCGCCGTTCGCCGCGGTCAGCATGCTGCCGATGGCGCTGCTGGGGCTGCACACCGCGATCGCCGTCGGGCTGCTGCTCAACCTCGCCGCGACGGCCTTCGTCCTGCACGTCCTGGCGCCGCAACGGCTCCGTAGGCACGGCTGGTTCGGGTTCGCCGTGGTCGTCTGTCTGCTCGCGCTCCTGGAACCGGTGCGCGACACCTTCAGCTTCGGCCAGGTCAACCTCCTGCTGCTGGCCCTCGTTCTCGGCGACGCCTGGCTGCTGTCCACCGGCCGCGGCCGCTGGGCGGGCTTCGGCATCGGCCTCGCCGCCGCCGTCAAACTCACGCCCGCGATCTTCATCGTTCTCCTGCTGCTCGCCCGGCGCCCGCGCGCCGCCGGGATCGCGACGGCCGTCGCCGCGACCGCCACCGCTCTGGCGTTCTGGGCCGCGCCGGACGCCTCCCGCTTCTACTGGACCGACGCGGTCTGGGACACGACCCGTATCGGCCGCCTCGCCTACGTCTCCAACCAGTCGCTGCAAGGCGTACTGGCCCGGCTCGCCGATCCGGCCGAACCGAGCCGCGCCGCCTGGGTGTTGGCGGCGCTGGTCGTCCTCGCCGTCTGGGCCTGGCGCGCGCACCGCGCCCTCGCCGTGGACGACTTCCTCGGCGCCTTCGCGCTCACCGGGCTCGCCGCCTGCCTCGTCAGCCCGATCACCTGGGTGCACCATCTGGTGTGGCTGTTGCCGTCGTTCGCGATCCTGGTCGAGGAGGGGCTCCGGCGCGGACGGCTGCTGTGGCTCGCGGGTGCCGCGTACGTCCTGCTGTGCAGCAGCGTGGTGTGGCTGTGGTTCGACGACGCGTCGGGTATCGGCGGCTTCGTCGGCAGCAACGCGTACGTGTGGATCACCTTGGGCCTGCTGCTCGGACTGCCCGTCGGTCAGCCGCGGGTGAACCGTCCGCCGTGGAGGCGCAGGGCCAAGGACACGGCACACGCGCCGAGAACTGCGGCGCCCGCGATCACACCTGCTTCCGTCAGCCATCCGTTGGAGCCGTCACCGGCCGTCATGGCCGCGGGCAGCGCCGCCGGGCCCGCCTGCGGTGCGGGGCGCGGAGGCACGAGTGAGCCCACCGGTTCGACACGCCCGGCGGCCCCGAAACCCCAGTCGAGCAGCGAGCGTGCCTCCTCGTACACGGCGAATCCGCCGCCTGCCTGAGGGTTCATGACCGTGACGACGAGAGTGCGCCCGCCCCGGCGCGCGGCGGCGACGAGCGTGTTGCCCGCGTGGGAGGTGTATCCGTTCTTGACGCCGATGAGTCCCCGATAGGGCGCGACCCCGTTGGCGCCGGTCAGCAGGCGGTTGGTGTTCTGGATGACGTACGACCAGTCCTTGCCCGGGAACCTCGCGCGGACGGTGGCGCAGTACCGGGCGAAGTCCGCGTTGCGCAGCCCGGCCCGCCCGAAGACCGCCAGGTCGTACGCGGACGACACCTGCCCGGGCGCGTCGTAGCCGTCGGGTGAGACGACCCGCGTGTCGCGGGCGCCCAGGGCCTGGGCCTTGGCCTGCATCTGGGCGGCCGTCGTACGCCAGCCGCCGTTCATCTCGGCCAGGACGCGGACGGCGTCGTTGCCGGAGTTCAGAAAGACACCCCGCCACAGGTCGGACGCGCGGTAGGTGCGCCCCGCCGCGATCCCGACCAGGCTGCTGCCGGCGCCGATCCCCGCCAACTCCCTCTTCGTGACGGTGTGCCGGACCGCCGGGGGCAGCACCGGCAGCACGGTCACCGCGAAGAGGGTCTTCAAGGTGCTGGCGGGCGGCAGTTTGACGTGCGCGTTGCGTGCCGCCAGCACCTCGCCGGTATCGGCGTCGGCCACCAGCCACGACCGGGCGGAGACGTCCCGGGGCACCTTGGGGGCGCCGGCCCGCGGCCGTACCTGAGTACCGGGCCGGTCCAGCGCCGACGGCCGCGGAGCCGCGGGGCTGGGCGGGGCCCCGGCTTCCGCGGTGCCCGCGTCGGCGCCCGAGCGGGTGGCGGCCACATCCGCCCCGGCGAGGGCCGCGGCCGGGCCAGGCGCGAGCGCCAGCGCCCCTACGACGCAGGCGGCGGAGCAGGAGACAGCCACGCGGGATGAGAATCCGATAGTCATACCGCAAACGTAGGAACGTGCAGGTCGCAAGCCAGGATGCCCGCGCCGAACGGACGCATCGAGCACCCGGATGCCGCAACGGCCTCGGTCCTGGCCGGCACTACTCGCCGGACCAGGCCGACCGGGTCCACTGACCGGCTGCCGGGTCTACTGGCCGGCTACCGGGCCTACTGACCGGCTGCCGGGTACTGGCCGGTGGGCACCGTCTGCTGGATCTGCCGCAGGAACGCCGTGTTGTTCGGGGTCTGCCGCATCCTGTCCAGCAGGGTCTCCAGCCCGGCCTGGCCGTCGCCGCGGGAGAGCAGGGCGCGCCGCAGGCCTCGAACGGCCGTCAACTCGCCTGTGGGGATGAGGAGTTCCTCGCGGCGGGTGCCGGACGGGGTGATGTCGACGGCCGGGTAGATCCGCCGGGACGCGAGCATGCGGTCCAGGCGGAGCTCCATGTTGCCCGTTCCCTTGAGCTCCTCGAAGTAGAAGTCGTCGGCACGGGAGCCGGTCTCCACCAGAGCCGTGGCGAGGATGGTCAGCGAACCGGCCTCCTCGGTGAGACGCGCGGCGCCGAAGAGCCGCTTGGGCCCGTGCAGCGCGGCCGCGTCGACGCCGCCGCTGAGGGTGCGGCCACCGGCGGCGGCCGCGTTGTTGTGCGCCCGGCACAGCCGGGTGAGCGAGTCGAGGAGGATCACGACGTCCTGGCCCGCTTCGACGAGCCGCTTGGCACGCTCGACGGCCAGCTCGGCGAGCGCGATGTGCTGCTTGGGTGACTGGTCGAAGGTCGAGGCGAGCACCTCACCGCGTACGGAACGGCGCATGTCGGTCACCTCCTCGGGCCGCTCGTCGAGGAGTACCACCATCAGATGGCACTCGGGGTGGTTGTCGGCGATGGCGGCGGCCAGCTGCTGGAGCAGTACCGTCTTGCCGGTCTTGGGCGGGGCGACGATCAGGCCGCGCTGGCCCTTGCCGATCGGCGCGACCAGATCGATGACGCGGGTGGTCAGACCGCCCGCCGGGTGTTCGAGCCGCAGCCGCTCGCGCGGGTGCAGCGGGGTCAGGTCACGGAAGTGCGGGCGGCGGCGTGGCTCTTCGGCCGGGCGGCCGTTGATCCGCTCGACCTCCGTGAGAGCGCGCTGCCGGCCGCGTACGCCTTCGACGAGATCGCCCTTGCGCAGGCCGTAGCGGCGGATCAGAGCGGTGGAGACCTGAAGGTCGGCGGGTCCGGGAAGCAGGCTCTTGGCACGCAGGTGGCCCTGCCCGTTCGAGGTGATGTCGAGTACGCCGGTGGCCTGCTCCTGTGTGACGGGAGCCGCCGGGCGTTCGAGTGTGGTGGTCATGGTGGGTGTCCTTTCGCGGACGAAGTCATGAGGTCATGAGGGAGGGGGAGAGGCCGAAGGAGGGGTGGCATGGGCACACCCCGGCACGGCGGAGACATCACCTCTCGCACTGTGCGTACGGCGGACGGGAACACCCGTGGCCGTACTGGGAGAGGTGGTGCTGAGAAGCTGCTCTGCCGGTCGGAAACGACAGGCGAATCAGCTGAGTGAGATGGAATTTGCACCGGCGCCCAAGAAGGGGGCGTACACATGTGCTGATTGCACTGTAGCACTACCCCTTCCAGCGGTGGCCGGATACCAAGGCGTTGACAGGGGAGAGGCCTCGGGCGACGGTGGTCGGCATGGTTGAAACCGGGGGGATCGTCGAACGCGTACGGGAACTACGGCCGTTGATCCGGCAGAACGCGCTGCGCGCCGAGCACGAGCGCCGCGTGCCGGACGAGGTCGTCGCCGCGCTGACCGGCACCGGGATCCACCGTATGAACGTCCCGCGCCGCTACGGCGGTTACCAGACTCCGCTGCGCACCCAGGTCGACGCCTTCGCCGAGATCGCCGCCGAGTGCGCCTCGACGGCGTGGATGACGCTGAGTCAGGCGGGCGTCTCGTACATCGCGGCGCTCTTCTCCGACGAGGCGCAGGACGAGTTCTTCACCGGCCCCAACGGCCCGGACGCCAGGATCGGCGGCACGCTGGTCCCCGGCGCCACGGCGGTGCCGTACGACGGCGGCTACCTGGTGAACGGCGCCTCCGCCTTCGCGACCGGCTGCCACCACGCGGACTGGCATCTGCTGACGACCGCGGTCACCACGGCGGACGGGCAGCCACCGGAAGGGCCGCCGGAAATCCTGTGGGCCGCCGTCCCGATGTCCGAGCTGGAGATCCTGGACGACTGGCACGTCACGGGTCTGGCCGGTACTGGCAGCAACACCGTCGTGGCCCGGGACATTCCCGTCCCGGCGCACCGCATGCTTCCGGTCGGGCCGCTGCTCGCCGGGCAGTTCCCGTCGAAGGCCAACGCTGACGACCCGTTCTACCGCATGCCGGTGCTGCCGCTGTTCTGCGCCTGGGCGGCTCCGGTGGCGCTGGGCCTGGCGCGGGCGGCGATGACGGAATTCGGCGAGCGCATCCACCGGCGCGGCATCACGTACACCTTCTACGAGCGGCAGAACGAGGCCACGGTCACCCACTTACAGACTGCCGAGGCCGAGCTGAAGATCTCCAGCGCCGAGCTGCTGGCCGCCCGGCTGACGGCCGAGATCGAGAGCAAGGCCCGCGACGGAGCCCCGTACACCTCGCGGGAGCGGGCCAGGATCCGTGCCGAGAGCGGCTACCTGACCCGTATCTGCAAGGAGGCCGTCGACCTGCTCGCCTCCGCCGCCGGTGCCTCCTCCCTCCAGCAGGAGGTGCCCATGCAGCGCATCGCCCGCGATATCCACGCCCTGTGCCTGCACTCCTTCGTCAACCCCAGCACCAACATGGAGATCTACGGGCGGGTCCTGTCGGGAGTCGATCCGGGCACCCCGTTCCTGTGATCGCCACCATCGCCCGGGAGCGGCCGTTCAGCGTGTGACCTCGGCCCGGCGAAGTAATCATGGGGATGTGTCGATCCGGCGCCGGTCCGTTCGTCGGTTGGGTGCGAGGACCTCATGAGCACCGGGAGGAACCATGAAGTACATGCTGCTGGTCTGCGGTGACGACACCGCCGACGCCTCCGGCATGGCACCCGTCGAACCGTGGGTCGAGGAGCTGAGCGCCCAGCGCGGCGTACGGCTGCACGGCCACCGGCTGCGGCTCCCCGCCGAGGCGGTCACCGTACGGGTGCGCGGCGGCGAAGTGCTGCGCACCGACGGGCCGTTCGCGGAGACGAAGGAGTACGTCGCCGGGTACGACATCCTCGAGTGCGACAGCATGGAGGAGGCGATCGAGGCGGCCGCGAAGCATCCCGTGGCGTCGATCGGGGCCATGGAGGTGCGCGCCTTCTGGGAGGACGAGGACGCCGAGGGAGAGATCCGCCGCCTCGACGACGAGCTGACGCGGGCCGCCCGCGAAGGGGACATCGACCGCAGGATGGCCTGTTACGCGCCGGACGTGGAGGTGTTCCATCCCATGAGCGGACTGGAGGAGCGCGGGGCCGACGCCCTCCGCAAGGCCCAGGAGTGGTGGTTCTCCACCGTGACCGGGCCCGTGGAGCGCGAGGTGCTCGAATTCCGTGTCCGGGTGGACGAGAGCATCGCGTTCAGCCACGCGCTCGTCCGGATCCGCGCGACGAGCGTCGAGGGCGAGCCGCTGGACAGTACGGTGCGGTCGACCACCGGCTACCGCAACTTCGGCGATCGGTGGCTGATCGTCCACGAGCACGCGTCGGTCCCGTTCGACGCCGGAATCGCCGCGGGCACGGAGGACCGGTCATGAAGTACGTGATGTTCATCTGCACCCCCGTCGGCGGCGTGGAACTCAGCCCCGAGGAGATCGCCGACGACCCTGGCTTCACCTCGTACATCGACGAGGTGCGCACCAGCGGCGTGGTGCAGGGCGGCGCACGGCTGCGGCCCGCCACCGACGCCACCACCGTGCGCGTCCAGGGCGACGAAGTCCTGCTCAGCGACGGGCCGTTCATCGAGTCCAAGGAGTACATCGCGGGCTTCGACATCATCGAGGTCGCCGACCTCGACGAGGCCATCGCGCTCGCCTCACGGCATCCGGCCGCGCTGGGCGGCGGCTCCGTGGAAGTGCGTCCGGTCTGGGAGTGAACGAAGGCGAGGAGGCGGCCGGTCCGGTCATGAACGACGTCGAGGCGGCGGTCGCCGCCGCCTTCCGCGAGGAATGGGGCCAGGTCGTCGCCACCCTCATCCGGGTGACCGGCGACTGGGACCTCGCCGAGGAATGCGCACAGGACGCCTTCGCCCAGGCCCTCGACCGGTGGCGGCGCGACGGAGTGCCGCGCCGCCCCGGCGCCTGGCTGACCACGACCGCGCGCAACCGAGCCCTGGACATGCTGCGCCGGGAAGCGGTCGGTGCGGCGAAACTTCGGGAGGTGGCGGTGCTGGCCAGGAACGAGGGACCGTACGACCCGGACTACGAGGAGGACAGCGGCGTACAGGACGACCGGCTGCGGCTCATCTTCACCTGCTGTCACCCGGCCCTGCCGATCGAGGCCCGCGTCGCCCTGACACTGCGTACCCTCGCGGGGCTCACCACGCCCGAGATCGCCCGGGCCTTCCTCGTCCCCGAGGCGACGATGGCCCAACGGCTCGTCCGGGCCAAGCGGAAGATCCGCAACGCCGGCATCCCCTACCGGGTGCCGCCCGCGCATCTGCTGCCCGAGCGCACGACAGGTGTGCTGGGCGTGGTGTACCTGCTCTTCAACGAGGGGTACGCCGCCACGTCCGGCGCCGACCTGCTGCGTACGAACCTCTGCGTGGAGGCCATTCGCCTCGCCCGCGTCCTGGCCCGGCTCATGCCCGACGAGCCCGAGGTGCTCGGACTGCTCGCGCTCCTGCTGCTGCACGACGCGCGACGCGGCACGCGGGTGGACGGCACGGGAGAGCTGGTCACGCTGGAGGACCAGGACCGTACCGCATGGGACAGGGCCCAGGTCGACGAGGGCGCCGCCCTGCTGGAGACCGCGCTGCGCCGGGGGCACCCCGGCCCGTACCAGATCCAGGCGGCCATCGCGGCCTGCCACACGACCGCCGCCACGGCCGAGGAGACGGACTGGGCCGATGTCGCGGCGCTGTACGGGGAACTGGTGAGATTCGTGCCCTCCGCGGTGGTGAGGCTGAACCGAGCGGTGGCCGTCGGCAAGGCGGAGAGCCCCGAGGCGGGGCTGGCCCTGGTGGCGGAGCTGGAGAAGGCGGGGGACCTGGCGGGCTACCACCTGCTGCCCGCCACCCGCGCGGACCTCCTGCGCCGCATGGGGCGGACGGGGGAGGCGGCGGAGGCGTACGGGAAGGCGCTGGAGCTGGTGGAGAACGACGCCGAGCGACGGTTTCTGGAAAAGCGGCTCGCGGAGTGTCGATCGGCGTAGGAGCGGTTCGTCGGTGGGGTGAACGAGCCAATGCCGACACTGGAGGCTCCAATGACCGCCACCGTCCCCACGCGCCGCACCTGGAAGTTCCTTACCCTTCTGGCCCCGCCCAGGCAGCCCGTGGGCTGTACGCAGGGCACGCCCTGCGCTCCGGACCCGGCCCCGGGCACGCCGGACATCTGGCTCGCGGGCCTCCGTCTGGGGAGCTGAGCCATGACTGCCACCACCCCCTCAGCGGCGTTCGCCACCGCCCCCGATCCCCGCCGCTGGCGTGCCCTCGCCCTGCTCTGCGTGGCCGGGTTCATGGTGATCCTCGACTCGCAGATCGTCGTGCTCGCGCTGCCCTCCATCACCGACGGACTCGACTTCTCCCCGGGCGGCGCCCAGTGGGTGATGAGCGCCTACCTGCTCAGCTTCGGCGGGCTGCTGCTCCTCGGCGGCCGGATCGCCGACCTGCTGGGCCGTCGGCGGGTGTTCATGACCGGCACCCTGCTCTTCGGCCTGTCCTCGCTGCTGTGCGGGTTCGCCTGGACGGCGGGCGTACTGGTGGCGGCCCGCGCGATACAGGGAGTGTCGGCCGCCGTCATGGCGCCCACCGCGCTCTCCATCCTCCTGAACACCTTCGAGGAGGGCTCCGAACGCAACAAGGCCCTCGCCCTCTGGTCGGGCAGCGGCGGGTTCGGCGCCACGGCCGCCCTGCTGATCGGCGGCCCGCTCACCGACGTCCTCGGCTGGGAGTGGGTGTTCTTCCTGAACGTGCCGGTGGCGCTGCTGCTCCTCGCCCTGAGCCCGGTGCTGCTGCGCGAGAGCCGCGCCGAGGCACGGACCCGCTCGTACGACCCGGCCGGGGCGCTCACCGTCACCGCCGCCCTCCTCGCCTGCGTGTACGCCGTCGTCGAGGCACCCCGTGCCGGATGGCTGTCGGCGCAGACGGTCGGCCTGCTGGCCGCCTGCGCCGCGCTGGCCGTGCTCTTCGTGCGCATCGAGGCACGGACGAAGGCACCCCTGGTGCCGCCGCGGCTGCTGCGCGCCCGTTCCGTGGGCGGCGGCAACCTCGTGGTGTTCCTGCTCGGCAGCTGTGCCTTCGGGATGTCGTACACCGTTTCCCAGTACGGGCAGATCGTGCTCGGCCACTCGCCGCTGCGATTCGGCCTCTACAACGTCGTGATGCCCGTGACGGCCGTGATCGGCTCGTACGCCGGCCAGGCCCTGGTGACCCGCTTCGGTCCGCGCCCGGTCGCGACCGGCGGGCTCGCGCTGGTCGGCGCGGGCAGCCTGCTGCTGGCCGGGGTGCCCGTGGACGGCGGATTCGTCAGCGACCTGTTCCCCGGACTGCTGCTCTTCGGGCCGGGGCTCGGCGCCTGCGCGGTCGCCGGCTCCATCGCCGCGCTGACCGGGGTGGGGGAGCGGGAGTCGGGAGTGGCTTCCGGGATCAACACCGCGGCCTTCCAGATCGGGGGCGCCTTCGGAGTCGCCGTCGTCTCGTCGGTCGCGCTGTCGTACACGAGCGGCACCAACCGGCTCGCGGCGCTGACGGAGGGCTACCAGGCCGCGTTCACGGCGTGCGTCATCCTCGCGGCCGCCGGGATGGCCGTCGCACTGGTCCTGCTGGGCCGGTCACGGAAGTCGGCGGGGCGAGGGCAGGGGCGGGGCACGCCGAGTGAGGCCGTTGCCACGCCGACTACCGGCTAGGGGCTCACCGCGAAGATCCCGTACCCAAAACCCCGCGCAGTGATCGTGCCGCCGTCGCTCTCGACGCCGGAAGCCTCCACGGCTCGGCCGGGCCGGATGCCGTCGAGGGAGTAACTCACCTGCTCCTGCTGGGGGTTGACGACTACGAGATACCGCTCGCCGCGTACGTACACGAACGGGTAGCCGGCGTGCAGAACCTCCACCGAGCCGCCCGAGCCGAGCTCCGGGGTCCTCGTGCGGAGAGCGATGAGGCGGCGTACGAGGTGGAGGAGGGAGGCGGCGTCGGCGCGCTGGGCGGCGACGGTGGGCCTGTCGGGGCCGGGGTCGATCGGCAGGTAGGGGTGGTCGGACGTGGAGAACCCGGCGTTGGGGCTCTCGTCCCACTGCATGGGGGTGCGGGAGCCCGCGCGGTTGTAGCGGGGGCCGAGCACGCTGCCCTCGGTGTCGGGGAGGTCCGGGACGTAGCGCATGCCGATCTCGTCGCCGTAGTAGATGGCGGGGAGGGTGGGCCAGGTGAGCTGGAAGGCGAAGGCGGCCGGGAGCTGTTCGGCCGTGCGGGGGCCGCAGTGAAGGCGGGAGAAATCGTGGTTGGCGGTGGGCAGGGAGATGAAGCCGCCACTGCCGAGGGCGGTGGACGCCTGCTGCCAGGCCTCCACGAAGGGGCGTGGCGAGCCCTTGCCGCTCGGGTCGAAGAAGCAGTCGAGCGGGTCCCAGTGGGAGTGGACGGTCCCGGTGCCGTTGCTCCACAGCGAGCGGAGCGGGAGCCCGTCGGCGGTGCCGCCGAACTGGAGGAAGAAGTCCGTGTGGAAGCCCGCCGGGACGGAGACCTCGGGATCGCCCCACTCCGAGAGCAGCACCGCGTCCGGGTGCGCACGGTCCAGCCAGTGGCGCAGTTCCGTCCACAGCTTGCTCGTCTCGGCCTTGTCCGGGTCGTCCTTGACCAGCGACGAGGCCATGTCGACGCGGAAGCCGGACACACCGAGTCGCAGCCAGTGGTCCATGATCGTGCGCAGGGCCTCGCGGTTGGCGCGCGGCCCCTCGGCGTCCACCGGCTGCCGCCACGGCTCGGCCGGATTCTCGCGCGCGTAGCCGAAGTTGAGGGCAGGCTGAAAGGCGAAGAAGTTCGGCAAATACGCACCCGGGCGGCTGCCCGGAGAGGCCACGAAACCGTCCGCGAGACCCTCTGGCCCCTCCGGCCCCTCCGACCTCCAGATGTAGCGGTGGTCGTCCGGATCGTTCGCCGAGGCCTTGAACCACGGGTGCTCGTCGGAGGTGTGACCGGCGACCAGATCGAGGAGTACGCGGATGCCACGGCGGCCCGCGTGGTCGACGAGCTTCGCCAGGTCGTCGTTCGTTCCGTAGCGCGGCGCCACGGTGAGGTAGTCGGCGACGTCGTACCCGGCGTCGCCGAACGGCGAAGTGAAGCACGGGTTGAGCCAGACCGTGTTCACGCCGAGCCAGGCCAGATGGTCGAGACGCTCCGCGATGCCGTTGAAGTCCCCGATGCCGTCGCCGTTCGAGTCCGCGAACGACTGTGGATAGATCTGGTAGAAGACGGCGTCGGCCAGCCAGGCGGGTGCGGGACGGAAGGAGGTCATAGAGCGAGTACAGCCTTTCCGCGAGGAGACGTCGGGCAGTGACGGCGCCGCCGACGGTGATCTCGTGATGGGCGTCGGCACTGTCGAGCGTGACAGTGCCGGGAAGGTCCGGGAAGGCCGCGCCATGGCCAGAGCCTCGGCGAAGGCCGCCTCATGTCGAGAAGTCGAGAACCAGGCGCAGGCTTGCTCGCGAGCGAGGGCGGGACGCTTCCCTGGTCAGGGCCGGTCCGTCGGATCATGCCGAGTGGCGGGGCCGGGCGTGCGCCCCCGGAGTCCTCGCTGTGGGGGCGGGGCCACCTCGCCCCGGAGCGCCCCCTGGCGAGGCCAGCGGTTCCCATGGTGCCCCCGGTACGGGTCGCCCCAGGGCCGGGGAGACCTCCGCCGCCGCCTTCCGTGGTGCGGCCGGCGTCCGCCTCGCGGCCGTGCGTACCGAACCCCGGCTCCCCAGCGGCCGTCGGCCATAGTCGCCCGGAACCGCCACGCTCCGACCTCAGGCCCTAAGCTGACGGCGATGTTCACGCCGCAAGGTCCCACGTTCCGCGAGCTCGCCGTTCAGGCGCTGTCGTCCGTCGAGCACGGCTACGACCTGCTCGCGCCCAAGTTCGACCACACCCCGTTCCGTACGCCGGACTCGTTCCTGCGTTCCGCCGCCCGGGTGCTGAAGAGGATCGGGCCGTTCGAGAGCGGGCTCGATCTGTGCTGTGGCACCGGTGCCGGCATGGACGTACTGCGGACGGTGTGCCGGGAGCGGGTCACCGGGGTCGACATCAGCGCGGGCATGCTCGCTGTGGCGCGGCAGGGGCGCTCTGCGGCTCGGACCAGTGCCGGTGGGCCGACGGCCGCGTGGGTCCGCGGTGACGCGCGGGCCCTGCCGTTCGGGCCCGCCTTCGACCTGGTGGTGAGCTTCGGGGCGTTCGGGCACTTCCTGCCCCGGGAGCTGCCGGGACTGTTCGCGCAGGTCCACTCGGTGCTCCGCCCCGGCGGGCGGTTCGCCTTCCCGATCGTGGCCCCCGCCCGGCCCGGCTCCCGCGGCTACTGGGCGCTGCTCGGCTTCGACACGGCGATGCGCGTACGGAACGCGGTGTGGCGTCCCCCGTTTGTCATGTACTACCGGGATTTCCGCCTCGGCGACGTCCGACGGGAACTGGTCCGGGCCGGTTTCGCGGTGGACCTGTACGCCCTCCCCGAGTTCGGGCGCAGGAGCGACGGCAGCCCGCGCTGCCGGATGGTCGTGGCCACCCGCCCGGAGTAGTCGTCAGGCCCGGTGGGCGACATCGAGTCCGCGGTTGCCTGGTACGAGCGGTTCCTCGGGCGTCCCTCGGATACGAGGCCGATGGCAGGGCTTGTCGACCGGCACAGTCACTCGGCCAAAAGCCTCGCCCCTCTCGCCCAAAGCCTCACCCAAGAGCCTTGGCCAAGGCTTCGCCCCGGTACTGCGCGCGGCGGCTCGATCACCTACGGCGGGCCGTTGTCAGTGCCCAGCGCTAACCTGCGCAGATCTGATCGTTTGACTCGATCCGGGAGGTTTTCATGGCTTCGCGCCTCAATCCGTACATCAGCTTCGACGGCGACGCCCGGCAGGCGATGGAGTTCTACAAGGAGGTCTTCGGCGGCACGCTGGTGCTCAACACCTTCGGGGAGTTCGGTTCGCCGGGCACCCCGGAGGCCGACAAGATCATGCACGGCATGCTGGAAACCCCGAACGGCTTCACCCTGATGGCGGCCGACACCCCACCGGGCATGGAGTACACACAGGGCAGCAACTTCGCGGTGAGCCTGAGCGGCGACGACGACGCGGAGCTGCGCGGCTACTGGGAGAAGCTGTCCGCCGACGCCACTGTGTCCGTCCCGCTCGACAAGCAGATGTGGGGCGACGTGTTCGGCATGTGTACGGACCGGTTCGGCACCCCCTGGATGGTCAACATCACCGAGGCGCAGGGCTGAGCAAGCCCACCCGAGGGCGACTCGTGCCGCTCGCACGTCCCAGGTCCCGCCGGCTCGACGGTCGGCGGGACCGTCGGCATAGCGATCCCGCATGCCCAAGGCCCGGGCGCAGGGTGACCAGCTGTTCCTGATGTGCGACGACGTGGCGGAGACGGTGACCGAACTGGCGGACAAGGGCGTGGAGTCCGCCAAGCCGGTCAGCGACGAGCGCTGAGGGCTGATCACCGCGCTGCGGTTGCCGGGCGGCAGCGAACTCGGGCTGTACGAGCCCCGCCACGAGCGCACCCGCCTTGTGACGATCACTGGGCGCGAATGCCACCATCGCCCTCGGGCCGGAGGGTGCGAACCTCTCGCCATGCCTGGCGTGTCGCCGTTCGCCCGGAATCTGGAACCTGGAGATACCCCCGAACGGCGACACGCGCCCGCTGACATCGGTCCGGCGGATGGCTGGGCGCTGGTCCGGACGCGTACGGACCAGGCGGGCGGTGGCTGGGCGATCGACGCGAGCGAGGATCCGGGCCGCCGACGGACACCCGTTGGCCGTCGCCCGCCAGGCTCGCGTCGTCCAGGACGCGCCCAGCCGCCGAGCGGTGTGCCTCAGCCCCTGATGAAGTCGAGCAGGTCGGCGTTGAAGGCCTGCTCGTACTCGCCGACCAGGCCGTGCGGGGCGCCCGGGTACACCTTGAGGGTGGCGTCCTTGACCAGCTGGGCCGACTTGTGGGCGGAGGCGGCGATGGGCACGATCTGGTCGTCGTCACCGTGCGCGATCAGCGTGGGCACATCGATGCGCTGAAGGTCCTCGGTGAACTCCTGCTCCGAGAACTGCTTGATGCAGTCGTACGCGCCCTTGAGCCCGACCTGCATGCTCCACAGCCAGAACGCGCGGCGCATGCCTTCCGACGGGGTGGCGCCGGGCCGGTTGAAACCGAAGAAGGCTTCACTCAGGTCCCAGTAGAACTGCGAGCGGTCCGCCTCGACGCCGGCCCGGATCCCGTCGAAGGCCTCGAGCGGCGTGCCCTCCGGGTTGCCCTCCGTCTTCAGCATCAGCGGCGGTACCGCTCCCAGCAGGACGACCTTGGCGACCCGCGCCGTGCCGTGGCGGCCGATGTAGCGCGTCACCTCGCCGCCGCCGGTCGAATGGCCCACCAGGATCGCGTCGTTGAGGTTGAGCGACTCGATGAGCTCGGCCAGGTCGTCCGCGTACTGGTCCATGTGGTTGCCCTGCCACGGCTGCCCGGAGCGGCCGTGACCGCGACGGTCGTGGGCGACGGCACGGAAGCCGTTGTCGGCGACCAGGCGGGCCTGTCCGTCCCAGGCGTCCGCGTTGAGCGGCCAGCCGTGGCTGAACACGACCGGCTGCCCGCTGCCCCAGTCCTTGTAGAAGATCTCGGTGCCGTCGGTGGTGGTGAAGGTTCCCATGGTGTCTCTCTTCTCTGTGGAACGGTCGGGCGCGGCGTCAGGAGGGTCCGACGAAGCGCTGGACGAACGCGAGCGCCGTGTCGGCCACGTCCTGCCAGCCGTTGTCGATGGTGAGCGCATGGCCGCGGTTCGGCATCTCGGTGATCTCCGTGACTCCGGGGTTGCGCTGCTGCTTCTTGTACGAGGCGTTGGTGATCGCCCACGGCACGGTGTGGTCCTTCTCGCCCGAGATGAGCAGCAGCGGGCCGCGGTCCGGGTTCTCGGAGTCGACCTTCACCTCGGTCCACGGGTTGACGTTGGCGGTCGCCGCCTGGAACAGCGGGGCGCCCGGCGCGGGCACGGCGAAAGTGTCGTACAGCTCCTTGGCCTCCGCCTCGCTGACCGCGTTGGCGAAGCCGTACCGGAACTGGTCGTAGGTCAGCGGCACGGCCCGGTTCCGGTTGGCCGGGTTGCTCAGGACCGGTGCGGCGGAACGCAGCGAGGAGAACGGCAGCGGCAGCACGCCACGGAACGGCGCGGGGTCGATCGCCACGGAGACGGCGGACCGGCCGCGGCCGGCGAGGATCTGCGTGAGCAGTCCGCCGAACGAGTGACCGATCACGGCCGGCTTCCTGTCCAGGCCGACGATCAGCCCCTCCAGGTGGTCGGCGACCTGCCCGACCGTCTTGCCGGCGAGTACCTCGGGGTGGGCGTTGGCCTCGGTGACCGTCTCGGGGTCGTCGGGCCAGGACAGGGAGACCGGCGCGTACCCGGCCTTCTCGAAGTGGGTGACCCAGCGGTCCCAGCTGCTCGGCAGCAGCCACAGTCCGTGGACGAACACGACCGGCGTGCGGCCGGTCGCGTTGGCCCGCTCGATCTGTTGTGCGTCGTGGGTGGACATGCCTTCGACGTTAGGCTCCCGCGGCGCTCCCGCCATCTGTCACATGACTGCATTCACGGACCTGAGCCGCGGCCGGCGGAGCTCGGCCCGGCTGATCACAGCTCCGGTTCGTCGAGTACGCCGTCCAGTGCGAGCCGCATCGCCGCCTCCGTGCTCAACTCCCGTCCCTCGCGCACCGCGTCGGTGAATCCCACCTCGCCGAGGGCCGCGCGGAGATGACGTGCGTACTCCCTGCGGAAGACGGTCGTCTCGATGTCGCCCAGCTGAGGAAGACCGGCCGCATACCAGAGGCGGGTGCCGACGCCCAGGAGCCGGGCGGCGCGTTCGGGTTCGCCGCGGGAGGCCTCCGCGGCGACCAGGAGGTCGGCGACGGCCGCGGCGCCGAGGCGATCGTGGACGCGCCACTTGGCGGCCAGCGCCACGCGCGCGGAGCGCAGGGCGTCGTCCGGCCGCCCGAGTCCGATCCCGGCGAGGGCGACGAAGAAGTCGCCCCAGGCCCGCATCCACAGTTCGCCGTGCTTCGCGCAGTCCGCGCGCAGCCGCTCGGCCACCGCCGCACACCGCTCGAACGCGCCCTGGCCGGCCAGCAGATACGCCTGCAGCGCCAGCGTCAGCAGCTGGAAGAACTCCGCTCCGCCTCCGCCGCCCGGCCCCCGCGGGCTGCTGCCGTACAGCACGGCCGACCGCGCGGACTCGCCGCGCACCGCGAGACTCGCCCCGGTCAACGGCAGGGCGGGCACCGGGAGTCGATGTTCGTGCGCCAGCCACACGTAGGCGGCGCTGACCGACTCGGCCGCTTCCAGATCGTCCGGGTCGACCGTGACCAGACGGTGCGCCCAGATCGCCAGGGCGTGCTCGGGACCGCCGTCGTGCGCCCGGCGCAGCGCTCGCTCCAGGTAGCCGCGCCCCTCGTCGGCGAAGCCGCAGGCGAACCAGAAGTACCAGAGGGTGCCCGCGAGTTCGAGCGCTGTCTCGGGCTCCGGCGCCGCCAGGCACTCCTCCAGCGCGAGCCGCAGGTTGGCGTGTTCCACGGTGAGCCGTTCGGCCCACATCCGCTGGCCCGGGCCCAGCCACTCGGCCTCTCCCTGACGGGCGATCCAGCGGAAGTAGTCGCGGTGACGCAGGCGTACGGCGGCCTGTTCGCCGAGACCGTCGAGCCACTCGGCACCGAAGCCGCGGAGAGTTTCGAGCATGCGGTAACGCCCGGCCACGCCGTCGCCCTCACGGGTCACGATCGACTTCTCGGTGAGCGACGCGAGCAGCGCCAGGATCTCCTCGGCGTCCAACGGGCCACCGTGGCACACGAATTCGGCCGCCTCCACGTCCCAGCCGCCCGCGAACACGGAGAGCCGGGCCCACAGCAGCCGCTCCAGTGGCGTGCACAGTTCATGACTCCAGCCGATCGCCGTGCGCAGCGTCTGGTGCCGGGCGAGCCGTGGCCGGGCGGGCGAGACAAGCAGTTCGAAACGGGAGTCGAGGCCCTCAAGCAGCCGGTCGAGGGGAAATCCGCGCAGCCGCACCGCGGCCAGCTCCAGGGCCAGCGGGATCCCGTCGAGGCGGGCGCAGACCGCCGCCACGTTCGTCCGGTTGGCGTCGGTCAGCGCGAACGACGGCACGGCGGCCGCGGCGCGTGCCGCGAACAGCGCCACCGCGTCGTCGCGTTCGCCGAGCGGCAGCGGCGCCACGGACAGCAGATGCTCACCCGGCACGCCCAGTGGCTGCCTGCTCGTGGCCAGAACCTGTAACTCGGGTACGTGCGCGAGGAGTTCCTGTACAACCCGCGCACACTCGTCCAGTACGTGTTCACAGGTGTCCAGGACGAGCAGCAGCGGCGCGTCGTCGAGATGCTCGCAGACCGCTTCCAGGAGCGGACGGAGCGTCTGCTCGGTCAGCCGGGTCGCCTCGGCCAGGGCGTTCGTCAGCAGGTCCGGGTTCTTCAGGTCGGACAGCTCCACCATCCACACCCCGCCGGAGAACGCGGGCCGTACGGAGTGCGCGGCCCGCAGCGCCAGCCGTGACTTGCCGACCCCGCCGGGGCCGGTGAGGGTGATGAGCCGTGCGGTGTTCAACAGGGCGGTGATTTCGGCCAGTTCGGCTTCGCGGCCGACGAAGGCGTTGGCCTCGGCGGGCAGATTGCCGGTCCTGCCGTTGCGTACCGAGGACGCCATCGTTCCCCCTATACCCGACCGATGGCGGTCACCCTAACCCTCCGGAACGCCCCTGTCCGATCCCCCGGCGGGGTGACCGGGAATCGGACCCGCGCCCTCACGCCGAGCCCGCTTCGGGCGTAGCGTGGACACGACCCGGCACGCCGAGCGGCGACCTTGGGAGGTGCGGGGGATGGAGACTGTGCCCGCATTGAGAGCGGTCGGCCAGATGCGCGCCGGCGACCATCTGCTGCTCGGCTACGACACGGACGAGGAGCGGGAGACCGTACTCGCCGCGTTCCTCCTCGACGGCCTGGCCAGCGGGCACCGCGGGCTGGTGCTCAGCCCGGCCGGCCTGCCGGCCGAGCTCGCCCTCACCTTCCTGGAGGCGCGCGGCTGCCTTGTCGACGACGAACTCGCCGCCGGGCGGCTGACCGTGGACCCGCACCTCGCCACCCCCGAAGGCCTGTGGGACCTCGACGAGGTGATCCGCCGTGAGACGCGACGCGCGGTCGGCGACGGCTATCTCGGCCTGCGCGTGAGCATGGAGATCATGCGCGGCCAGGCGGGCCAGGGCCTCAAGACACTGCACGACAGCGAACTCCTCCTCGAACCCGTCTTCGCGTCCCTGCCGGTGCTCGGCATCTGCCAGTACGACCGCCGCGTCTTCGACGAGGGCGAGCTGGTCCCGCTCGACGGACTGCACCACGGCCGGGTCGCCGCCGACCTCGTCTGGCGTGACGACCTGCTGTCCATCACGCGCACCTTCGCGCCGCCCGGCCTCGCATTCGCCGGAGAGGTCGACGACACGAACGTGACCGCGGTGGCCCGCGCCCTGCACGCCGAGACCGCCCGTGCCCGTGCCCGCCGCGCGAACGGCGTCCGCACCCGGCTCGACCTGCGCGAGCTGCGTTTCATCGACGTCGGCGCGCTGCGCCTGCTGGTCTTCGCGGCCCTGGCCCAGTCCGCGTCCGGCGGCACCCTCGTCCTGCACGGTGTGGCCCCGCACATCCAGCGGCTGATGCGGGTCACCGGCTGGGACCGTGTCCCGGGACTGCGTGTCGAGGAGGGGGACGAGGTGGTGTCATGAGCCGCACCGGATTCGTGCACCAGGCGCTGTGCTACGGCTCGGACGACGAGTTCCTCGAAGGGACCGTCACGTTCGCGCGTGACGGACTCGACTCCGGCGACGCCGTCCTGGCCGTCGTCGCGTCCCGCAACATCACCCCGCTCGGTGAGGCGCTCGGCCACCGCTCCCGCGAGGTGGAGTTCATGGACGCCGACGACTGGTACGGCTGTCCGTCCCGCACCCTGGGCCAGTACAACGCCTACTGCGCCGCCCACGACACCGACGAGACGGGCGCCCCGCGCCGGGTCCGCGTCATCGGGGAGCCCGTCTGGTCGGACCGCACGGACTTCGAGGCCCGAGAGTGGATGCGCTACGAATCGCTGCTCAACGTGGCCTTCGCGGACACCGGCCACTGGATCCTCTGCCCCTACGACGCCCGCGCCCTCCCCGCCGAAGTCGTCCGCACGGCGACCCGAACCCACCCCGAACTCGCCCTGGGTCCACGCATGTCGGCGCCCAGCGGCCGCTACGCCGACCCGGCCGCCTTCTACACCGAGTGCGACGCGGCTCAGCCGTCCGACGTGCCCGCCGGCCGCGACGACGTCCCCTTCACCCGGGGCCGTTCGGCGCACGTACGCCGCGTCCTCTCCGCGTACGCCCGCGGCCTGGGGGTGCCCGAGCAGCAGACGTACGACATGGTGACCGCGGTGCACGAGACGGTGGACAACTCCGTGCGCTACGGGGGCGGCCGAGGTGTCCTGCGCCTGCGCAGCGACCCCGACTACGTGATCTGTGAGGTCTCCGACGACGGCACGCCCACCTCGTGCGGGGCCCCGCCGTTCCCCGGCCATCTGCCTCCCGACCCGAGGGCCGCGAGCGGCCACGGGATGTGGGTGGTACGGCAGTTGAGCGACCTGGTCACGGAGTCGTTCGGCCCCGCGGGCTCCGTTGTGCGCCTCTACTTCAAGAGGAACGCGGCCGTGTGACCGGCGCGCGACCGCCGTCGGAGGCTGTCATCAGCTGCCGGGAAGTTCGCTCACGCCGTGAATGGCCCGGCCGTGCAGGGCGAACTCCTCGGCGGGTGCGACCGGACGCAGCTCCGTAAGCCGCTGGAACAGCGCGGGCACGGCGATCTGGAGTTCGGCGCGGGCCAGTGACTGGCCCAGGCAGTGGTGCGGGCCGTGACCGAAGGACAGGTGGTGCTGGGCATCGCGGGTGATGTCGAAGGCGTCGGGGTCGGGGAAGGCCCGTGGGTCGCGGTTGGCGGCCTGGAGCGAGACGACCACTCCTTCGCCGGCCCGCGCTCCCCTTGGTGACAAGACGTAGCCGTGCGGGTGTGACGCGGCACTCCTGGGACCCTGGTCGTGGGCTTGGGGTGCCGGATCAGCCCTCACGGCTTCGCCCTTGGAGCGCGGAGTCGCCCTCAGAGCGAGCCGTAGAGGGCGTCGATGAGCGCCATCTTCCGGGGATCGTCGGCGATGTGGGGTCCCATGCGGTTCATGACGTAGCCGAGTGAGACCCCCGACTCCGGATCGGCGAGACCGCAGGAGCCGCCGAAGCCGTCATGTCCGAAAGCCTTCGGGTTGGGGCCGTAGGAGCGGTTGGAGCCGCTCAGCCAGAGGCCGAGGCCGATCTCCGTCTCGCTCTCGAAACCGGCCCCGAGTACCAGGTCACGGCAGGCGCCCTGTCCCTCACGGACCCGCTCGGCGGCCTCCGGCGAGAGGACGCTGTGCCCGCCGTACGAACCCCGCCCGGCGAAGATCCCGTACAGCGCGGCGACCGCGCGCGCCGTGCCGTGCCCGTTGAGGGCCGGGAGCTCGGCGGCCCGCCAGGCCGCCGAGCCGGCCTCGGTCGCACCGACCAGGGGATTGGCCAGGGCGGCCAGCGCCACGGGCGCCAACTGGCTGAAGATCGCCGCCTGTTCACTGGACGAGGCGGTCGGCGGATGCACCAGCTCGGCCGCGCGCCCCGCCTCCTTCTCCGGCAGCCCGATGGTGAAGTCGACGCCGAGCGGCCCGGTCACCTCCCGCTCCAGGAACGCGCCCGGCAGCAACCCCGAGACGCGTCGCACCAC
Source organism: Streptomyces sp. 2A115 (assembly GCF_052245575.1). Lineage (NCBI taxonomy): Bacteria > Bacillati > Actinomycetota > Actinomycetes > Kitasatosporales > Streptomycetaceae > Streptomyces > Streptomyces sp. 2A115. The sequence continues at coordinate 48,299 of NZ_JBQQCG010000022.1, read as the reverse complement.
TTCGCCGACCAGGAAGCCGTACGTCTGCGCGTGGTAGCCCGACCCCGCCGCCGGCTCCGACCAGGGCTCCATCGCCGCCAGCCGCTTCGTGGTGAGCTCCCAGTCGTAGAGCTGCTCGAGCGAGTGCGGCTCGCGCAGTCCGGCGAGACCCGCCCGGTGTGACAGCAGATGCCGTACGAGCACCGACTCCTTGCCCGCCGCTGCGAACTCCGGCCAGTACGCGGCCACCGGCGCGTCGAGGTCGAGGAGCCCGCGGTCTGCCAGGATGTGCGCGCACAGCGCCGTCGGCCCCTTCGTGGTCGACCACACGTTGACCAGCGTGTCCCGCTCCCAGGTACGCGTCCGTGCCGCGTCCGCCCAGCCGCCCCACAGGTCCACCACGGTCTCACCGCCGACGGTGACGGTCACGGCCGCGCCCAGTTCGTCACGCTCCTGGAAGTTCTCCTCGAATGCCGTGTGCACCGCCTCGAAGCCTGTCGCGCAGTGGCCCTGAACCTGGGACATGGGTCCTCCGTCATCCGCCGGGGAAGCCGGGAGCGGACGTGCGACCCGGCACGCCCGAACATACCGACTGGTCGGATGGGGCGGAACCCGCTGTATCCGACGGGCTACCCCAGGAACAGCGGCCCGGTGGGCTCCTGGTGGCCCGTAGCGGTGTGCCAGTAGTCCCGCGTCTCCACGGCCAGACCGTCCGCGTCGAAGCGTACGAAGACGCAGCCGGCCAGTGTCGAAGGGTCCTCGCCCTCTTGAACGAGGACCCTGAACTCGGCGACGGCAAGGCCCTGTTGACCGATCACCGGCGGACCGAACCGCACGTCGACGACCCGCTCGCCGGCGAACGACCAGCGCAGATACGCGGCGAGTTCGGCCCGCCCGCGATGCGGTTCGCGGAACGGCATCGAACGGTGGACGCACCCGTCGGCGTACAACGCCAGCAGCGCGTCCACGTCGTGCTCCGCCCAGGCGCGCTCCCACACCCGGACGAACCGCTCGGCAGCCTCGCGCGTCCGCATCGGGATCGCGGCTGTCTCAGAAGTGCTTGGGCAGCCAGGCCAGCTTGGCGGCCTCCTGGTAAGGGCCGCCGCCCTCGTGGTCGTTGAAGTCGTAGACCTCGATCGCCTTGTCGTCGTGGCCCCACGCGTTGAAGGCGGCGAAGACCGTCGAGGGCGGGCAGGTCTGGTCCTCCAGGGCCGCCGAGAACAGGGCGGGCGCCCGGCCGCGCGTCGCGAAGTGCACCCCGTCGAAGTAGGAGAGCGTTCGCAGCACCTGCTCGGTACGGCCGCGGTGCGTCTTGAGATAGTTGCCGATCTCCCGGTACGGATCACGGTCCGTGAGCCGCGTCGCGCGCGGGTAGTCGCACAGGAACGGCACGTCCGGCGCGACCGCCACCAGGTCCGCCACCAGACCGCCCACCGCGATCGAGATGCCGCCGCCCTGACTCGATCCGACGGCCGCGACACGCGAGGCGTCGACGAGCGGATGCGAGCGGGCCGCCTCCACGGCCCGTACCCCGTCGGTGAACACCCGGCGGTAGTAGTAGTTCTCCGGGTCGTCGATGCCACGCGTCATGAACCCCGGGAACGCAGGCGCGCTGCCCACCGGATCCGGCGTGGCACCGCCGCCGCCCCAGGCGCCGCCCTGGCCCCGGGTGTCCATCACGAAGTGCGCGAAGCCCGCCGACGCCCACAGCAGATGGGTGTGCGGAAGGCCGCGTCCGCCGCCGTAGCCGACGAACTCCACCACCGCCGGCAACGGCGTGTTCGCCCAGGCCGGCAGCGTCAGCCAGCCCCTCACCGGGTGACCGCCGAACCCGGCGAACGTGACGTCGTACACCTTCACGTTCTTCAGGTGCGTCTCGACCGGTTCGAAGCGGGCGTCCAGCTCGTGCTCGCGCGCCTCCTGAAGCGTCTTGCCCCAGAAGGCGTCGAAGTCCTCGGGCTCGACGGACGCGCTGCGATAGTCCCGGAGCTGGTCGAGGGGCAGGTCGAACAGGGCCATGAAAGACCGCCTTCACTACGGATAAGGGTGCGGATGATCACACCGTACGGGGGTGGCCGGAGGGCCGCCAGGCCTTCTCCTCGGACCGGCCGGCCCTGGCTACGATGGCGCCATGCCGTCTGCCGTGGATCTGCTGGTCAAGGCCGCCGAACTGCTCGTCGTGGACGCGGAGCGCGAGATCCCCGGCGGCTGGGTCGCCGTCACGGACGGCAGAGTGGCCTCTGTGGGCGGGCCCGGGACCGAACCGGAGGCCCGCTCGGTGGTCTCCGCGGCCGGGCGGATCGTCACGCCCGGACTGATCAACACGCACCACCACATCTACCAGAACCTCACCCGCTCCTACGCCCCCGCGGTGAACGGCTCCCTCTTCGACTGGCTCACCACGCTCTACCCGCTGTGGGCCGCGCTCGACGAGGAAGCCGTCTACGTGTCGTCGTACGTCGGTATGACCGAGCTGCTGATGGGCGGCTGCACAACCTCGTCCGACCACCTCTACGTCCATCCCCGCCCGCGTCTGGTGGACGCCGAGATCCGCGCCGCACGGGACATCGGGTTCCGCTTCCACGCCACGCGCGGCTCGATGACCCGGTCCGTGGAGGACGGCGGACTGCCGCCCCGGAGCGTCACGCAGACCGAGGAGGAGGTACTCGCCGACAGCGAGCGGCTGATCAAGGCCCACCACGACCCCGAACCGGGCGCACTCGTCCGGGTCGCGCTCGCCCCCTGCTCGCCGTTCTCGGTGACCAAGGAGCTGATGACAGCCACCGCGGAGCTCGCCGAACGGTACGACGTACGGCTGCACACGCATCTCGCCGAGGACCGCGACGAGGACACGTACTGCCTGGAGACGTACGGCTGCCGGCCCGTCGAATACTTCGAGGACACGGGCTGGCTGAGCGATCGCAGCTGGGTCGCGCACTGCATCTACCCGAACGACGCCGAGTTGCGCCGCCTCGCCGGGGCCGGCGTCGGCGTGGCGCACTGCCCCAGCTCCAACATGCTCATCGGCGGCGGCACCGCCCGCGTGAAGGAGATGCGCGAACTGGGCCTGCCGGTCGGCATCGGCTGCGACGGCTCCGCCTCGACGGACCACGCCTCGCTGTGGATGGAGACCCGTGGCGCGCTCCTGCTCGGCCGCTACCGGGGCGGACCCGGCGCGATGACCGCCCGCGACGCGCTCGACATCGCGACCCGTGGTTCGGCCCAATGCCTGGGCCGCGCCGACGAGTTGGGGCATCTGCGGCCGGGCGCCTGCGCCGACCTGGTCGTCTGGGATCTCCACGAGGTCGCGCTCGCGGGCGCGCTGAGCGACCCCGTCGAGGCCTGGTTGCGCTGCGGACCCGGCCGCGCCTGGACCACGGTCGTCGGTGGCCGCGTACTCGTGGACCGGGGCGAGCCCGTACTGCCCGGCCTGCGTGACGCGCTGCGGGAGCACGGGCGCATCGCGCGGCGGATGCAGCGACTCGGGTAACGGTCCGTCCTCGACCGCCGTCCCGAAACACCTGAGACCCGCACCCCGGCGGCGGCACACCCCTCACGGGGCGAGCCCGGGTCTTGCGCGCCACGGCTCCCCCCGGCCGCTCATGCCCAGTGCCGCCGCCACTCGGGTCCCGTACGGGCCCATTCCCGCCCCCACTCGGCCATGCGACGGCGCTCGGCGACCCGGCCCACGACGAAACGCGCGACCAGGACCACACCCGCCACGAAGCCCGTGGTGCACGCGCTCGCCGCCAGGGCGTGCTGCCAGACCGCGGTGGCGTCCGGCGGGGCGGGTACGATCCGGCCCCGGTCGTCCAGCCAGATGTACGTGCGGTCGCCGATCCGGGTATCGGCGGACACCCGGGTCTTCTCCGTACGCGGCCGCTCGCCCGCCTCGGCCCAGCGCACGGTCACCCGGTAGGCCGGCTGCCTGTCGCCGTGGGTGGTGGGCACCGCGGGGGGCGCGTGCTCGATGACCTCGGCACGCACCCGGTGGCGTTCGGCACGCTGCTCCGCGGCCGTGGCCCGCGCTCCGTCGTACGCTCGCCAGCCGGTGGCGATCCCGGCCAGCGGGGCGCCGACGCACAGCAGGACGGCGACGACCAGCGTCGTCCACGCCTCCACCACGTCCGAGCGGCGGCGCAGTGGATTGTGCCGCCATCGCCAGCCGCGCACCCGCGTTTGCATCTCCCGGTCTCCTCACCGCTCTCGTCCTGTCCCCAGAGCCGTGTGCCGCCCGCATCGGCGTACGGCGCCCGGGTTCCCCACAAGGCCGGGCCGACTCCGCGAGGGCGAGGGGCGCACCCGATCCGCGCCCGAATCGGCCCGCGCACGACTGATCCGCGCCCCGTGTGGAACCCGCGTCCCACCCCTCAGAAACAGGAGCCCCACCATGGCGAAGGGCCGCATGGCAGCGCTCGACGCGCACTGGCGTGCCGCCAACTGCCTGGCGGTCGGCCAGATCCATCTGCTGGCCGATCCCCTCCCGACCGAGCCCCTGAAGCCCGATCACATCAAGCCGAGGCTGCTCGGCCACTGGGGCACCTCGCCCGGGCTCACCCTGGTGCACACCCATCTCAACCGGGTCATCACCGGGCGTGACCTCGACGCGATCTGTGTCTGGGGGCCGGGCCACGGCGGCCCCGCGGTGCCGGCCGACTCCTGGTTGGAAGGCAGCTACACGCAGACGTACCCGGACATCACACGGGACGCATCCGGCATGGAGCGACTTTTCAGGCAATTCTCCTTTCCGGGCGGAGTGCCCAGCCATGTCGCACCCGAAACTCCGGGCTCGATCCACGAGGGCGGCGAGCTGGGCCACTCGCTCGCCCATGCCTACGGGGCGGCCTTCGACAACCCGAACCTGCTGGTCGCCTGCGTGATCGGGGACGGGGCGGCGGAGACGGGCCCGCTGGCCGCGTCCCGGCACTCCAACAAGTTCCTCGACCCCGTGCACGACGGGGCCGTCCCGCCGGTCCTCCACCTCAACGGCTACAAGAACGAGCGGAACGTCATGAACGAAGAAGAGCGAAAGGTACGAAGCATGAGCTTCGAAAGGCACGAGCCATGAGCAAGGACACCCGGAGCGTCACCGTCGGCATCGACGGCTCCCTCACCAGCCTGGACGCCGCCGACTGGGCGGCACGTGAGGCCGAGCGCCGCCGGATCGCCCTGCGGCTGCTGCACGCGGGCGACGAACCAGCCGCACCCGCTTGGTCCCCGGGCGCCCGGCCCGCCCGCACCATCCTCGACCACGCGGCCGTCCAACTGTCGTACGCCCACCCGGCGTTGGACATCATCGCCCGCCGCACCGGCACCCCGGCCGTCCCGGCGCTGCTCGCCGCCGCCGAGGAATCGGAGATGCTGGTCGTCGGCTCCCGCGGCTTCAGCGGCTTCGCCGGGTTCCTGGTCGGCTCGGTCGCGCTCGCCGTGGCCTCCGATGCGGAACACCCGGTGGTGCTGGTGCGCGCCGGTGAACTCCCCGAGGACGAACGTGTGCCCGTCGACGAGACCACCTCGCCCACCCAGGCCCCGTACCTGCCGGTGGTCCTCGGCCTCGACCTGGCGCACCCCGCCGACGACCTCATCGGCTACGCCTTCGACACGGCCGCCGTCCGTGCGGCACCCGTGCAAGTCGTGCACACCTGGACGCTGCCCTCGCCGCGCGGCTACCTCACCGGCGTGCGGACGCCGGCCGACACGGCCGAGCAGGAAGACGCCAAGTGGCGTTCCCTGGCGGCGATCCTCCAGCCGTGGCGCCACAAGTTCCCGGAGACGACCGTCTCCGAGTACGTGCTGTACGGGCACGCCGCGCACCACCTGCTACAGGCCTCCACCCGGGCGGGACTGCTGGTCATCGGCCGCCGCATCAGGGGCGGAACCGGCCGCCTGGGCCGCGAGGCCCACTCCGTGATCCACCACTCCATGTGCCCGGTCGCGGTGGTCCCCCATGAATGAGGGCCTCCCGTCTGGCCCCAGGGCGATCAGCCGAAGCGTTCGATCCGGATACGGTCCACCGGCTGGCCCGCGTCCACCAGCAGGCGTGAGGCATGCTCGGCGAAGTCGTTCGAGCCGCACACATAGGCCTCCCACCCACCCTCGGGCCGGTCGGCCAGGAGTGCCGCCACATGTGCGGCCGACACACGCCCCACCGGCACGCCCTCCGGCGCGCCGCGTGTGAACACGGGCGTGGTCTCGGAGCCGTACTCCGGTGCGTAGATCAGCTCCTCGGGGCTACGCGCCGAGACGAGCAGCCGCAGCGGCACCGACAGCCCTCGAGCGCGATGATGGCGGACCATCGACATCAGCGGTACGACACCGGAGCCCGCGCCGATGAGCAGGGCCGGCCGGTCGCCGGGCCAGGCGAAGAACCCGCTGAGCGGTCCGCGCACCTCGACCTCGTCGCCGGGCTCGGCGACTGTGTGGAACCAGCCGGACACCTCACCGCCGGCGACATGGTCGAGGGTGAGCTCGATGTGCCCGGCGTCGTCGGGCGGCGAGGCGATCGAGTAATGCCGCTGGGCGACGTAGCCGTCGCCCGCCCTGAGCCGCAGCATCAGGTGCTGCCCGGGCAGGTGACCCGTCCAGCCGGGCACGACGAACCGGAAGGTCGCCGCGCGCGGGGTCTCCCGGCGGATCTCGGTGAGCGTGGCGCGCTGCCAGGCGGCCGCCGCCTGCCCGCTCACGGCGATCCGGCCGGGCACGGCGAAACGGGACGGAGGCGTGAAGGACGCCGGGGGTGTGGCGGCCGAGGGTATGAACGCCGTCGAGGGCGTGGAGATCTCAGTCACCGGAGTAGCGCTGCTCTTCCCAGGGGTTGCCGCGGTGGTGGTAGCCGTTCTGCTCCCAGAAGCCCGGCTCGTCGTGGCCGAGGATCCGGACGCCCGCGATCCACTTGGCGCTCTTCCAGAAGTACAGGTGCGGCACGAGCAGTCGCGCCGGACCACCGTGCTCGGCGGGCAGCGGCTCGTCGCCGTACTCCCAGACGATCCAGGCGCGCCCGCCGGTCAGATCCGCCAGCGGGAGGTTCGTGGTGTAGCCGGTGTGCGAGTAGGCGACGGCGTGCGTGGCCTCCGGCGCCGGGCGGACGAGATCGAGGAACGCGTCGAGCGACACGCCCCCGAAGCGCACCCCGAACTTCGACCAGCTCGTCACGCAGTGGATGTCGCCCTCGTACGCCGACGGCGGCAGCGCGTGCGCCTCGTCCCAGGTCCAGGTGCGTTCCTCGGCGACCAGGCCGTCAACGGTGAACGTCCAGTCCGCGGGCGCCAGTTCGGGCGTGACCTCGGCGGACAGGACGGGCCAGTCGTCGCCCGTGTCGTACTGACCGGGCGGCAGTCCGGCATCGGGGACGCGTGGGCGCCCGGTGAAGCCTCGGGTGACGTTCATGCGGGTAGTGCCTCCAGGCCGTCGGAGCCGCGGCCCTTGATCGTCGCGTACGTCATTCCACGGTACCGGGCCCGTCCGCGCATCCCGCCCCCGGATCGTTGCGGCCGTATGAACACCCCGCCGCCCGCAGCCCCGGGAATAGCAGCCCCGTGATCTTCCTTGCCGATAATGCCCACCTCGGCGCGAAGGAGAGTGAGGGAGCAATGCCCAAGGCGTACGTCTTCACGCGGTACGGCGGTCCGGAGACAGAAGCGCTCGTCGACCAGGACCGGCCGGCCCCCGGGCCCGGCCAACTGCTGGTCGCCGTACGGGCGGCGGGCGTGAACCCCGTCGACTGGAAGCAGCGCGTCGGTTACCAGCGTCCCGGCCAGCAGCGGCGCGAGCTGCCCGCCGTGTTCGGCAACGAGGCCTCCGGGGTCGTCGAGGAGATCGGTGACGGCGTCACCGGCTTCGCGGTCGGTGACGAGGTCTTCGGCAACCCGGTCGCAGGCGGATACGCCGAGTACGCGCTGTTCCCCGTGACGGTGATCGCGCACAAGCCCGCCGACATCTCCTTCACCGACGCCGCGGCCCTGCCCGTCGCGGCGGCGACCGCGTACGACGGAATCCGCCAGCTGGACCTGCCGGCCGGCGCGACCCTGCTGGTCACGGGCGCGGGCGGCGGGGTCGGGGTCGCGGCCGCGCAGATCGCCCACGCCGACGGGGTGCGCGTCATCGGTGTCGCCGGCGGGGGCAAGAAGGACCTGGTCGAGTCGCTCGGGGCCGTGCACGTGCCGTCAGGTCCGGACTTCGTCGAGGGCGTACGCGCCGTGGCGCCCGGCGGGGTGGACGCCGTCTACGACCTGGTCGGCGGGGAAGTCCTGGAAGCCGCGGCCGAGTTGCTGACGGACCGGACGAAGTTGATCACCGCGGGCGGCAAGGACATCGTGGCGCGGCTCGGTGGCTCACCCGTCGTACGGGCCCGTACCGCCGCCGTGCTCGACGAAGTGGCCAAGCTTGTGGTCGACGGCTCGCTGCGGCCTCTCGTGACGCGGACCTTCCCGCTGGAGCGGGCGGCCGAGGCCCTGCGAACCGTCGAGGACGGCCACGCCCGCGGCAAGATCGTGATCGAGGTCGGCATATGAGCGTCCGGGCACGGTGGGAGGCCGAGCGGAGCTCCAGTCGGGGGCGGCATCCGCTGGACAACCCCGCGTACGCCTCGCTGACCGGCCCGCACGCCCACTTCGCCGAGCGTCGAGGTCGCGTGCTGCGCTACCCCGTCGACATGGCGCCCTGGCTGGCCCTGCCCGACGACCCGGACGCCTACGACTGGGCGGACGTCGCGGAGCTCGCGGGCCCGGGCCAGGAGATCGTGCTGGCCGCCTTCAGTGGGGAGATCCCGGCCGGCTGGGACGTGACGTTCGACATGGAGGGCGTACAGCTCGTGGACGACGGGCTGGCCGCCGCACCGGACCCGGAGGCCGTACGGCTCGGTCCGGCCGACGTCCCGGAGATGCTGGCTCTGGTCGAGCGCACCAGACCCGGTCCGTTCCTGCCGCGTACCATCGAACACGGCACGTATCTCGGGATCCGCCGGGGCGGCGCCCTCATCGCCATGGCGGGGGAGCGGCTGCACCCGCCGGGCTGGACCGAGATCAGCGCGGTCTGCACTGACCCGGACTTCCGTGGCGAAGGCCTGGCCGCCCGGCTGACCCTGGCCGTCGCCCACGGCGTACGCACCCGCGGCGAGACTTCGTTCCTGCACGCCCATGCCGGCAACACCGGCGCCATCCGGCTCTACGAGTCGCTGGGCTTCCGGCTGCGGCGCAGGACGAGGTTCGTGGGGGCGCGGGTGCCGGAACGGCTGGGGGACGGGCAGGTGGTGGGGTCGGGTGGTGACTCTCTCAGGGAGCCGACCGGGTAGCGGCCGCCCCCCGCCGACCGCGTTCGCGCGTCGCCTCAGTCGCCGCGGGCGCGGCCTCACGCGGCATCCCGCCCGCCCCGTTGTACCGCAGCAGATACCCCGCGAACCGCTCCAGATCCTCCTCGGGCCAGCCCACCAGCCGCTCACGGAACGCCACCCGGCGGCTCACGGTCACCTGGGCGAGGATCTCCGTCCCGGCCGGCGTCAGGTGGAGTACCTGGACACGCTGGTCCTGCGGATCGGCACGCCGCTCGATCAGTCCGGCCTCTTCGAGAGCCCCCACCTGCCGACTCACGGTGGACTTGTCCAGGGCGTAGTGCGCGGCCAGGTCGGTGGCCCGGCAGCCGCCGCTCTCCTCCAGATGACCGAGCAGCGTGTACGAGACCAGGGACAGCTCTGGATGCAGCCGTCCCGCCGATGCCCGGGCACGCCGAGCGAAGGCCGTCATCTCGCGGTGGATCGTCTCGATGGCCTCGTCGGCTGCGTTCATGGCTCTTCCCTTCCAGTTCAAGTTGCATACTACAACTAGTGGTTGTGTAATGCAACTAGATGGCTTTGGTGGGGTCCGAGAATGAGGTGAAGGCGTCCGTGCGCACAGCCGGGATCCGAACTTCGCCAGAGGCCGCGGCCGTGTAATGTTGCCGTCCGGCTGTGGATCGCCCCAGCCGTTGAGGGACCAAGGAGGTGAGCCCCATTACCGCTGTGTCAGTTCGGGTGCTCTCGCCTCAAGGCCTCACCGGCATCAGGTGACCTCGAGGGCGCCCTTCGGCTTCCCGAAAGGCTCTCGGCTTCCATGCCACCTTCTTCCGCTTCTCACGCAACGGTCGTCACCGCGCTTCGTTCCGCGGGCTGTGTCTTCGCCGAGGACGAGGCGCGGCTGATCGTCTCCACCGCCCGTACTCCGGTTCAGCTCGCCGCCATGGTGGACCGCCGCGTCGCGGGCCTGCCCCTCGAACACGTCCTGGGCTGGGCCGAGTTCAGCGGCCTGCGCATTTCTGTGCGGCCCGGGGTCTTCGTGCCCCGCCGTCGCACCGAGTTCCTGGTCCAGCAGGCCGTGGCCCTCGCCTCCGAAGCGCCCGTCGTCGTGGACCTCTGCTGCGGCTCGGGAGCGGTGGGTGCCGCACTCGCCGCGTCCCTCCCCGGCGCCGAACTGCACGCCGCCGACATCGATCCGACCGCGGTGCGCTGCGCCCGCCGGAACATCGGTGCGCGCGGCCATGTCTACGAGGGCGACCTCTTCGATCCGTTGCCGCGCGCTCTCCGGGGCCGCGTCGGCGTCCTGGCGGCCAACGTGCCGTACGTCCCCACCGGGGAGGTCGGGCTCCTGCCGCCGGAAGCCCGCGACCATGAACCTCTGGTGGCGCTCGACGGGGGAGGGGACGGGCTCGATGTCCTGCGCCGCGTGGCCGCCGAGGCCCCCCTCTGGCTGGCCCCCGGCGGCAGCCTCCTCGTCGAGACGAGCGAACGCCAGGCGGACCTGGCCGTCGAGACCTTCGCCCGCGCCGGTCTGATACCGCGACTGGAGGTCTCCGAGGAGCTGTACGCGAGCGTGATCATCGGTATGCGGCCCTGACCGGGGCTCAACAAGTCCGGTGCGCGGGAGCGCCCTTTGGGGGAGGCGCTGGGAACTGCGACCAACCGGGGACGGCCCGAAGTTTCCGACATGCTTCCCGCGGAGCGCTCGGCGTCGGTGAGGCCCTGGTCACATCGGCCCCTCCGTCTTTATGCAACTAGTTGCATAAAGCGCGGCCCGTCGTCTACAACAGGAGTGACGACACCGCGTACGGAGGGGCCGATGACCCGTTACCCGCACCTGCTGAACCCGCTCGACCTCGGCTTCACCACGCTGCCGAACCGCGTACTCATGGGCTCCATGCACGTCGGTCTGGAAGAGGCCGAGCGGGGCTTCGAGCGCATGGCGGAGTTCTACGCCGCCCGGGCGCGTGGCGGCGTCGGCCTCATCGTCACCGGCGGCATCGCCCCGAACGAGGCGGGACGGCCGTACGACGGCGGCGCCAAGCTGACCACGGAGGCGGAGGCCGAGGCACACGCCGGGATCACCGCCGCCGTGCACCGCGAGGGCGGCCGGATCGCCATGCAGATCCTGCACTTCGGCCGGTACGCCTACCACGAGAACCTGGTCGCGCCGAGCGCGATCCAGGCACCGATCAGCCCCTACCTGCCGCACGCCCTCACCGACGACGAGGTCGAGCGGACGATCGACGACTACGCCCGGGCCGCCCGCCTCGCCAGGCGGGCGGGCTACGACGGAGTCGAGATCATGGGCTCCGAGGGCTACCTGATCAACGAGTTCATCGCCGCCCAGACCAACCACCGCGAGGACCGGTGGGGCGGCTCGTACGAGAACCGCATGCGTTTCCCCGTCGAGATCGTCCGGCGCGTACGCGAGGCGGTCGGCGAGGACTTCATCGTCATCTACCGGCTGTCGATGGTGGACCTGGTGCCCGGGGGATCGTCCTTCGACGAGGTGATCACCCTGGCCAAGGCCGTCGAGGCGGCCGGGGCGACCATCATCAACACCGGCATCGGCTGGCACGAGGCGCGGATCCCGACCATCGCGACGTCGGTGCCGCGCGGTGCGTACGCCTGGGTGACCAAGAAGGTCATGGGGGCGGTGTCGATCCCGCTCGTGACGACGAACCGCATCAACACCCCCGAACTGGCAGAGGAGTTGCTCGCCGACGGCTACGCCGACATGGTGTCGCTGGCCCGCTCGATGCTCGCCGACCCCGACTTCGTCGCCAAGGCGGAGGCCGGACGCCCCGAGGCCATCAACACCTGCATCGGCTGCAACCAGGCCTGCCTCGACCACACCTTCAGCGGCAAAATCACGTCGTGCCTGGTGAACCCACGAGCCTGCCACGAGACGGAGCTCGTCCTCACACCGACCCGCCTGCGCAAGCGAGTTGCCGTGGTGGGCGCCGGACCGGCCGGACTCGCCTGCGCGGTCAGCACCGCCGAGCGCGGCCACGACGTCACCCTGTACGACGCCGCGGGCGAGATCGGCGGCCAGCTGAACGTGGCCCGCAAGGTCCCCGGCAAGCAGGAGTTCGACGAGACGATCCGCTACTTCCGCACGCAGCTCGAACTGCACGGCGTGGACGTACGGTTGAACACTGCGGTCACTGCCACGGACGTATCCGAGTACGACGAGGTCGTCGTCGCCACCGGCGTCAGCCCGCGTACCCCCGAGATCCCCGGCGTCGACCACCCCAGCGTCGTCGGCTACCTCGACGTCCTGCGCGGCGGCGCCCCCGTCGGCGACCGGGTCGCGATCCTCGGCGCGGGTGGCATCGGCTTCGACGTCGCCGAGTTCCTGACCGACAGTGGCGACAAGGCGAGCGAGGACCCGGCGACGTACTTCCGGCACTGGGGCGTCGACATGGACTACCGCGCGCCCGGCGGCCTCGGCACGCCCGACAGGCCCGCCCCGCCGCGCATGGTCCATCTGCTCCAGCGCAAGGCGTCCAAGGTCGGCGCCGGACTCGGCAAGACCACCGGCTGGATCCACCGCACCGAGCTGAGGCACCGCGGCGTGACCATGGTCCCGGGCGTCCAGTACGACCGAATCGACGACGCCGGTCTGCACGTGACCGTCGACGGACGGAGTTCCGTCCTGCCGGTCGACACGATCGTCCTCTGCACCGGCCAGGACCCGCGCCGAGACCTGTACGAGGAGCTGAGCGCGGCGGGCCGCAGCGTGCACCTCATCGGCGGCGCCGACGTTGCCGCCGAACTGGACGCCAAGCGCGCCATCAAGCAGGGCACGGAGCTCGCGGCGGCGCTCTAGGCCCGACAGGGACTGGGGGCGTACGGCCCGTCTTTAGGATGACGCCATGTCACTCCCGCACGCGATCCTCACCGCCCTGCTCGAAAAGCCGTCGTCGGGCCTTGAGCTGACCCGCCGGTTCGACAGGTCGATCGGCTACTTCTGGTCTGCGACGCACCAGCAGATCTATCGCGAGCTGGGAAAGCTGGAGGCCGAGGGCTACATCAGGGCCCTCCCGTCGGAGCAGCCGGCCCGCGGGCAGAAGAAGCGGTACGAGGTCCTGCCCGACGGCCGCGCCGAACTCGCCCGCTGGACCGCCGCGTCGCAGGACCCGAAGCCCCTGCGCGACACGCTGCTGCTGCGGCTGCGGGCCGCGGCGGTGGTCGGCACCGCGGGCATCGAGGCGGATCTGCGTCGCCATCTCGACCTGCACCAGCGGCAGTTGGCGGAGTACGAGGAGATCCAGGAGCGGGACTTCCCGCCGGGCAAGGAGGCGCCCCAGGACCGCCTCCAACACCTCGTCCTGCGTGCGGGGATCGACCTGGAGACCTTCTGGACGCGCTGGCTGACACATGCGCTGCAGGAGTTCGAGCGGCTGCCCGCGGAGGACCCGGCCTCCTGACGCCCCGACGTCCGTGTGCGTTGTGGGGGACAGCGACGGCCCGGGCCTCGACCTTGACCGGGGTGCCGGACCGCCGCTGTGTTCAGAGCCGATGCGGCTTGGAACGCCGACGCAGGACCCAGACCGTGGCTCCGGTGCCCGCCACGACCAGGACCCCTCCCACCACGTAGGTGACGGTGCCGTAGTCCTTCCTACCGCCGCCCATACCGCCCATGACTCCGAGCGACGGAGACGGAGACGGAGACGGGGACAGAGACGGGGGCGGGGACGGGGGCAGAGACGGAGACGCGGTCGTGGAGATGGTGGGCGTCGAGGCCGGGGAGACGATGACGGACTGGGTGCCCGCCGTCGTGCCGTCGGCGCAGACCACGATGACGGTGTAGGTGCCGGCGGTGACGTTCGACCAGGCGGCGGACTGACTGGTGCTGTTTCCGGACAAGGTCGCCTGGCGGCCCTGCGCGAAGTTCGTCTGGCCGCCGGAGAGCAGTGAGGCACTGCCCATCGAGCCGTTGGCTCTGGTCACGCACGTGGTGGTGGTCACCTGCACCGTCGATCCACTGGTGGTCACATTGATCTGCGTGGGCACCGCGGTGGCCTGCCCGGCGGTGAGGGCCAGCGGCAGCGCGGCGGCGGCCGCAACGGTCAGGCCGGAGCGGACGAGTATCTGAACGGTACGCATAGGACTGCCCTCCGACGGCACGGTTGGCGGTACATCCCATGCGCCGCCGAGGGTTGGGAAACAGCCGTGCTGCCTTCGCACCGAGCCAATGCGACCATCCCCGGGTCCGCACGCGGACCGCGACCGAGCAGGTGACGAATTCCTTCGTCCGGCCGACCGCCGATGGGTGTCACCGGGGTCGGCCGGCGTCCTCCCGGCGACCGGTCACCAGGTGCGGCCGGCCGCCAGCAGCCGCTCCCGGACGAGCGCGACATGCGGGTTGTCCGGTACCCCGGGCCGTTGCACCAGGTACACGGTGTTGATCGGCGGGTCCTCGGGGACCAGAAGGGGGACCAGCCTGCCGGAGGCCAGTTCGTCGAGGCACAGATAACGGGGGAGCACCGAGATCCCGGCGCCCGCTACCACCGCCGCGAGAACGCCGCGCAGATCCGGCACGGTGATCGCGGCCTGACCGGTCAGCCGTACGTCGAAGACGTGCCGCCAGTAGCGCCGCGCGATGGGCAGATCCTCGGCATACGTGACCAGAGGCGCCCGGTGCAGCGTGGCGGGCCCCTCGGCGGCCACCCGGTCCGGCCCGATCCGGTCGGCCCACTCGGGCGCGGCGACCAGGATGAACTCCTCGTCCGCCAGCGGCACCGCGCTCAGCGTGCGCCCGCGCGGCCGTGACGTGGCGATCATCAGGTCGAAGCGGCCGCCGCGCAGCCCCTCCAGCAGACCGTCGGTCAGCCCGGTCGTGACCCGCAGCCGCACCCCCTGCCCGGTCAGCGGGGCGAGGACGGGCAGCACCCGTGTGCACAGCAACTCGGCGGGCCCCGCCACATGGACCGGATCGGGCACCAGGTCCGCCCCGAACCCGCCCCGGTCCGTGACCACCGCGAGCGCGTCCAGCGGCGTCGCGACCTGCGCGGCCAGCTCGTCCGCGACCGAGGTGGACACCACTCCGCGCGGCCGCCGCTCGAACAGCTCCCGCCCCAGCTGGTCCTCCAGGGACCGGATCTGCGTCGTCACCGTCGGCTGCGACAGCCCCAGAAACCGCGCCGCCGCCGTGAACGACCCCGCCCGGTGGACGGCGAGAAAGGTGCGCAGCAGCGAGAGATCGAGCGGCCCGGCGGAGCCGGTGCCATTGGAATCCCTATGGGCCATGCCATGAATCCTAGGCTGCCCCTATGGCCCGGCGGTTCCTGCGCTCACCGTCCGCCCCGTAAGGGGCGCGAGGAACTGCGCGACCAGCCCCCACCGGCCCGCACCCGCGGCGGAGCCGCACGTCGATACAGCATCACCGTTCTTCCAGCGGAGCGCTCAGGCCTCGCCTACGGCCGAGCCGCTCCCGTGGTCACCGTCCGCTCCGCCGAGAAACCGCCCCAGGTCCCGTCCGGCAGCTTCGCCCTGATCCGCACCCGCTGCGTGACCCCGGCCTCCCGCCCCACGTAGAAGCTGTACGTCGCCTTGTCGCGGGGCGGCGTCCCGCCCCAGACGAGCGAGGTGGCCGGCTGCCCGTCGAGTTGGATCTGGTACTCCGTGATCACCCCGTCGATCATTCCGGCGTTCGGCGGGATCCACGACAGGTCGAGGTAGTACGCGCCGTCGGCGCGGTGCGTCGTCGCACGGAACCCGGTCGGCGCCGTGCCTGCACCCGTACCCTCCCCGTCGTCGGAGCCCGCCGCGGTGGTGATCCGGACGGCCTCGCTCGCGGTCGAGACGTTGTCCGCCGCGTCGCGTGCCCGGACGGTGAAGGAGTAGCGCGTGCCCGGCCGCAGCCCGGTGACCACGGTCGCCGTCTGACCGCCGTCCACGCTGTGGATCTTCGTTGTGCCCTGATAGAGGTCGTACGAGGCCACGCCCCGGTCGTCCGTGGACGTGCCCCAGGACAGCTGGGCGGCCCGGCTTCCCGCCGCCTTGCCGCGCGGCCGTTCCGGGCGGCTGGGCGGCTGGTCGTCGGCGGCGGCCGAAGCGGGCGTCGTGGCCCGTACACGCTCGCTGGGCGGACCGAGCCTCCCGTCGGCGTCGCGCGCTCGTACGGTGAAGGCGTAGGAGGTCGACGGCTTCAGCCTGGTGACGTCGACCATGTGCTGTGCACCGGGTACCTCCCGCACCTTTGTGGTGCCGCGATACACCTCGTACTGGGCGATCGCGGGTTCCCCGGAGGCCCGGTTCCACATGACGTGCACGCTGGTCGCGCTGCCGGCGGCCGCGGTGACGCCGGCCGGGGCCGTCGGCAGCCGGCCGCCCCCGTCGGTGTCCTGCCCGCCCCAGCCGCAGGACACCACCACGAGCAGCGCGCCGCAGACCACAACGGCTCGCAGGGGAACGCGTCGCACGGGCCCTGCCCTCCCTCGACGGCATTGGTCCGGACCAATATGGCCCCGTCGCCGTGACGACATCAAGAGGGCCGTCGTTGGCCGTGCCGGTGGAACGTTACGTATGCTGATCCTCTTCACGGCTGAACTCGGCCTCGTCGCAGGGGAGTTCAAGCCGAACGGTGCGGACGCTGTCGTCGCTGATCCCGCGCCGGCGAGGGCGGCCGGGGGGGCCGGAGGCGACCACGCCTCCGGCCCCCCCGGCCCCCGACGAGACGTCAGAGAGCGTGCACCGTACGGACCCCCAACGGTGGCCACGTGATCGATTCGACCCCAGATTGGGCTGAGTGTCCGTCAGTGCCGCCCAGGAGAGGGTCTTATCGTGCGTGCCCAGTCGCTGACGCTGGCCGCGGCCGGCGCCGCCCTGCTCGCCCCCACCGCGCTGCCCGCCACCAACGCCGTTCCCGCTGCCGTCCTGCCGCCCGAGGCCGTCCACGAGCGCGAGGGGAACGTCCGGGCCGCGGACCTCCTGGCCGCGGTACGCGGCTGCGCGCCCGTGTCACGCGGGCGCTATCGCGGCGACTACGGGACGCCCGCGACCATCCCCGTCTGCGGAAAGCGCGGCGCCGTCTTCTGGAAGGCAGACATGGACATCAACTGCGACGGCCGACGCGGTCCCCGCTGCAACCGGCGCACCGACCCGCTCTTCTCCGCCGCCACCGCCTACCAGCAGTCCGACGGGCGCCACCTGAGCGCCGAGCGCCTGCCGTACGTCGTCGTGCCCGCCCCGAGCCGCATCTGGAACTACCACAAGCACGGGGTCCGGGGCGGCACGGTCGCCGCCGTGATCCACCGCGACCGCGTCCAGTACGCGGTCGTCGGCGACGTCGGCCCACGGGGCATCATCGGCGAGGCGTCGTACGCCACGGCCCGGGCCTTCGGCATCCGCCCCGACCCCCGGGGCGGCGGTACCGCCTCAGGGGTCACGTACATCCTGTTCAAGAACTCCAGCGCCTCACCGATCGAGAACCACCGGGCGGCTGTCGCCCAAGGGGAGCGACTGGCACGGGAGTTCATTCGACGCAACTGACGCAACTGGCAACTGACGGACGCGACGGAACCGACGGACGCGACGGAACCGAGCGGGGCGGGGAGCGCCGTGATCCGGCGGGTGTCACACCTTCCGATAGGTGTACGCCTCCGAAGCCGCTGCCTCCACCGCCGCCAGGTCCGCCCCGGCCGACGCGGTGACGACCGCCGCCACGGCGCCCTCGACGAAGGGGGCGTCCACCAGCCGGGTGCCCGCCGGGAGTTCGTCGCCCTCGGTGAGGAGGGTTTTCACGGTGAGGACCGCGCTGCCGAGATCGGTGAGGACGGCGACACCGGCGCCGCGGTCCACGGAGGCGGCCGCGGCGGAGATCAGCTCGGCGCTGGTCCCCAGGCCACCGCCCTCGACACCGCCCGCCGGGGCCACCGGAGCCGTCGTACGGCCGCCCGCGAGCCCCGTCGCCAGCTCGGCGACCGAGGCGGCCACCGCGGCGCTGTGCGACACGAGCACGATGCCCACCAGTTTCTCGCCGCCTCCCGCCGCACCCGTCACGTCACTCACCTGCCGTCTCCGCGAGCGCCGCGACCAGGAGTGCCGAGGAGGTGGCACCGGGGTCCTGGTGCCCGATGCTGCGCTCGCCCAGGTAGCTCGCCCTGCCCTTGCGGGCCTGCAACGGCGTGGTCGCGAGGGCTCCCTCCTCGGCGGCGGCCCGCGCCGAGGCGAAGGACTCGCCGAGCGCGTGAACCGCGGGCACGAGCGCGTCGATCATGGTCTTGTCGCCGGGCGCCGCCCCGCCGAGCTGCATCACCGCGTCCACGCCGGTGCGCAGCGCGTCAGTGAGCTCCTGCTCGCTGACCTCGGCCGCGTCACCGAGCGCCTTGCCGGTTCGGCGCAGCAGGGTGCCGTACAACGGACCCGACGCACCGCCCACCGTCGAGATCAACTGCCGTCCGGAGACCATGAGGACGGCGCCGGGCGTGTCCGGTGCCTCCTTCTCCAGCGTGGCCGCCACGGCCGTGAAGCCGCGCTGCAGATTGCTGCCGTGGTCGGCGTCGCCGATCGGCGAGTCGAGGGCGGTGAGCCGTTCGGACTCGCGATCCACGGAAGCGGCGGTCGTCGTCATCCAACGGCGGAAGAAGTCGGCGTCGAGCACTGAATCTCCTTGCGGGGTAAGGGGGTTGCTGAGGGTGCGGCGGGCCGGTGCGCTCTCACATGCCCCAGCGCAGACCCGCCGTACTCACCGGCGCGTCCCACAGCCGCAGCAGGTCCTCGTCGATCTGGCACAGGGTCACCGAGGCGCCGGCCATGTCGAGCGAGGTGACATAGTTGCCGACGAGCGTGCGCGCCACGGGGACTCCGCGCTCGGTCAGCACCCGCTGCACCTCCGCGTTGAAGCCGTACAGCTCCAGGAGTGGGGTGGCGCCCATGCCGTTGACCAGGACCAGGACGGGGTTGCGGGGGTTCAGGTCCTCCAGGATCGCGTTCACCGAGAAGTCGGCGATCTCCCGCGAGGTCATCATCGCCCGCCGCTCACGGCCCGGCTCGCCGTGGATCCCGACGCCCAACTCCAGCTCCCCGGGCGGCAGATCGAAGGTGGGGCTGCCCTTGGCCGGTGTGGTGCACGCGCTCAGCGCGACGCCGAAACTGCGCGAGTTCTCGTTGACCTGGCGGGCCAGCGCCTCGACCCGCTCCAGCGGTTGGCCCTCCTCGGCCCCGGCGCCCGCGATCTTCTCCACGAACAGCGTCGCGCCGGTGCCGCGGCGCCCCGCCGTGTAGAGGCTGTCGGTGACGGCGACATCGTCATTGACGAGAACCTTGGCGATCTGTACGCCCTCGTCCTCGGCCAGCTCCGCCGCCATGTCGAAGTTGAGCACGTCACCGGTGTAGTTCTTCACGATGAACAACACCCCGGCGCCGCTGTCCACGGCCGCCGCCGCCCGCACCATCTGGTCCGGCACCGGGCTCGTGAACACCTCGCCAGGACAGGCCGCCGACAGCATCCCCGGACCCACGAACCCGCCGTGCAGCGGCTCGTGCCCCGAACCACCGCCCGAGACGAGCCCCACCTTCCCGGCCACCGGAGCGTCCCGCCGTACGATCACCCGGTTCTCGACGTCCACGGTCAGCTCGGGATGCGCGGCGGCCATGCCTCGCAGCGCATCCGCGACGACCGTCTCCGCGACGTTGATGAGCATCCTCATGGGTACCTCCTGGTGGGCTCGGCAGGCGGGGCCCCGTCCTGCGTTTGCTGGTCAGAGTAGGTAAGGCTAGTTGTCGATCTCGGCGATCCGTGGCGGCTCATGGCGGGTTGTGGCGGTGCTGATGCTGACTCGATGCTGACTTTGGTGACGGGATGTCAGGTCCTCGTTGTGAGTCGGACATGCGGCGGCTGGAGTACTGCTGTGGGCAGTATCAACCTTGGGGCAGCGAAGGTCACCTGCGCCTGCGCCGTGGCTTACCCCTACAGTGCACCTCGCGGTTCGGGTGACGTCGTGCCGCCCGTTGAACCGCGCCGTCGAACTGCCACCTCGTCGAGTGGCCGCCAAGAGCGGAAGGTCAAGGCACCGCGCGTGCTCCGGTTTCGGGGTGGTGCCGGCCAGCGGGTTCTTGGTCTGCTGGTGGTACGGCGCCCGCACCCCGTGAGCTGCGGCGATGATGCAACGCGTGGCATTCGCGGCTGGTCCGGTCCGCTTACGGTTCGATCTTGGCTGTTCCATCGAGCCGCGTCCAGGGCAGGGGCTGAACGCCAGGTCAGGGCCTCACGGTCCGGGGGAGTCCGCACAGTTGGTGAGACCTGCCTGAGAGCGCGTGGACGACGAAACCCCGCCGGTTTGCCAACGGGGCTTCGTCGCGCGGCGGTTACGACGGCGTGCAGTGTCCGGCGTGGGTTCCCTTGCACTCCGGCTCTCCGCTTTCGAGCACGCGGAGCAAGGGCGCAGCGTGTGCAGGCTGCGGCTCTCCGTCTGCCCCCGGGACGGCCGCCGGCTCAGCGTAGGCCGGCGAACAGGTCGTTCTCGGGCAGGGGCACGCCGGTGGTGTCGTGGACCCGGACGAACGTCTCCACGCCCATGAGCTGCGTGAACCTCTCCTTGCCCATCCGCAGGAAGAAGATGTTCTCAGCCTGGCTGGCATGCGCGGCCAGCGCGTCGAACTTCTGGCTGCCGAACTCAGTGGTGTCCACCCACGTGGTGATCTCCTCGTCGGGCAGGCCGATTTCGGGCTCCGCTCCGGCCTCGGACGGATCCGGCTCCTCCCAGTCCCCGCCGAACTCGCGCACGATCTGCCCGAACTCCTTCATCATCGAGTGCGGCGCCGTCGTCCAGTACACCTTCGACGCCATCCCGGTCAGCGACAGCGCTGCCATCGTGATCCGGTTCGCCTGGATGTGATCGGGGTGGCCGTAGAACCCGTTCTCGTCGTAGGTCACGACGACATCAGGCTGGTAGCGCAGCATCAGTTCGGCCAGCCGGGCGGCTGCCTCATCCACGGGCGTACTCCAGAACGATCCGGGCGCGGTGTTGGCCGGCCAGCCCATCATCCCGGAGTCGGCGTACCCGAGCAGCTCAAGATGACCGACCCCCAGGACTTCACAGCTCGCTTCGAGCTCGCCTCGACGCATCACGGCAACGGCAGCCGGATCATGCCCTGGGTCGCCGGGCTTGGCACCCCCCGGACCATCACCGCAGCCACCGTCGGTACACGTGACGAGCACCGTGCGGACGCCCTCCGCCGCATAGCGCCCCAGGACACCCCCCGTTCCCGTAGCTTCGTCGTCCGGGTGGGCGTGCACTGCCATCAGCGTCAAAGGCCGGTCAGCCATTAAATCCATCCCCTGGTCGGTCAAGCGATCAGTGCCAGTCTGCGGCACCAGGGGTACGTGACCGCCCGCAGACCGCCGAGTCCGTCCGGTATCCCCCAGTATCCGACCGGCCTGGGTTCACCCGCTGCTGCCCTTCAACTGATCATTTCAGAACGGGGGCCGCGGCCGGGGACAGACCCTTCTGGGAGGGAGAGCCTGGTCACACCGCCTGCGGCCACAGCGCAAGAACTGCTTGAGGGTCTCGTCGATCGTCGGGTGGCGGAAGGTGAAACCCTCCCGCGGCAGGCCCGTGGGCACCGAACGGCAGCTGCCGGTGATGCCCGAGGCGAACTCGCCGAGCGCGACGCGAAGCGCGGCGAAGGCCGGAGGAGCGCGGCGGCGAAGGCCGACACGGTGCCGTTCTGCGTGTCGAGCGCGGGATTCTTCAGCCGTCGACGGGCCACATGGCGGGGCGGGCCGCAGTTGATCAGAGCGTCCGACCCCGCATCCGGTCCATCGACATCTGGTCCATCGACGGGTCGGACATCTCCAGGCCGGGCAGCAGCCAGTCCTGGAACGGGGCGAGGACGGCGAGGACGAGAAAGACGACACCGACCGCCCAGCTGAGCCAGGGGCCGCCGCGCCACAGCTTCTCCAGGAAGATCACCGAGGCCAGTCCCGCCATCGCGGCCACGTTCATGAAGCCGAGCGGGATCAGGACGATCATCAGGCCCCAGCAGCAGCCGACGCAGTAGAGACCGTGGTGCGCGCCCACCCGCAGATCCTTCGCCCACGGCCGGAAGCGCGCGTACCGCAGCAGCTGGAACATCGGGCTGCGGCAGTGCCGCAGGCAGACCCGTTTCAGCGGGCCGAACTGCTGCAGTCCCGCGAGCAGGAACGCGCCCGCGCCGATCCAGCGGCCCGCGCCCGGGTCGTTGTCGACGATGCGCCCGGTCGCGGCCAGGGCCCCGTATGCGAGCAGCCCGAACCCCGTCCAGGCGAGCAGGTAACCGCCGACGAACTCGGCCGTGCGCAGGGCCCGGACGCGGCCCGCGGTGCTGCGGCGGATCGCCTGCACCCAGGTAAGGGCGACGGGCGCCAGCGACGGCAGCATCATCGCCGCCATCATGACCACCCACAGGAGGAGGAAGAGCGGGAGTGCCAGCCCCATGGTGCCGGGCTCCATCCCCATGTCGCGGGACTGTGCGACCGTGAGCAGCCAGGCCAGGGCGGCGATCAGCACCAGGAGAACCCAGCCGAGAGCCAGCTCACGCCTCAGCAGCAGCACTCCCGGCCGGGTGGGTGCCGGCGGAGCGAACCGGAGACTGGGCATGGCACGCCTCCCAAGGTCGCCCACGGCCCGATGAGCGCAGTGGCCCGCGCAGCTCCGGGGCTGCGAAACGCCGGGAAGTGCGGCGAGTACCGCGCAGCCATCTCCAGCAGAGCACAGAATCGCAAGCCTCAAAAGCGGAAGGCTGGGAAGCGGCTGCTCCAGGTGGTGACCGGACCTACCCCGTGCGGCGGCCCTGCGCAGGACCGGGGCTCCTCGCCGGGCAGGCGCATGCTGGAGATGAGGCCGCTCCGCCGTCGTGGCCGGCGGGCTCTGCGCGGGGACAGCCTCGTCGCTCCTGGAACCTTGCGGTAACGGGATTTGGAGGGCAGCGACATGACCGAAGCAACCACCAGCCCGGCCTGGCGCCTGGTCGGCGACTGGTTCGACACCTGCAAATGCGCCATCCCTTGCCCCTGCACGTTCGCCCAGCCCCCGACCGAGGGCGACTGCGACGGGGTGCTCGTCTGGCACATACGCGAGGGCCGGTACGGGGACGTCCGGCTCGACGGGCTGAACTTCCTGATGCTCGGGTCCTTCACGGGGAACATCTGGGCGGGCGAGGCCACGGACTCGTACGCCGCCTTCTTCGTCGACGAGCGCGCCGACGACCAGCAGCGTGCCGCGCTCGGCACGATCTTCAGCGGTGAGGCGGGTGGCTGGCCGAAGGAGTTCAACCAGCTCGCCCCCTTCGAGGTGCGCGGTATGCAAGTCGCCCCCGTCATCGTGGAGATCGACGACGACCTGGGGTCGTGGAGCGTCGAGGTTCCCGGCCACGTCACCGCCCGCGCCGAGGCCCTCGCCGGTCCCACCACACCCGCCGGCGCGCGGGTGCAGGTCCACAACGCCGGCGGTGCCGAGGTCGGCCCGGGCCAGATCGCCACGTGGGGCCGTGCCACGACGGACCAGGCCGACGCCTTCGGCTTCAGCTGGGACCGAAGCGGCAAGTCCAGCAAGCATTTCCCGTTCGACTGGAGCGGCCCGGACTGACCGAGCGACCCTGTTCCATGCCCGACCGGAGTGCAGGCCGAACGTCCACCTGTCCCCGATGGCCTCCACAGCGGCATCGATGGGCGGACCGTCCGAGCCCTCGTTCCGCGGAGCTGAGCCCGACCTTGCCACCCCCGGCCTCCCAGCCCCGTTCCCGGAGCAAGGCGGCCGTCAGTGGTCCGTTGTGTGTCACTCGGGCGTGTTCTGGGGCCGGGCACTGGTGCCGCCGGGCGGAGGCGGAATGTAGATCCCCGCGTGAAGGTCGGGACCGGATGTAGATCCCCGCGTGAAGGTCGGGACCGGACGGCCATTCAGGTCTTGCCGTACTCGTCGTGGCGGCGCAGCCAGAACATCTCCGCGCCCTCCTCGTGGCGGCCCCTCGGCGTCCGGTCGAGGAGGCCGTAGTAGGCCATGGCAGGCTCGAGTCCGCGCGCGGTGGTGACATACGTCCGGTAGACGGTGCCGTCCGAGAGCGCGTAGGCGCTCAGCCCGGGCCCCTCGGTGACGTACCCGAGCACGTCCGTGCCGGTCGCCTCTGCCATCTGGCTCACGGTCGGCGGGATCTCGCCATCGAGGAACCCCCTCAGCTCCTCCTCGGTGTACTGGAAGCCGAGATCGCGGTGAAAATCACCGCCGCCGGAGGAGACCCAGCCGAGGCTCCAGCCCATCCGCTCCCGATAGGCGAGGAGCTTGTCGAGCGGCGCCCGCGAGGAGCAGATCAGCGTCACGTCGCGCGCGTTGAGGTGAACCGCGTTGGGGTCGAGGGTGTCCGCGATCGAGGAGCAGACCGGGCATCCGGCCTCGTACGGCGGACCGAACATGAAGTGATAAATGAGCAGCTGTGAGCGCCCGTCGAAGAGGTCCACGAGCGACTTGGTGCCGTCCTCGGTCTGGAAGCTGTAGCCCTTCTCGACCCGCACCCAGGGAAGCTCTCTCCGCTTCCGCGCGAGCTCGTCGCCGCGCCGGGTGAGCTCCTTCTCCTCCGCGAGCAGCTCCTGGCGGGCCGCCTCGAATTCCTCCTGTGTGCCGACCCTGTGCTCGGGCATCGCCTTCTCCCTCCTGCGCGGGAGCAGACCACCGGCGCTTGCGGTCGCGCAGCGGCTGCCGGCAGTGCCTGCACCGACGCACCCGTCCGGCCTCATTTCCACCGTACGCGCGCGGCGGCGGGTCTTCGAGGCAGCTACGGCTGACACCGGCCTGGCCGGTGCCTTCGCCTGGCTCGCCGCGACGACGCTCATCGCGGGGGCAGGTCGCCGGCCGTCGCGCCCGTGGGCTGCCCCCGAGCACGACTCACTGCCACCATGGCCGTGGCCGTCGGTACCGCGGCGCCTCGCCGGGCGCCGGCCAGGTGGGGATGCCCGGCGTCGAGGCCGGTGTGCTCGTGCTCCACACCGGCCTCCGCGACCGTGTGTCGCGCGGCCCGCGACGGCCACAAGCGCACCGCTAGCAGCGCCGAGGCCAGGGCGATCGTGCCCAGGCAGAGCACGGCCCATGGGAGCCCGGCCGTCGCGCCCAGCCACCCGGCCAGCGGATACGTCAGCAGCCAGCAGCTGTGCGAGAGCGAGAACTGGGCGGCGAACACCGCCGTACGCTCCTGGGGCAGCGCCGAGCGGCGCACCAGCCGCCCGGTCGGTGTGAGCACCATGGAGCAGGCGGCACCGAATGCCGCCCAGGTGGCCAGGAGTGCGGGCCAGCGCCAACTGCCGCTTGGGGCGGTGGAAATGGCGCCGAGTGTGGCGAAGACGAGCGAGAGCAGCAGGGCGCCGCAAAGCATCACGGCGCGGTCCGAGACCTTGTCGAGGAGGCGCGGCAGGAGAAGCGCGACGATCATCGAGCCCGCGCCGTAGGCGCCGAGCGCGAGCGGGACCGCCCCAGTGGACAGGCCCAGCACGTCGCGTACGTAGACCACGGAGTTCACCGTGACCATCGCGCTGGCGGCGGCGACCGCGAGGTCCAGGGCGAGCAGCGCACGCAGTTGCGGGACGGCGAGGAAGAGGCGGGTGCCTGCCGTGGCCTTCGCGTAGGCGCTGCCGGTGCGCGGGGCGGTGGGCGTCGGTTTGGGCAGGGCGGCGGAGACGACCAGGGCCGCCGAGGCGAGGAAGCCGAGCATGGTGCCGGTGAACAGCCAGTTGTAACCGATGACCGACAGCAGGGCCGCGGCGAGCGCCGGGCTGAGGAGGTTCTCCAGGTCGTACGCGAGCCGCGACATGGACAGAGCCCGCGTGTAGTCGCGCTCCTCGGGCAGTACCTCGGGGATGACGGCCTGGAACGTCGGGGTGAACGCGGCCGAGGCGGACTGGAGCAGGAAAACCAGGACGTACACCTGCCAGACCTGGTCGACGAAGGGCAGGAACAGCGCGACCCCGGCGCGGGTCAGGTCCGTCGTCACCATCAGCGCCCGGCGCGGCAGCCGGTTGGCTGTCGCACCGATGGCCGGGGCGATCAGGACGTAGGTCACCATCTTGATCGCGAGCGCGGTGCCGAGCACCGATCCGGCGTCGGAGCCGGCGATGTCGTACGCGAGCAGACCGAGCGCGACGGTGGCCAGGCCGGTGCCGACCAGGGCGATGACCTGGGCGGTGAAGAGGCGGCGGTAGGTGCGGTTGCGCAGGACGGCGAGCATGCGGCGGTCTCTCCCTGGCCACGGCGGTCGGGTCGGCGCCTCCGAGTGTAGCCTTCATGTGCGCACTTGCGCACATGAAGACGGGAAGGTGCCGGCTGACCGGTGTCCGTGCGCCCCGGCCGGCTGGCTCTGGGGGTGTTTGGTGTTTCGAAAGTCCCGTGTGGTGCCCGCGGTGTCCGGTGCGTGCTCTGGGGGCCCCGGCCGAAGGCTGGGTGAGTGCCGGCCGAAAGCCCTCGCACTGGACGTACTTGGGCTTTCGGCCGGTTCGAGGGTGGCGGCGCGTGCCGGGCGCCGGGTGCCGTGCCGGACTGTCCAAGCACCCCCTAGGCTGGGCCCATGCCCGAACGCAACCTCATGCCACTTGCACCCGACGGGCATCTGCGCGCTCCGGACAGTGCGCGGCTCGCCGAGGCGACCGGGGTGTTCGCGCTGCTCTCGGACGCGACCCGGCTGCATCTGCTGTGGCTGCTCGCGCAGGAGGAGTCCGACGTCGGCTCACTCGCCGAGCGCTGCGAGGCGTCGCGGACGGCCGTCAGCCAGCACCTGGCGAAGCTGCGGCTCGCCGGTCTCGTGGACACGCGCCGCGAGGGCCGGCACATCTACTACAGCCTGCACGACGGGCACTTGCGGCGCCTGGTCATGGAGGCGCTGAGCCACGCCGACCACCGGGTGAGCGGGAAGGCACCGCACGACTGAGCCGTAGTGCCCCGCGGTGGTGCCGCGAACGAAGGCCCTTTCACCCCGAACAGGCCGGAGTGGAAGGGCCTTCGGTTTACTGCTGTGCGCTACCCCGGCGGCGTACGACGAAGAACACCGCCGCGATCACGACGAGAACCGCCGCGGCGATGCCGACCCAGGCGCTCGTGGACAGCCCGCCGTCGTCGTCGCTCGCGGACTCGGCCTCGGCGTGCGGGGAGGGCGAGGCCGCGGTGTCCTCGGCGGCCGTTGTCTGTGTCGGTGACGCGGAGGGGCTTTCCCTCTCGCTGGGAGAGGGGCTGACCGGCTTGGCGCCCGGCGCGGCGGCCTTGAGATCGAGGACCGGGGCCTCGTTGCCGTGACCGTCGGCGCCGGCCTCGCCCAGTTCGATCCAGCGGTCGATCTTGCCGTCGCTGTAGGTCTGCAGCGTCTTGAACGCCAGCTCCTTCACGTCCGGCAACTGGCGTACGACGACGGAGTACTCGGCGTCTCCGCCGACCTTCACGGCCGGGCCCTTGACGGTGTATCCGTCGTCCTCGGCGGTGAACTTCCAGCCCTTGGGCCCTTCGCCGTACGTCACGTCGGCCGGGGCGATGCCCTCGGGCAGGACGACGCGCAGCTCGGTGATCCCGGCGGTGGCGGACTCGGACTCGGCCGCGAATTCGAGGGTGACGTTCTCCGCGAGGGCCTGGGCGTTGTCGGACTCGACCTCCACGTGGGCGGCGGCGGGAACGGCGGTGAGCAGTATGGCGGTTGCGGCGACTGCGGTCGCGACGGTCAGGCGTCGCGCGGTGCGCGGCCGGGTGATGCGGGCCATGGGTGTCTCCAGGCATGGGGGATGGCGGAGGCGGCCGAACAGGCGTCCCCGCAGGGTCAGTCAGATGACGAGCTCCAGCCCGGTCGGCGGGGGACCCCGCCGTACCACCACATCCGCGAGGATCGGGCCCAAGGGCGGTGGCCGCTCGGCCCCGGCCGGTGCGAGAACCGGTAGCGCGGGTCGCATCGCGTCCGTCGGCCGTCCGGCCAGCAGGGCCCACACGGCCTCAAGCCGCGTCCGCACCGCGTCGAGTGCCGATGTGAGACCGCGGGTCAACGACCAGCACGCCGCGTCCGCACGGTGCAGTAGGACGGCGACGAGCACGGCGACCAGGGCGTGTGCCGCGGTCATGGCCGCGGAATCGTGCAGGCGCTCCTGCCAGGCCGTATGGGCGTCGTCGGCGTACTCACCGCGATGACTCATGGTCATGACCGCCGCGTCATGGGCGTGCGCGGTCAGTGTCAGCCACAGGTGCAGGCCGCTCTGCGCCAGCACGCTGGAGGCCACGACCGTGACCAGGGAGCGCGGGCGACGTGTGCCGACGAGCCCCAAGGCGAAGAGCGCCGCTGCCGCCATCATGCTCGGTGGCCACGGCACCGGTCCTTCGGCGATCAGATGGTGGGCGCTCACCCCCAGCACCGTGCCGACGACGGCGAAGACCGCGGCCCGGAAAACGGGCAGTGGCGCGGGAGAGGTCGTGAGCGGCTGGTGCATGGCCCGATCATCATGAGGCATCGCCCGGACGGTTGGCAGGCGGATCCGGGAAAGAGGTGGGTGGCTCCAGCCGGTCGGCGGGGTATCTGCGGCTGCCCGCTGCCCGCCTGCCTGCCGGATGGACCGGGGCCCCTGCCCACCAACCCTGGACCGCATGACACGGTGCATCACCGCCTCGCCTGCCCCATGCGGACTGCGCGCTGGGCAGGCGGCGACGGGGATGCCGCTCTGGGCCGCCCTGCCCACGCCTCGGACGTCGAGCCACAGCCCGACGCCGGAACCATCCGCACGGCGACGCGACCACGACCGCCCCCCCGTGCTCGGCCGACTACAACCGTCCAGTCAGACCCGGTGTCACCGTTCGGCAGCGGTTCGACAGCGGACCGGCGGACCGGGACGCCGGCGCGGGTTGGTCGGGGAAGAGCCGATGCAGGGGGCGTACGAGCAGACGTGTGGTGAGCCAGGCGGCCAGCAGCGCCACGGCACGGGCGGGGTGCCGGTCACCGTCGCGTTCTCTCTGCTGACCGCGATCGGCCGGCTCCTCAGCCTCGGCGCGACCATGACCGGTCCGTCGGTCAGCGGAGGTCGGCGGATGCCAGCAGGGCGGGGAGATCGGCGATGGAGTCCAGGACGTGGTCGGGGTCGCCGGTGGCTGCCTGATGTGTTTCGGGGAGGTACTTGCCGGTCTTGACGAGGACGCCGGTGACGCCGGTGCGTTGGGCCGCCAGGACGTCGGACTCGATGTCGTCTCCGACCATCAGTGCCTGGCCGGGGTCGACTCCGAGGCGGGCCAGCGCTGTCTCGAAGAACGCGGGTGCCGGTTTGCCGGTGATCTCGGCCTCGGTGCGGGCTGCCTGCTCCAGGCCGATCAGGAACGCGCCGGTGTCGAGTTGCAGGCCCCGGTCGGTACGCCAGTAGAGGTTGCGGTGCATGGCGACCAGGCGGGCGCCTCTCTGGAGATGGCCGAAGGCCCTGTTGAGCGCGGTGTAGTCGAACTCGGGACCGGCGCCGCCCACGATGACCACATCGGGGACGGTGTCGTGGCCGGCGTCCGCGTCGGCCTCGCCGAACACCGTGACACCGGCCAGGTCCTCACCGATGTCACCGCTGTTCAGCAGCGCGCACCGGGCGTCCGGGAAGTGCTCGGCGATATACGCCGCGGTGACGGTGGGTGCGGTGAGGATGTCCTCGGCGTCCACGGGGAAGCCCGCCCCGGCCAGGCTCTCGGCGATCGACGCACGGGTCCGGGACGTCGTGTTGGTGAGCAGCGCTACACCGAGACCGGATTCGCGGATCCGCCGCAGCGCCTCGACGGCGCCGGGCAACGGCTTCCACGAGACCGTGAGCACACCGTCGATGTCGATCAGGACCGCACGTACCGACTCCATGGCAGGACGATACCCATGGAGCGCGACGCGGCGCCGAAGGCAAGGCGGAGGGCACAAGCCGCGGGACACAGGACACAAGCCGCACGGCACAAGCCGCACGGCACAAGCCGCAGGACGCAAGGCCGCAGGACACAAGCCGCGGGACAAGGGAGAAGTCGCGGGCATCAGGCCAGCGGGCGATGGCCTCGAAGGGGCCCTGTCCCGCAGTCGCTACGAAGGAGTAGGCGAAGGCCCCGATGCGGGGTCGATGTCGCACGTCAGCCGGTTTTCCGCCCCCACCGCGTGTCGATCCGCTCCCACTCCGCGTCCCACTGCGCCATACGCCGCCCGTCCAGGCGAGCACGCACCACCCAGGTGGCACACAGCATTACCGCGCCCCCACCCGTCGCGGCCAGCACACCGCCCAAGGCCGCGTGGATCCGTGCCTCCCCGTCGGTCAGGGGCGCTGTCGTGATTCCGCTCTCGTCGACCCATACCTTGATCCGGTCCCCGGACTGGGTCCTGGCCGGTACCCGGGCCTCATCCGTGCGCGTCGAACCGTCCGGCGCGGTCCAGCGCACCGTGGCCCACACCCGGTGGTCGCTCACTGCCCTGGCGGGCGCCTTGTCCTCCGCGTCCTCGGCGAGCACGGCCGATACGGCGCGGCTCTGCGCCCGCTGCCGATCGGCGGCGCGCTCAACCGCACCCGCCGCTACAAGGCCCGCGAGCAGGCCGCCCACCACAGCGAGCAGCAACCCGGCGAGCACGACCCAGGCTTCGATGACGTCGCTGCGCCGCCTGAGCGGGTTACGCCGCCACCGCCACAACCGCACCCTCGTACGCCGTGACTCAGCCATCGGTCGACACCCCCTTGTGAGCACCGACAGCACACTTCCAGTGTGCTACGGGAGAGGCTGAACGGCCCCAACCGATCAGAGTTCGACCAAAGATGGCGATCACTGGCGGTAATGGATGGTCGCGAATGGTAATGAGAGTGGCGTGATCCGCCCTCATCACGGACCGCGGCGTATGTTTCGTGTCAATGACCTGGCCACGCGCTGAACGTGTACGACGCTGGGTACAGGGACGTTTCAAGCAGCTGGAGGAGCCGATCGTGCGTGCTCGGGACCTGGCGGTCGGATACGAAACGGTGAGCGTCGACAGCGATGCCATGGAGGCGGCTCGGCTCATGGCCGAGCACAAACTGCCCGGCCTGCTGGTGCTCGACGAGCGCGGCGAGCCGAAGGCGATCCTGCCCGCCTCCCAGATGATCAAGGTGCTGGTTCCCGCCTACGTGATCGAGGACCCGACGCTCGCCTCGGTCGTCGACGAGAAGCACGCCGATCGGCTCTGCCAGGCACTGACCGGCCGCCGCGTCGGCGATGTCCTGTCCAGCAAGGCGGAGCCACCGCCGATCGCCGCCCCGGACGACACCGCCCTGGAAGTCGCGGCGCTGATGGCGCAGGTGCGCAGCCCTCTCGTCGCGGTGGCGGAGAAAGCCAAGGACGGCACGCATCTGCTGGGTGTGATCACGGCCTCGCACCTTCTCCATGAACTTCTGGGCGCGGCGGGGGCGGCGACTACCGCGTGACCACGGCCGGCATCTGCGGCCTCGTGAGCTTGCGGGGGCAGCGCACCATCAAGGACACAGCATCACAGAGGAGAACGCGTGACACGGCCGGAGATCCCCGACGAGTATCTGGCGGGGTACACACAGATACTGGCCGACGTCTGTGCCACCGGTCGCCTCCTCTCCCGGGACGAGTTGGAGTCACTGCGTGTTCAGGGCGAGCGGGCCGCGGAGGCGGGTTACGGGCTGCGGGTCCTCGTACGCCGACACCTTGCCGCGACTCGCGAAGCCCGGCCCCACCTCACGTCCGCCGAGATGGACCGTCTGCTTCCCGCGGTCGAGCAGGCGGTGGACGCGTTCGCCGAAGGACACGAGCGGGCGCAGAAGCTCGCCGTGCGCCAAGAGGAGGCCGTCCGCCGGGAGTTCATCGACGACCTGCTCTACGGCCGCAGCGATCTGGGCCGCCTGGCCGAGCGCGCCGTACGCTTCGGCCTGCTCCTCTCCCGGGCCCACGTGGTCGCCGTCGCCCAGAGCCGCGAACACGTCGACGACACCCATCCGGCCACCCGGCACGTGGAGAGCGCACTCGTCAGCCGGTTCGGTGAGCGGCGCATCCTGCTCACCACCAAGGAGGGGCGGCTCATCTGCATCGCGCCCAGCGACCAGGAAGAAGTGCTGACGTTCTTCGCCAAGCAGGCGCACGCGGTCACCGACGGCGGTCAGGTCGCCATCGGACGCCCTCACCCCGGTGCCGGAGGCGTCGTCCATTCCTACGAGGAAGCCCTCAACGCCCTCGATCTGGCTCCCCGACTGGACCTCGAGGAACCCGTACTGTACGCCGCCGACCTCCTCGTCTACCCGGTCCTCACCCGAGACCGGCAGGCCATGGCCGACCTCGTGCTCAACGCCCTCGGCCCGCTGCGGTCCGCGCGGGGTGGCGCGGTCACCCTCATGGACACACTGACCGCGTACTTCGACACAGGGTGCGTCGCGGCCGAGGCGGCCCGTCGCCTGAATCTGAGCGTGCGCGCCCTGACGTACAGACTGGAGCGCATACAGAAGCTCACCGGCGCCAACCCGGCGGATCCCGTGCACCGTTACACCCTGCAGACCGCGGTGATCGGCGCGAGGCTGCTGGGCTGGCCGGAGAAGGAGGTGTGACGGGCCGGCCCCAGAAGGCGCGTTCCTGGGGCCTCAGCCTGAAGGCGGCAACAGGTCAGCGGAGGTGCCGCTCGAAGAAGTCCATCGTCATGTCCATCGAATCCGGCCATCGAGGCGCGAACGTGTGGCCCTCGCCCTCGTACACTCGCAGCTCGACGTCCTTGTCCGCCGCCTCGAACGCGGCGGTGGTCTGCCTCGACCAGGCGATGGGACACGACGCGTCGGCGGTGCCGTGGTGGATCAGGAGTGGCTCGGTCACCCGGTCGACGTAGGTGATGGGCGAGACCTCCTTCCAGAAGGTCGGGTTCTCTTTGGGAGTGCCGTGCTTCGCCTCGATCTGCGCGACGACCGGGTCGCCGTCACTGCGCTGGAAGCGGTCGATGTTCTCGGCCGGACGTGAGCTCACCGGTGCGAAGACCACGGCGGCGTCGACGAGGCCGGGCGCCACGACCAGCGTGTTGTACACGACGCCGCCGCCCATCGACCGTCCGAGCAGGCCGATCCGTTCGTCGTCGATCTCCGGGCGGCCGGACGAGCGCAGCGCCATGACGGCGCCGATGACGTCCTCGGTGTAGCCGAGGCGGAGGTTGACGTCGTTGTCGGGGTCGTCGTCGGAGCGGGCGTGGTTGCGGTAGTCGCTGTGCAGGACCACATAGCCGTTGCGGGCCAGCAGGTCCTGCTCCCGCGCCAGCCCGCGGCCGCTGGTGTAGACGGCCGGGTCGATGTAGCCGTGCGCCAGCACCAGTGCCGGGAAGGGTCCCTTGCCCTCGGGGATGTTCATGATTCCCGAGATCGTCAGCCCGTTGGCTTCGTAGGTCACCGCGTACCGGGTGTATGTGCCGGTCCGGTCGAGTACGTCGCCGAGCCGGAGGTCGGAGCCCCGGTGCTCGCGCGCGATCAGGCCCGGGATCGACACCGGGCTGGCCGCCGTGGGCGTCGGAGTCGAAGTCGGGGTGGGCGCCCGGCTGGGGTCCTCGGTCGTGGCTCGGGCCGACGTCGGCGCGTCCGTGCGCGCGGCGTCGTTGTCGCCGCCCCCGGTGCAGCCGACCGCGGCCACCAACACGAGCCCGGCGGCGATGCCGGCCATGCCCTGCCATCGCATGCGGTCCATTGTCTCCGGCAGCCTTCGGTCAGGCGAGGGCGAAGTAGCGCAGCCACACGTAGAGGAGGGAGAGGCCTACGGTGACGGCCGTGACGACCAGGCCGTACTTGGTGAACTGCCAGAAGGTGATGGGTTGTCGGTTGCGCTCGGCGATGCCGAGGACGACCACGTTCGCGGAGGCGCCGATGGCGGTGGCGTTGCCGCCGAGGTCGGCGCCGATGGCCAGGGCCCACCACATGACGTGGTCGCCGGAGCCGCCCATCGCCTGGACCAGGTCGCTGGTGATGGGCGCCATGGTGGCGACGTACGGGATGTTGTCGACGATGCCCGACAGCACGGCGGAGGAGCTGAGCATCAGCATCGAGCCCCCCAGCTCGTTGTCGCCGATCGCCTCGGCGAGGGCTGTGGAGACCT
This sequence comes from Streptomyces sp. 2A115, assembly GCF_052245575.1. NCBI lineage: Bacteria > Bacillati > Actinomycetota > Actinomycetes > Kitasatosporales > Streptomycetaceae > Streptomyces > Streptomyces sp. 2A115. The sequence continues at coordinate 14,012 of NZ_JBQQCG010000022.1, read as the reverse complement.
CACCGATGACGCCGGTCTCGATCAGTCCGCCGATCATGATGAACAGGCCCGCGAAGAAGGCCAGAGTGGGCCATTCCACCTCACCGAGCACCTCGCCGGTCTCCGCGGTCGAGATGGCGATGAGCAGGCCCGCGCCCAGCAGCGCGACCACGCTCGGCTCGTAGTGCAGGACCGGGTGAAGCACGAAGCCGACGACGACCAGGGCGAGCACCACGAGTCCCTGGACGAGCATGCGCGGGTTCTTGATGGCCTCGCGCTCCTCCAGTTCCATGACTTCCGCGGCGCGCGCCTCGTCATACACGAACGATTTACGGAACAGGAAACGGCAGAGCCCGATCAGCACCACGGTCAACACCGCGGACAGCGGGGCGAGATGGACCAGGAAGTCGTTGAAGCTGAGCCCGGCGCGGCTGGCGATGATGATGTTCGGCGGGTCGCCGACCAGGGTCGCGGTGCCGCCGATGTTGGAGGCGAACACCTCTGCGATCAGAAAGGGCGCCGCCGGCAGGGACAGCCGCTCGCACACCAGCAGGGTGACCGGCGCGATGAGCAGCACGGTGGTGACATTGTCGAGCATGGCCGAGGCGAACGCGGTGATGACGATGAGCATCACCATGACTCGGAACGGTTTGGCCCTGGCCCGTTTCACCGACCAGATAGCCAGATACTCGAACATGCCGGTCTTCTTCAGCACGCCGACGATCATCATCATGCCCATGAGCAGGAAGATGACGTTCCAGTCGACGCCGCTGTGCTCGGAGTAGAAGGCCGACGCGTCGTCGGTCGCGCCGATCGCCAGCATCAGCGCGGCGCCGCCGAGCGCGGCCGCCACACGGTGGATCTTCTCGCTGATGATCAGTCCGTACGTCGTCACGAAAACGACGATCGCGGCCCAGCTCTGCCAGCCGTTCACGATCCTCCGATGAGTCGTTCAATGTGGTTCATGGTCATGAACGGGTGGTCCGTGGTCATGAACGGGCGAGTGCGATGACGTGGCCGCCCACCGGCAGGCCCCGGAAGAGCCACGGATTGCGCAGCGCGCCGAACACCAGCAGCGCCGCGAAATCCCCCAGCTCGGCCAGCGCCGCGAGGTAGTGGGTTGGCGCGAGTGAGGCGGCACGTGGCGTACAGGATCACGCTGATCGCCAGCGGCAGTAGCGGCTGTAACGTCGGCTCGGTGGCCGGCAGCCGGAAGCGTACGAGGCCGATCACGGCCGGTGGCAGTACGACGCCGAAGACCACGATGAGCACCACGGCCGGACCCCGATCGGAAGAGAGAGTGATCCCCTACTCGCCGACCAGGCTTCCCGGCACACCGGTGGGAACCTTACAGGCCCTTGACGCGTCTTTAATAGATCGCCATTACGCACGATGGGCGCTGTGACATTGCCGGATTCCGGAAATCCAGAGGATGGCGTCCGCTGCCCGACCGGAGCCTCAGAGCCTCAGAGCCCCAGTGGTTCAGCTGAGTTCGGCGAAGACGTCCACCGCGTGGGTCTTGCCGGTGACGACGATGACCTCGCCCTTCTGGACGACGGTCTCGCCGGTCGCGTACGTGAAGTCCTCGCCGGGGCGTTTCATTGCCACGACCGTGACGCCGTACGTGCTGCGGACGTGGCTCTGGCCGAGCGGGATGCCGGTGGCGACGGCCGGGGCGACCGTCTTCACCAGGGCGTGGTCGTCGTCGAATTCGACGAAGTCCAGCATTCGGCCGGTGACCAGGTGGGCGACGCGCTCGCCCGTCTCATGATCGAGGAGCACCACGGGGTGGACTCCGAGGCCGTCGAGGATCTGGCCGCGCCGGCGGCTGATGGCCTTGGCCCAGATGTGGCGCGAGGGCTGCCGAAGCGGCCGAGGCCGATGACGGCGAGCCGTTGATCGCCGCCTGCGACGGCCGCCGCCATGCCCGTGTCACCTGTCTCGCCACGTCGCTGTCCATTCCCCGGCTGGCTACGTATCCGCGGTTCTCGGATGTCCGGCATCGAAAACTCGCCAAGATCCCGGGCGCACCTACCTGCGAGGACGCCGGCCGGCGTTCGAGGGCACGCGGCATTCCCGGAAGGTGCGGCGCAGGTCGTCGACCCAGGCGTCGGGGATCTCCCAGGGTATGAAGTGGCCGCCGCGCTCGTGAGCGGTGAGGTTGATGTGGTGGTACCAGTCGGCGCGGTCGCTCGACAGCCAGCTCTGGATCCGCTGCTCGGAGGTGGTGACGCCGGGCGGGTTCTCGTGGCCGACGAAGGTGATGCCGGTGGGGGCTTCGACGGTCGGTCGGCGGTCGTGGGAGGGAGTCCAGGGGTAGCGGTTGGCGTTGGCGTAGTAGCGGATCGACGTCCCGATGGCGTTGTTCACCCAGAAGATCATGGCGTGGGTGAGGAGATCGTCCTTGGAGAAGACGTTCTCCACGTCACCGTGGTTCTCGCTCCACTTGTCCCAGCGCTCCAGGATCCAGGCGAGCAGGCCGACCGGCGAGTCGCTGAGCCCGTAGGAGAGGGTGCTGGGGGCGAGCATGTGGGCGGCCAGGTGGACGGCGAAGCGCCGCTCCAGGGAGACGAGTTGGCGGTGTGCGGGCTCGGGCAGGCCCTCGGGGATCGGCCGGCCGCCGCTGAGGTCCCAGGCCCGGTCACCGTTGAAGAAGGTGAGCTTCTGGCCGGAGCCGATGTGGATGCCGTGCAGTTCGTCGGCGTACTTGTGGCCGAGCTGGCCGGTGACGAGGGCGCCGACATCGCAACCGCCGGCGGCGTACTTCTCGTAGCCGAGCGTGTCGGTCATCAAGGTGTGCCAGAGGTCGGCGACCTTCCAGAAGTTCATGTCGGGGTGGTCCGGCAGGGGAGCGGAGAAGCCGAAGCCGGGCAGGGAAGGCACGATGACGTCGAACGCGTCGGCCGGGTCTCCTCCGAAGGCGGCGGGGTCGGCGAGCGGGTCGACGACCTTGGACCAGTGCCAGAAGGTCCACGGCCAGCCGTGCGTCAGGATGAGCGGCGTGGGAGCGGGGCCGACGCCGGGCCGACGCATGAAGTGCACCGGGACGCCCCGGACACTCACCTGGTAGTGCTCGTAGGCGTTGATCGCGGCTTCGGCCTTGCGCCAGTCGTAGCGGTGGAGCCAGTGGTCGGCGAGTTCCTGGAGGTAGCCACGCCTGACGCCGTAGTAGCCGTCGTCGTTGCCCGAGTCGTCGGGCCACCGCGTGAGGCGCAGCCGCGCCTTGAGGTCGTTCAGCACGGCGTCGGGGACGTGCAGGGGAGCGGGGTCCAGCGGGAAGCGGGCGGTGCCTGCCATGGGAATCCTTCCGTGGTGGGACGGGACAGGGGGAAGCGGCCGTGTCGCGGGTCAGCTCTCGGCCTCCATGAGCGCGGCCATCCGTGCCAGCGCGGGCAGCGCGGCGCCGATGGCGTGCCGTTCGTCGGGAGTCAGGGTTTCGGCCAGTTCCGCGAACCGGCGGACGCGCTCCTGGTGCCGGGTCCGGATGATCCCCGCACCGGCCGGGGTCACCTGGACGAGTACCGCGCGCCTGTCCTCGGGATCCGCGCGGCGCTCCACCAGCCCGTCCCTTTCCAGCCGCTGGACGAGTTGGGTGATCGCGGGCTGGGTGATCTGCTCGGTCACCTTCAGCGCGGTCAGCCGCATGGGGCCCAGGTGGGCCAGTGTGTGCAGGACCGACAGCGTGGTGAAGCTGTGCTTCTCGGCGGCGGGGAGCCGGATGGAGGCCCTGGTGAACCTCCCCAGCACGGTGGCGAGGCCGTCGGCGTCGAGGTCTTGTGGGCTGCGTGGGACCATGGCGCCAATATATCGCTGATTTATTTAAATTGCTTATGTAGTTTCGGACGGGCGACTCCACGGGTCGTTCGCAGGGCCCTGGTCGGGTTCCGGGGCAGGCGCGCATCACGCAAGCTAATAAACTTTGACTAGTGACCGCGCCGAAGCGTACGTTCGAGGTCCGATCGCGCCGCTGTGCGCAGGCGCCGGGTGTCCTGAGAGACCTGGGAACCAGCTGGACAAGGTGGGGGACTGTTGCCGGAGACGACGTACGCAAATGAGACGACGGTGCCTGTACTGCCGTGCGCGGCGGTGGAGGAGACGTTGGAGTTCTACCGGGCCCTCGGCTTCGAGGCCACCTACGAGCAGACGAAGCCGTACCTCTATCTCGCACTGAGCTGGAGCGGCTTCGAGGTGCACTACGGCAGGGCGCCCCAGGGGCACGAGCCGAGCCGGGAGGACGGCGGCTGTTGTCTGGTCATGGTCGACACGGTCGCGCCGTATCACGCGGCGTTCACCCAGGGCATGCGGGCCGCCTACGGCAAGGTCCTGGCCACGGGGCGTCCGCGCATCACGCGCTTCCGCCCCGGTCAGACCCGCTTCACTCTGGTCGACCCGTCCGGCAACTCGCTCATCTTCATTCAGCGGGACGAACCGGCGGAGCTGGCGTACGGCGGTTCCAAGAAGCTGCACGGACTGGCGAAGGCCCTCGACAACGCCCGTATCTTCCGCGAGTTCAAGAACGACGACCGTGCGGCGTTCAGAACGGTCAACTCGGCGCTGCGCAGGCACGGACCGCAGGCCTCGGCCGTCGATCGGGCGCTGGCCCTGGCGACCCTGGTCGAACTCGCGACCGCCTTGGAGGAACCGGACAAGATCGACGAATGGATCGGGGAGTTGGAGACGATCCGGCTCACCGACGCGGAGCGGCGGCGAGTGGAGAGCGAACTGCGCAACGTCGAACTCCTGACGGGGTGGCTGACGCCGGGACCTGCGGCCTCCGACGACAACACGGGGGACTCCTGACCGCCCGTACTGGTGACCGCGCGTACTGGGGTCCTGCTCAACCGGGGTGCCGCGGGGTGGAGTTCGCGGCGTGAGGCAGGCGCCATCAGGTAAGTGAGGTTCTCAGAGGCGGCCCGGACGAGTGGTGCACCGGCGGGCGAACTCGGGCCGCCGCTGAGGTTGCCTCTCCCTGTACTCCGAGGTGCCCCTGGCAGGGAGTGGTCGGCCCGTCGTGCGTGCCGGGCGGCTGATGGAGGGTCATCGGGCCGCGTACGCCGCAGATTGCCCGGCGGTTCGTCCCCGGTAGCCGAGTGGTTGGGGGACGAGTTCGAGTATTTGAGGCGTGTTCGCGTGGTTGGGACGCGTCCCAACCGTTTCTTCGTCGTGTGCGTCGCATGTGTCCGCGCGGCTCGGCCTCCCGTCCTCGTCGCCGGACCCTGCTGTGCCCGGAGTGACGCCCGCGCGGCACTGAGGCGCAGCCACAGCGTTGAGGTGCGTTTCTCTGCGCGTTACCGGAGTTGGCCGGATGCGTTCTGCGCGAAGCGTTGACTAGAAAGCGCTTGCCCCCTACGTTTCCCGTTCAGCAGCGTGACCCGCTCCTGACACCTCGTATATGAGATGTCAGATGCCGGAGGCGGCTTGGCCTGGGAACGTGCACTTCTCGGGATGCCGTCCGGAGCCGCATCCGTGGCGCTGCGCTCGCAAGGCGATCCAAATGACGTACGTCGTTCATGTATCTGAAGGATGGAACGCTCTCGGAAGGGACGCACCCCCATGCGTACTCGCCCCCCACGCGCCACCCCCAGGAGACCGGTCCTCCCGACGGTCGCGGCAGCCGCTCTCGCGATCACCACCGCCGTCGTCCTGCCGCAGTCCGCGGGCGCCGCCGAAACCTCCCCCATTGGTTTCGGCGCCGGTACCACTGGCGGCGGCGGCCGAACGCCGTCACCGTCTCCTCGCTCGCCGTCTTCAAGACGGCCGTCACCGGTAACGCGGCGAAGGTCGTCAAGGTGAGCGGACTGATCTCGCTCTCCGGGCAGGTCGACATCGGCTCCAACACCACGATCCACGGCTACACCGCCGAACCCGCCTCGTCGGTCGTCGCCTCGGTGACGTCCGGAGCGGGCGCCGGAAAGCTCTGACCTTCCTCCTCCCCATCGACAGAAGAAGGAATCGGGACATGACTTCACAGGCACGGCCGCGTATGCGGCAGTTACGCGGGAAATCCTCGCGCCAGACGTTGATCGGCGGCCTGGGCGCACTCGGTCTTACGGTTGGCATGATCATGTCAGGTAGCGGGCTGACCGGGGCGAGCGCCGCCACCTGGCCGACCCCCACCAGCAGCGAGGGCGTGTCCGCCACCATCCAGGTGTCCGGTACCAAGGACTACGGGATGAAGCGTTTCTACGGCACCGGCGACCTGGCCGGCGACGGCCAGGAGGAGGGCCAGGACCCGATCCTCAGGCTCGCCGACGGCGCGGTGCTGAAGAACGTCATCATCGGCGCGCCGGGCGCCGACGGCATCCACTGCTACGGCAGCTGCACGTTGCAGAACGTCTGGTGGGAGGACGTCGGCGAGGACGCCGCCACCTTCCGGGGCGGCACGGGCGCCACGTACAACGTGAGCGGCGGAGGCGCGAAGAAGGCCGCGGACAAGGTCTTCCAGCACAACGGCGGCGGCACGCTGAACATCTCGAACTTCGCCGTGCAGGAGTTCAAGACGCTCTACCGCTCCTGCGGGGACTGCTCCACGCAGTACACGCGGAAGGTGAACCTCAACACCATCGACGTGACCGGGACGGGATCCACGGCGCGGCTCGTCGGCATCAACGTCAACCGCAATGACGTGGCGACGCTGCGTGGCATCACGATCCGCAACGACTCCGGCCGGAAGGTCGTTCCCTGCCAGAAGTACAACAACAACACCGCGGTCGGCACGGGCCCGGACAGCACCAACTGCCTGTACTCCAGCTCGGACATCACCTACAGGTAAGCCGGTGCAGGTGACGCGTACAGGTGAGCCGGTGTACGTGACGCGATTCAGGTGAGCCGACGTCTCGGCGGTCGAACGAACCTTCCTTCCCCTGGAGGTTCGCTCGGCCGCCGAGCGCGTTCCGGTAGTCGGGTCAGTCGGGTCAGTCGGGTCAGTCGGGTCAGCCGGTCGTCACGAGTCAGGAGTCAGGTGTCAGCGATAGGCGTCAGACGTCAGGAGTCAGGAGTCAGGTGTCAGCGGTCGACCGGCTGACAGGCAGGGGGACGGTCAGGACGGGGGAGAGGCGGGCTTGTCCGCCACAGCAGCCGATGGGCCCGCGTGTGCGTGCGTCCTCTTCGGCGGCCGCTGCTGCCCGAGCAGGTCGAGCAGGATCATCGCGTCGTGGTCGGGGGTGCCTGGTTCGGCGCAGTACGTGACCAGGCGGTGGCCGGGGGTGCCTGCCACTTGCATGGACTGGTAGCCGAGGGTGAGTTCGCCGCCTCGAGCGGGGCCTTCCGAAAGTGGTCGCGGCGCGGACCACGCCATCTGGGCCGACATCGTGTCAGAGGGCGTCGTTGACTTGGAGTTCGAGAGTCGACGGCTCGGAGTCGGAGCGGATTATCCGGTTCCGGCCCGGGCCGTGGAAGCGTCGGTTTCGAAAAACCTGGTGATCACCCGCAGCGCGTGACCGAGGGTTGCGCCGAGCGGCGGACCCGTCGGCTCGTGGGGCTGCGAGGCCCAGTGCTCGACCGCGATGCGCAGCGTGGTGTTGATCATGCCCGCTTCGAGGCGGACTTCCAGATCGTCCTCCGAGCGATCGGTGGCCTCGGCGATCAGACCGGCGAGCACATTTTCAGCGTCGAAGTGCGTCTCCAGCCAGACGGCGCGCACTCCGGGCTCGTCACGGCTCAGGCGGACGAGGTCGCGCAGTGTTACCAAGTGCTGCGCGACGACCACGCCGGGGTCGTCCATGGCCGAGATCGCCCGGCTGAGAGAGCAGTTTCCTCTCCAGTGGTCCCGTAGGCGCTCGGTCAGCTGGTCTAGCCCTGCGGTGAGCAGGGGGCGCACGCACTCCTCCTTCGAGTGGAAGTAGCGCCACAGGGTGCGTGTGGACACCCCGGCGGCCGAGGCGATGTCCTCCGCGGTGGTTCCCGCCACACCCCGGGCAACGAAGAGCCGGACCGCCTCGTCGGCGATCTCCATACGCGTCGCCTCACGGCGCCGTTCCGCCAACGGCGGTCGCCCCGCGCCCCCACCGGGTCGCCCGGCCATCCAGCCCTCCTCGCCTCAGCGCGACGATCTTAATTCATGGCGCACTGCGACAGCATGGCGCACAACGACACAGGGGAGTACCGTGACGCCGCACCAGCGCCTCAGGCAAGGGAGGTCCCATGAGCACCACAGGCCTGTCCGGTAAGAGCGTCATCGTCACCGGAGCCGCGGCCGGCATCGGCCGCGCCACCGCTCTGCGCTTCGCGGCGGAAGGGGCGAATGTCGTCGTCGCCGACCTGAACGCCGAAGCGGCCAAGGGCGTCGTCAGCGAGATCGAGGCCGGGGGCGGAACGGCCATCGCCGTCACGGGAGACCTGAGTGACCCGGCGGTGGTCGACGAGGTAGTGGCCGGCGCGCTGGGCGTCTTCGGCGGCGTCGACGTCCTGGTCAACAACGCGGGCATCATGGACGACATGTCGGCGGTGGCAGACGTCACCGACGCCGTGTGGGAGCGGGTCCTGCGCGTCAACCTCACGGCGCCGTTCCTGATGGCGCGGGCGGCTCTGCCGCACATGCTCGCCGCGGGAAGCGGAGTCATCGTCAACACCGCGTCCGAGGCGGCGCTGCGCGGCAGCGCGGCGGGCGCCGCGTACACCGCTTCCAAGCACGGAGTCCTGGGGCTCACCCGGTCCCTCGCGGTGATGTACCGGGATCAGGGCATCCGCGCCAACGCCATCGCCCCCGGCGGCACGGCGACAGGCATCACTGCCGACGCCGGCATCGACCGGGAGGCCCATGGGCCGTCCGTCCTCATGCGGCACATGGGCAACATGGGTCGCGTCGCCGCGCCCGAGGAGCAGGCCGCCGCCATCGTCTACCTCGCGTCCGACGCGGCCAGCAGCGTCAACGGCGTCATTCTGCCGGTGGACAACGGATGGGCGGCGGTCTGACTACAGGAGGCAAACAAGCCAACGGCCAGCCAAACAGGGCAGGTTGTGGCCGGCGATTCACATGAGGCGAGTCGTGGGGAATAACGTGGGCGTCCACGACTGGTGTTCGACGGTTTCGTGGTTCTCACACTACGTACACGCAGGAGCGTCCATGACTGATGAGGCAGAGAACTCCGAGCGGGAGGCGCTCTCCAAGATCGATACCTCCGTGCCGCAGTCGGCTCGGATCTGGAACTACTGGTTGGGTGGGAAGGACAACTACGAGGTCGACCGTGTGGCCGGTGACGCGTTCCGCGAGATCTTCCCCGGTATCGAGACCGGAGCCCGCGCCGCCCGGTACTTCCTCGCCCGTGCCGTTCGCCATCTGGCCGCTGAGGAAGGCATCCGGCAGTTCCTGGACATAGGCACCGGACTGCCCAATGTGGACAACACCCACCAGATCGCCCAGCGGGTAGCCCCTGAATGCCGGATCGTCTATGTCGACAACGACCCGTTGGTGCTGGCACACGCCCGCGCGCTGCTCACCAGCACCCCGGAAGGCGTCACCAACTACGTCGACGCCGACCTGCGCGATCCGAGCACCATCGTGCGGGAAGCCGGGAAGACGCTGGACTTCGACCAGCCCGTCGCTCTCATGCTGATGGGCATCCTGGGGCACATCGAGGACTACGACGAGGCGCGCTCGATCGTGCGGGAGCTGGTCGCCGCCCTGCCCTCCGGCAGCTACCTCGTGCAATACGACAGCACCAGCACCAGTGAGGCCTACGTCGAGGCCATCCAGCAGTACAACGAGGGCGGCTCGATCCCGTACATCCTCCGCGGCCCGGAGCAGATCGCGCGCTACTTCGACGGTCTGGAACTGCTCGAACCGGGGGTTGCGTCGTGTTCGCGGTGGCGTCCCGACGCCAGCGCCTGGGGCCTCCCCGCGGAGGTGCATCAGTACGGCGGTGTCGCCCTCAAGCGATGAAACCCGCTGACTGCCGGCCCACGTCTCGGATCAGGTTTCCTGGAGGACGCGATGGAGGATCGTCGGAGTCTCGTCCGGTGATTCGGCTTCGACCACCAAGCGGTTCATGACATCCCAGTAGCACTCGATCTCGGCGGGCTTGTCGGGATAGAGGGCAGTGGCGAGCTGTTCGAGGTAGACCACGTCAGGCAACTGACCGCCGGGCAGACGCAGGACGGTGACCGGACCGGCTTCCGCGGCGTGGCCGCCGACGAGGAACGGCATGATCTGCACGGTGACCTGCGGGAGTTGGCAGATCTCGATGAGATGCCTGAGCTGGGCGCGCATCGTGCTGATGCCGCCCACCGGGCGACGAAGCGCTGCCTCGTCGATCACGGCCCAGAGCTGAACCGGGCGCTGCCGGTGCAGGATCCGCTGGCGTGTCGTCCGCAACGCGACCCGCCGATCGATCTCCTCCGCGGAAGCGCCCGGGTGGGCGAGCCGGACGGAGGCACGCGCGTAGTCGGGGGTCTGCAGGAGGCCGGGAACGCGTTGGACCTCGAAGCAGCGGATGAGACTCGCCGCCTGTTCGGCCGCGAGGTAGGCCTGCATCCAGGCGGGCACCACGTCGTTGTAGTACTGCCACCAGGCGGGGGCGTTGGCCTGTTCGGCCAAGGTCAGCAAGGTGGCGCGTTCGGCCTCGTCCGTGACTCCGTAGAGAGTGAGCAAGTCGGCCACGTCACGCAGTTTGAACCCGTGGCGACCACCCTCCAGCCGGCTGATCTTGGACCGGGAGGCGCGGATGACATGACCCGCGGCCTCACGGGAGATGCGCTGGTCCTCCCGCAGTCTGCGCAGCCGTGCGCCCAGCAACAAGCGCGGCACCATGGGGCCGACCGACCGGCCGTCCAAGACCCCGCTGTCGGACGGCGTACGTGCGGCCTCTTTGGTGCCCATGGGCATTCTCCCTGCGGTGAACGCAACTCTGCACGCGTACAAACACTGCGGCCAGCCATCCTAAGGGCTGTCCGGTACATGCTCTTCGAGCCGGCGTGGACCCCGCTGGACGGCGGGATCCGATGGAGCCCTCCGGCCATAACTTGCGGCGGGTTCATGGGCTCGCGTCCGCCGGAGGGGTGCGCCGTTCCCTGACGCGGACGAGCGAGCGAGCACTTGGAGCGCGAACGACTGCGCTGGTCCTGTCCGCCGAGACGGCTCGCCGGGCAACCGAAGCCGGAGCGGCGGGGATCATCGACCTTTCCTCGCGGAATTTCGACGAGGCGATCGCCGGTCTGACGGACGGCCAGCGTGACGACCTGGCACTGGACCCGTCGGCGGTCCGCGGCTGGGCGACCTGTTGATGGAAATGGCGGCGTGTCAGGGGTAGCCCGTGGGACGGCCTCTCGGTGCGAACAGCCCATGTGTCGGCCGGCCACGGGCAGGGTCCGACATCTCGGCCGTCGGCTCACCAAGTGACACGCTCGGTGAAGCGCGCTTCGCGCCAGTGGCCGCTGCGCACGTTGCCCGCGAACGTATTCGACACTACGGTCCCCAATGATCACCCGGCACACGCCGGAGTGGGCAACAGACGAGGGAACACCACATGCGGGAGCAGTCGGCAGGCGTCATCCGCAACCCGGTCCTGGCCGGCTCGCACCCGGATCCGTCCGTCCTGCGGGTGGGGTCGGACTTCTATCTGGCGACGTCGACGTTCGAGTGGTACCCGGGTGTGCGTCTCTGCACCGTTCCACGGACCTGGTTCACTGGCGGCCCCTCGGCGGTGCCCTCGACAGCACGCGGCTGCTGGACCTGACGGGGTGTCCGGACTCCGGCGGTGTGTGGGCGCCCGACCTCAGCTACGCGGACGGCCTGTTCCACCTCCTCTACAGCGATGTGTCCACCTACACGGGCGGTTTCACCGACAGCCCCAACTGCCTCGTCACCGCCCCATCGATCCAAGGCCCTTGGTCGGAGCCGGTGTTGTTGCACGCCCGTGGCTTCGACGCGTCCCTCTTCCACGACGGTGCGGAGAGTTGGATGCTGAACATCGTCCACGACTGGCGTCCACGACTGGCGTCCAGGACACGGCGGTTCCGCGGGCCTGGAGGCGCGGCGCTACGACCGTGCCGCAGGCCGCCCGACCGGCGAACCGGTCCCTGTCGTGCTGCCGCCGCAGGCCGGTTGGATCGAGGGCCCCAACCTCTACCGCCGTGGCGAGTGGTACTACCTGCTCACCGCGGACGGCGGCACGGGCTACGAACATCAGGTCACCGTCGCCCGCTCGCGCACCCTGACGGGGCCTTACGACCGCGACCCGCAAGGCCCGCTGATCACGGCCCGCGACCACCCCGACCTGTGGTTGCAGAAGGCAGGACACGGCAGTCTGGTGGAGACCGAAGGCGGACAGTGGTACCTGGCCTACCTCGTCGCTCGGCCCCACGGACGACGAGGCCCGTGAGAGGAGGCCCCACCGTCATGTGCGGGTCGCTGTCAGCGTTTGACGGTCAGCGGCACCGTGTCCTCGATCACCGCCCGGCCGTCCTCCGGCGAGTCCCAGTACGCCGTGAGCAGGCCGGCGCCCGAGCGGGTCGCGTTGTAGGGGATCGTCACGTCGAACGTGCCACGGGTTCCGGTCCCCGAGGTCGCTGTGACGTACGGGTTGGCCACTGTGCGCCCGGCGGCATCGGTGATCTTCAGCCGGAGGGTCGCCTCGAACGTGTTGGCGGTACCCCACACCCGGGCCGGGGTGCGGATGGTGTCGCCGATCATCGGCGACTCGACCAGGACGAGCGGCGACATGTCCTCGAAGTCGGCCCGGCCCACCGGCTCTTCGAGGATGATGCCCTCGCCACCGAAAGCCGTCACCGGCTTGCCGTCCAGTTCGAACTGCACCTTGTGGATGGATGGGAAGCGGGTCGCCGTGAACACGACCTGGGCGAGCCTGGCCTGCATCGACAGGCTCCCCCCGCCGTCGTCGTACCGCCCGGACAGATCCACCGTCGCGATGTGACGGTCGACCACGACCGAGTTGAGCTTCGTGCCCGACGGGATGGCCGTGGTGCGGCCGTGGCTCCGTTCGTAGCGGTTGGGTCCGTCCAGCAGGGCGCGCAGGGCGCCGGCTGCGGTGGTGGGCACGGTCACGGTGCGCGGCGCGGGTGAGACCTTCTCGCCGTGCAGGAAGTACACCGCGGTGCGCACCTGGCGCGGGCCGCTACTGGGCGTCGTCGGTGTAGAGGGCGTGCTGGGCGTTCCCGAGGTGGACCCGGATGAACTGCCCTGCCATGGAGCGGCGTTGCCGTTTTCGGTGGTGCCACCGGTGGTGCCCCCGGTGCCCGGTGCGCTAGGCCGACCGGTATCGGAGGACGCACCGGAGGTGGCGGCATCGCTTCCGCATGCGGTCGCTGTGGACGACGCCAGCAGGGCCGCCGCGGCGAGAACCATCGCACTACGCGGCCGGTGGGACGGACGCCTGGTGGAGATCTCTGTGCTCATGTCAGCCTCCTCCAACGATCCCAGGCAACACCCGCTGGAGCAGGTGCCCCAAGTGCCATACGGGCATGGGTGAATGGGTCGTACGGCACCGATCCCGGGCCAGTCGGCCGCAGGTGACGCGGGATCAGCCACGGGCTCCCGTCGTGGCCACGTGCGCGGTGGACTGTGCCCGCCACGTCCTCGGCCCAGCCAACCAGCAGGAAGGCCACGCCGATCAGCGGCCGGGCGAGGACCGAGGGCTCGGCCGCCGTCACGTCGGCTGATACCGGCCTGAAGGTCGTCGGCGCTCTGAGGCGGCACGGCCACTTCGGTCTGCAGCTCGTCAGGGTCGCCCACGTCCTGCTGCGTCATTCCGAGTGCCCGGTCGCCGTCCCTCAGCGAGGTTGACCTTCGGCATGTGGGCCGTACATACCCCTACAGGCGGCTGCTTCGCCAACTGTAGGGCGGTTCCCGAAGACAAGGCGGGCCCGGCGCACTGTCCCGGGACGTACGCCGCCGGGTGCCATGACCGCGCGGTGTCGACGGTGGAGGGTGGCCCAGGCCGCGCAGGATGCCCACGCCACCAAGGACCCTCGGCACGGCTGGTGCGACGTGCATGTTACCGAAAGGGCCGTACATCTCCGGACGGCCGCACGTGAGTACAAGCCGTGGGAGCGTCGGGGGGGGGAGGGGGGGGGGAGGG
>NZ_JBQQCG010000219.1:0-1395 GCF_052245575.1 Streptomyces sp. 2A115 | reverse complement strand
GGCGCCGCTCGTGGTGCCCGAGCGCGGCGGCGTACGGGTGCAGGTCGCGGTGGGCGGACCGGGTGAAACCGGCTCCCGGTCGGTGGAGGTCTACTCGCTGCGTGAGGACGTGGCTGACGAGGGTGGCGCGGACGTATGGACGCGGCACGCCACCGGCATGCTGTCGACGGCGACCGCCCAACCAGGCGGCCGGGGCAGCGGGTTCGACTTCGCCGCCTGGCCACCGCCTGGCGCGCAGCCGGTGGATATCAGCGACGGCTATGGCCTGCTCGCCCAGGGAGGCTACGGGTACGGTCCGGCGTTCCAGGGGGTGCTGGCGGTCTGGCGGCGTGGTGAGGAGATCTTCGCCGAGGTCGCCCTGCCCGAGGAACAGCGCAAGGAGGCCGGCAGGTTCGGCATCCACCCCGCGCTGCTGGACGCGGCCCTGCACTCGACCATGCTGAACGCCGTAGCGGCGGTCATGGCTGAAGGCGATGACGACGGTGAATCGGACGGGCTGGAGCTACGGCTGCCGTTCGCGTGGAACGGGCTGGAACTGCATGCGGCCGGTGCCTCGGTGCTGCGTGTGCGGGTCGGACAACCCGAGCGCGACGCACTGTCGCTGGAGGCGGTGGACGAGGCCGGCGGCCTGGTCGTGACGATGGACTCACTGGTGGGCCGGGTGGTGTCGGCCGAGCAGCTGGAGACGGCGGCCGACTCGGCGCGCGCGAACTCGCTGTTCCAGGTGGGGTGGACCGTGCTGCCCCCGGTGCGGGGAACGGAGCCGACACCGTCGTGGGTCGCGGTGAGCACCGCGGAACAGGTGGCGACCCTGGCCGACGACGTGACATCGGGTGCAACAGCCCCGGCGGTGGCGGTTCTGGAAGCCGTCGGCGGTGACAGCATGGACGCGGTACTGGTTCTGGCCTGTCAGGTCCTGGAAGTGGTGCAGTGCTGGCTGGCCGGGGCGGGGTTGGAGGAGTCCCGGCTGGTGGTGCTGACCCGGGGTGCGGTGCCCGCCGGTGCGGGTGGGGTGAGTGACCCGGCGGGCGCGGCGGTGTGGGGTCTGGTTCGTGCCGCGCAGGCCGAGCACCCTGACCGGATCATCCTCCTGGACAGTGACCCGACCTCCGGCGACACAGCGGGATCCGCGTCAGGATCGGTGTCGGCATCCGTGGTCGGATCCGCGCTCGATTCGGTGCTGGGTGCGGTGCTGGCCAGTGGTGAGCCGCAGATCGCGGTGCGCGGAACGGTCCTCACCATGCCTCGCCTCGCCCGTGCCACCGGTCAAGTCCCGGATGTTCCGGCGGTGTTCGGCTCGGAGGGCACTGTCCTGGTGTCGGGTGCAGGCGCGTTGGGCGCTTTGGCGGCTCGGCATCTGGTCGCTCGGTATGGGGTGCGGCGTCTGCTGCTGGC
>NZ_JBQQCG010000218.1:0-1428 GCF_052245575.1 Streptomyces sp. 2A115 | reverse complement strand
GATGGTGTCCCTCGTCGTGGTGTACGGGATCAGCGGCCGGGAGTGCGCGGGCATCTGCCCGGGGCGCACTTCCACGGGTGACTACCGCTCCCTGAACAGGAGGCGGGCCACCGCGTAACTCTCCTTGGTGAACGCCCAGTTCAACCACGAGGAGTGCACGATGGCCCTGTCCCAGTCTGAACTGATACGGCTCCTTGAGTCACTACGCTCGACCGATGGAATCGAGCTCATCCGCGCCATCGCCGAGCGAATGGTGCAGGAGCTGATAGAGGCCGAGGCAAGTGCCCACATCGGCGCCGAGTGGAACGAGCACACGCCGACGCGGACCAACGTCCGCAACGGGCACCGCGACAAGGTGCTGACCACGCTGGCCGGCGATCTGGACCTGGAGATTCCCAAGGTCCGCACCGGCAGCTTCTTCCCCAGCCTGCTGGAGCGACGGCGCCGCATCGACCAGGCCCTCTACGCCGTCATCATGGAGGCCTACGTGCACGGCGTCTCCACCCGTAGCGTGGATGACCTGGTCAAAGCCCTCGACGGGGACAGCGGCATCTCGAAGTCAGAGGTCTCCCGGATCTGCGCGGCCCTGGACGAGCCGCTGACCGCATTCCGTGCCCGCCCGCTGGATCACGTCCGCTTCCCCTACGTCTACCTCGACGCGGCCTACTGCAAGGCGCGGGTGAACCACCAGATCGTCTCCCGGGCCGTGGTGGTCGCCACCGGCATCACCGAAGACGGCAACCGCGAGGTGCTCGGGCTGATGGTCGGAGACAGCGAGAGCGAGACGTTCTGGAAGGAGTTCCTGCGCTCGCTGCGAGAGCGCGGTCTGTCCGGTGTCCGACTGGTCGTCACCGACCAGCACGCCGGGCTGGTCGCCGCGGTCCGCAAGGTGATGCTAGGCGCCGCCTGGCAGCGGTGCAGGGTTCATTTCCTGCGAAATGTCTTCAGCGTGATCGACCGGGATTCCGGCGAGATGGTCGCCGCGACGATCCGCACGATCTTCACCCAGCCCACCGCCGGCCTCGTGCGCACTCAGCTGGACACCGTCGCCGACATGCTCGGCGCCCAGTTCCCGAAGGTCAAAGCGATGCTGTTGGAGGCGAAGGAGGATCTGACCGCGTTCGCGGACTTCCCGCCCAGGCACTGGAAGAAGATCCAGTCCACGAACCCGCTGGAACGAGTGAACCGGGAGATCAAGCGCAGGATCGACGTCGTCCAGGTCTTCCCCAACGACGACGCGCTCATCCGGCTGGTCACCGCCGTGCTCTTCGAGATGCACGACGAATGGATCGCCTTCCCCCGCCGCTACCTCCCCGAAGGCAGCATGAGCGAGATCTACCGCGAACTCCCCGAAAGCGCCCCCGCGCTACCCAACACCCCGAACGCGCCCGCCAGTTGATCCCCAACACCACGACGAGGGACACGACC
>NZ_JBQQCG010000217.1:0-1463 GCF_052245575.1 Streptomyces sp. 2A115 | reverse complement strand
AGGAGAGCACTGCCGATCGTCCGTTCGCCGTCACAGGAGTCTCAATGACGAAGTCAAGCCGCTTGTGTGACCGGCGGGGTGGAGGTGAAGACCCGTCCGTCACGCAGCAGTGCCCACAGAACGCTCGCCCGTCGCCGGGCCAGCGCGATGACCGCCTGGATGTGTTTGCAGCCCTCGCCGCGCTTCTTGAGGTAGAAGTCTCGGTTCGGACCCTCGCGGATGATGCTGGTCTGCGCGGACATGTAGAACACCCGTCGCAGGCGGCGGCTGTAGCGCGTGGGCCGGTGCATGTTCCCGGTGCGGCGGCCAGAGTCGCGCGGGACCGGCACCAGCCCGGCCGCCGAAGCCAGGTGACCGGCGTCGGCGTAAGCCGACAGGTCGCCGGCGGCGACGACGAACTCAGCCCCGAGTATCGGGCCCATGCCGGGCAAGGACTCGATGATCTCTGCCTGCGGATGGCTGCGGAACGTCTCGCGGACCTGCTTGTCGATCCGCTTCAGCCGGTCGTCCAGGGCCAGGATCTGTGCCGCGAGGTCGGCGACGATCCGCGCGGCGACGTCCTCCCCGGGCAGCGCGGTCTGCTGGGCCTGCGCGGCCTCCAGGGCGGTCACGGCGACCGCGTCGGCATTTCGGACACTGCGGCCTGCCAGCCAGGCCGTCAGCCGGGCCCGGCCGCGGCGGCGGATGGCGGCCGGGGTCTGGTAGCCGGTCAGCAGGACCAGCGCGCCCTTGTGGGCCGAGTAGTCGAAAGCCCGCTCCAGCGCGGGGAACACACCGGTCAGCACGTCTCGGAGCCGGTTGATCATCCGCACCCGGTCGGCCACGAGGTCGGAGCGGTGGGCGGTCAGCAACGCAAGGTCGGCGGCCAGCTGGGCCGGTACGTCGATCGCGGCGAAGTCGCCTCGGTGGCGGACGGTCTCGGCGATGACGTAGGCGTCACGAGCATCCGTCTTCGCCTCGCCCCGGTAGGCGCCGGACATGCGATTCACCGTGCGGCCTGGCACGTAGACGGCCTGCTGGCCGTGGGCCGCAAGCAGCGCAAGCAGCAACGCGGACGACGTCCCGGAGATATCCACCGCCCAGCTGACCTCGTCCGCCAGGTCCAGGATCTCGCCGAGCGCGGTCAGGATCGCCGACTCGTCGTTGTCGATCTTCTTCGACCACAGCGTGGCACCGGTCTCGTCGACCACCGCCGCCCAGTGGTGGCCCTTGCCTGCGTCGATGCCGGCCCAGGCTCGGGCCTGCCGCTTACTCACTCGCCCCTCCTCGTTCCGCATGAACTGCCGTCGGCCCGAGGAACACCCCGCTGTCATCTCCGTAATCAGCGACCGCACACAGCGCGCACATCTCAATCAGCAGCCAGGGCGCCCCGGAGAGCCGGACGGCCACTCCTGGCAAGCCACTGAAGGCAAGACCCCATAAGCCACATCCGGCCCTCCCGGGCCACCCAACAACTTACGGAG
>NZ_JBQQCG010000216.1:0-1455 GCF_052245575.1 Streptomyces sp. 2A115 | reverse complement strand
CGCCGAGGCCGGGGACCTGGTGGTGGTGTCCATCCCGCTGAGCGCCTACGAGAAGATCCCGGCCCAGCCGCTGGCGGGCAAGATCGTGATCGACACGCTGAACTATTACCCGGTGCGCGACGGCCGCATCGCCGAGCTGGACGCGAACGAGCTGACGAGCAGCGAGCTGGTGCAGCGCCACCTGGCCGACTCCCGTGTGGTCAAGGCGGCCAGCAACATCGTCGTCAGCCAGCTGTTCAGCCTGGCCCGCCCCTCGGGTGCGCCGGACCGCAGTGCCATGCCGATCGCCGGTGACGATGCCGCCGCCAAGGCGGAGGTCGTGGAGTTGCTCGACCTCCTCGGCTACGACGCGGTGGACATCGGCACGCTCGCCGACAGCTGGCGCAGCGAACCGGGCACGCCCGTCTACTGCAAGCCCTACTTCGGGGAAGTGCCCAAGGATGTGAGCTTGGACAAGACGATGGAATGGATCTTCCAGGCCCCGGGCGTTCCGGTACCTGCCGACCGCGTGAGGGAACGGACCGCCACGGTTGTCCGGCCCGCGGGCGGCAGCTTCTCGGTCGACGCCTGGAGGTGAGTGGAGAGCATCGCGGAAGAGGTGGAACAGGAACTCCTGACCGGGTCCGGACACCGACCCACCGCGGTGGTTCCGGCCACCAGCGGGGAGACACGCCCATGCGGCTGCCACCCCGGCTGCTGCGGCTCCTGCGGCTCCTGCGGCTGAGCCGACACCTGCACGAGGCAGAGAGACCCCGGCCGTCACATGGCCGGGGTCCTCTGCTGTCCAAGATCATGGTTTAACTGGCATCACCGTCCGCCTGGCCGTGCCCCTCACCGACGCCTGGGACGACTACCGGTAGGAGCGGGCTGTGCATGTCCTGCTGGCTGCGCGAGAGCGAGCCGGGCATCCGGCTCTGTGGGGGCGACGGCTGCCGGATTTCGGGCCGCAGGGCTGAAGCCCCGCCGTGGTACGAAGAGGCCGGGTCACACGGCTTTGGGCGTCGCGGTCGCCCACCCCGCCGCCCGTTTCGCGGCGTCCCCCGTTGTGCGGATCTGCCCGGGCGCCGGTCAGGGAGACCAGTTGTCCCGCCAGGCGGGATGCAGCTTGAAGGGCAGCGCGAACGCCTTCATGATCTGGAACGCGAGGATCGAGTACAGGGCCAGCACAGGCCCTTCTCCGGCCAAGAAGTGCGGGCTCCCCTCACAGTTCCTGCCCAGCGAGGAACTCGATCAGCAGCTCCGGCGCTGCCTCAACGACGACAGCCTCTCCAGAGAGCCTTGGATCATCGGTGCCCTGACCAGCCTCTACGTGTTGCCCACCACACGCATAGTAGGGCTTGGTCAGGTCGGTTGAGGTGGTGCGTGTCCTTCCGGCCCGGTGTGGCGTTGAGTGTGTGTGACTCCGGACGAGATTGCTGTGGTGCGTGGTGAGTTGGAGGCGTTCGCGGCGGAGGT
>NZ_JBQQCG010000215.1:0-1538 GCF_052245575.1 Streptomyces sp. 2A115 | reverse complement strand
AGTTGCAGCGTGCGGTCGCGACGCCCGTCGGGGCCGGGGTCGGCGGACGAGTGCACGGTGACTTTGATGCTGGTGATCCTGGAGGCACCCAGGACTTGTGCCTGGTCAGGCGGTGCGGCATAGCGGGAGATCGGGCACTTGACGCGACGTGGGTTGACGCGGGCCCGGCGGGGCGGAAGCAGATTGTGCAGCAGGGCCGATGCGATGTGCCCGGGGCCGGCATCGGGCAGCACATCGGCTGCGGCGATGAGCTGATCCTTGGCGGTCTCCAGGGCGATGGTGAAAGACGCGCGGTCTGGATCCGTGCCGGGGAGCGTCTCGACGGCCTCGACCATCGCCCGGCGCAGCGCCTGGTAGACGGTCAAGTGAGCCCAAAGCTCCTGCTGGATCCCGGTCGCGTCCTGAGAGCGCAGTACCAGACCGCGTTGCAGGGTGTGCCGGAGCGAGTAGAACGCCGACTCGATCTCCCATCGTTCGTGGTAGAGCTCCACCAGTTCGGCGGCGGGGTGGCGTCGCTGATCGGTCAGCGTGGTGGCCAGCCGGTAGTGGCCTTCCAGCCGCAGCCCTTTGGCGGTCGTCACCGTGATGTACGCGTCGATGATCCTCAGCCGGGTCCCGTTGATCCTCGTCAGAAACGACCCGTCCGGCAAAAGGGCCCAACGGGCTGGTGTCCGGGTTCCCTTGAGGCGTACCAGCAGCTGTGCCCCGGTGGCCGCGGCCTTCGCGAGGAAGTCGTCCGAGTCGAAGCCCCGGTCGTTGAGCAGCAGCATGCTGTCGTCCAGCAGCGGCAGCAGTTGCTCGGCATAGCCGGTCTCCTTCTCCGGCGTCGGTCCGAAGACCGCGCCGAGCAACGCGCGGGTCCCGGTCTCGCACAGCACCATGATCTTCAGCATCGGATATCCGTCGGTGCCGTAGCGGTGTTTGTGCTTGCCCAGCCAGGCACAGACTCGCGGCCGGTCAGGGGCCTTGGTGGAGCTGCACCCGTCGAAGGCGACCGTGCGCCAGCACCGGTATCGCACCCCGGGTGTGATCGGCTGTGCCGCGGGACCGGCCAGTGTTTCGAACAGCGACCGAAGCGGCGCGAGGCCCAGCCGCCGGCGAACCTCCCGCAGCGCCTTCTCCGAAGGACGCCGGTGAAAAAGCCCGTGCAGCCCGGCGGTGAGCTTGTCCCACACGCGCACGTACCCCAGTTGCGGGAAGAGTGCCAGCGCCAGCACGAAGTACACGCCCACCCTCGATGGCAGCAGCCGCACCCTGCGCTGGCCGCCGCCAACGCGTTCCAGCACGTCATCGACAAGTTCGAAGGGTAACTGCCGGGTCAGCTCACCGAGATGTCCCGGAGCGAAGACGCCGTCGGCGACGGTGATGGACGATGTGAGCGTGACGGTGGAACACTGAGCGGGCAACGGGGCTCCTTCGAGCGGGAAGACCTTGGTCGGCTTCTTCGCTCTATCAGGAGCCCCGTTGCCATGACCTGGGCTTCCCCGAAAACCCTGGATCCCCTTGACAACCGCGGATCCGCTCAAACTCCGTGGTCT
>NZ_JBQQCG010000214.1:0-1539 GCF_052245575.1 Streptomyces sp. 2A115 | reverse complement strand
TACCGGTAGTTCGTTAAATCCGGCGGTGGTGGGGATTGACGACGGGTCGGTCTGGTCGTAGGCCGGTAGCAGGAGCCAACTGCCTTGCCGGGGGCTGAAGATGACTGCTCGCCGTCCGTGTCCGCCCGCGCCGGGGCCGTTGGAGGACTACGCGGCCCGGTTCGACGACCTCTTCTTCAGCCTGGCACAGCGGCGAGGGTTTCGTGAGTATCTGACCGGGCTGCTGGCGCCGCGGGAGCGGAACAAGACAATCACCTGCCTGGCAGGGGCGGAGCCGGTGGCCGGTGCGGGGAAGCCGGGGGTGCAGCGGCTGCAGTTCTTCCTGTCCGAGTCGCCCTGGGAGGCCGAGCAGATCAACGACCGGCGGCTTGAACTGCTACGCAAGGAGCCGACGACGGCTCCGCACGACGGCGGGGTCATCGTGATCGACGACTCCGGGGACCGCAAGGACGGCACCGCGACCGCGCACGTGGGCCGGCAGTGGCTGGGCCGGTACGGCAAGACGGACAACGGCATCGTCACGGTGACCACGGTGTGGACTGACGGCCGCGTGTACTACCCGCTGCACGCCACTCCCTACACCCCCGCCCACCACTTCGCCCGCGGCCGCTCCGACCCGGCCTTCCGCACGAAACCGCAGCTGGCCGCTGCCCTCGCGGCCCGAGGCAAGGAGGCGGGCTTCGGCTGCCGGGCGGTGGTCGCCGACTGCGCCTACTCCGTCAGCGACGACTGGTACCTCACCCTGCGCGAGGCCGGCCTGACCTACGTGGTCGCACTCAAGCCGCACCGCGGCACCTGGGCCCGGGCCGACCAGCCGCACACTCCCATTGAGGCCGCCCGCGCCCTGACCTGGCGCGATGCCCAGCGTCCCGGCGACTGGACACCCGTTGAGCGGCACTTCCGCGACGGGCACACCGAGACCTGGTGGGCCGCCGATGCCCGCCTGGGCAGCTACGGCCCCGACTCACCCTGCCGCCTGGTCGTGGCCACCACCGACCCAGCCCGGCTGCCGGAGAAGGCCACCTGGTACCTGGCCACCAACCTGCCCCACCCTGATGCACCCCACGCCGCCACCGGCCCGCACCCACCGGCCGACCTCGCCGAGATCGTGCGCCTCTACGGCCTACGGCCATGGATCGAGCAGAGCTACAAACAGATCAAGGACGAACTCGGCTGGGCCGACTTCCAAGTCCGCTCCGACCGCGCCATCCGCCGCCACCAGACCCTCGTCAACTGCGCCTTCTCCTTCTGCTGGGACCAATGGTTCACCCCACCCGGACCCCTGGATGCCACCGCGCCGGACCCCTGCCCCGACGAGGGGCCAGAGAGGGGGACCAACCAGACCCCACCAGCCCCAACAGCCCTGCTGGCCCAGGGCCTTACGAGCCATCCGTTCCTGGCTCACCCCCGCCGTCACCCTCAACCGGTGGTGGCAAGCCTGGACGGACAAGGACCCACCCTCCGAACTCCAGGCCCTGATCGACGCAGTCACCACCGGACACGGCATTGACCTCTACCACCGGATTTAACGAACTACTG
>NZ_JBQQCG010000213.1:0-1549 GCF_052245575.1 Streptomyces sp. 2A115 | reverse complement strand
GGACCCCACCACACACCGCTGCCCCCTCCCGGATGCCACTTCCCTGTGATGAGAACCGGCATCAAGGGCTTTGGCACAGTGACCGCGCCTCGCCCTCGGTTTCGGGTGCCCGCGCGGAGCGTGACCGCGACTCGAGGAACGCGGCGATCTTGCTCGGGGTGAACACCCACATCACCTGGTGAATGCCCTCTCGGGAGGCCGCTACGGTCATGAAGGTCGTGGGTTGCCCGTCCCGGTAGATCATCACGCCGGCCCGCCCGTTGGCATGGACCGGCCGGACGTCCGCTGTGGGCCAGAACCACGAATTGGCAGTCGACAGGTTCGCCACACGTGCGCGGCCGAAAACCGGGATGCGAGCGGCGCCACGCCGACCGTTGCCATCGGACAGACTGACGGCGTCCGCGGTGAGGAGAGCCTCCAGCGAGGCGATGTCTCCCGTTTGTGCCGCAGAGACAAAGGCCTCCAGGAGCCGTCTGTGCTCCGCCGTGTCCACGGTCTCGCGCTGGTCGGTCGACAGGTGCTTGCGGGCCCGGCTCACGATCTTCCGCACGTTGACAGGGCTGAGCTGAAGAATCTCGGCTATCCCGGCATAGTCGTAGTCGAACGCCTCTCGAAGCACGTAGGCGGCCCGCTCGGTGGGGTTCAGCCTCTCCAGCACGAGGAGTAAGGCCAGTTCAAGGGCCTCCGCCCGCTGCGCGCCCGCCTCCGGGTCGGAGCTCGTGTCGATGGGCTCGGGCAGCCACGGGCCGATGTAGGTCTCACGCCGCACACGGGCGGACTGGGCCACATTGATGGCCAGCCGAGTGGTCGCACTCGACAGGAACGCCACGGGGCTGACCACTGCCGAGCGGTCCGTCTTCTGCCAGCGCAGCCATACTTCCTGGACCACATCCTCGGCCTCGACCGCGCTCCCGAGCACGCGGTACGCGATGCCGAAAAGGCGTGGCCGCAGCTCCACGAAGACAGAAACGGCCTGGTCCAGGGTGTTTTCCGTGGGCGACGTCTCCGGATGCATGATCTTGCCGTCTCCTTTCCTCCGGGGGTCGGTGCTGCTCAGTGGGGCGATCATGCGGCTGCCGTACGACGGCCTGCCCGGCCCGCCGGCTGCCGGGCGAGGCCGTTACGGCTGTCATGCCCTCCAGTTCCGGCCGGTCGGCCGCCGTAAAGGCTGTGGTCACTGAAAGTCACGGCTTCTCCCATCGCGTCTGCTTCATTGACCACGCCCATCCCCGTTCTGTGACAGGTTCGCCATGACGAGTTGTTGTCGGCGGCAGATGCGGAATCACGGCGGGACGTGGGCCGGTGTCGTATTCGCGCTCGCCACCCCCTCACGGAAGCCGACGATCCGGGGCAAAGATCACACATTCTGTTAGGACAGTGGCAACTGACAGTCAATGTTGTTGGACGCGCCGGGGAGGCAGTGATGTGTTTCACGGCCTCTTCGCGGGTCCGGAAGCTGCCGATCCGGTGGGATTCGCCACTGAAGGGTCATTCCCCTTGTGATCCGGCAACGTTGTTGCCCGTCGTCGGCGGGCCGGAAGGAGCGCCG
>NZ_JBQQCG010000212.1:0-1645 GCF_052245575.1 Streptomyces sp. 2A115 | reverse complement strand
CGCTGAGATGTGAATCCGGGGTCCCACGGGCATCTTTGAGTGCGGCCTCGCCGCGAGGCCGCACTCCTGTCGAGCCCGGTTCAGGCGGGTCCGGTTCCTGCGGGTCCGATGGTGACGTCGAAACCGAGGGCTTCGAGCTGGGCGGTCAGCCGCCTGGCACGTTGCTCGGGGCTGAATCGCCTCGCTGCCCAGTCGGGGCCCAACTCCCGGTATGGCACCTGGTCGTGGACGATGTGCCAGTAGGCCACGACGATGTCGTGGCGGGTCGCACCGAGAGCCTTGAAGCCGCCCGCCCGGCCTTTGATCTGCATGTGATGCGCGTGCAGATAGGTGCCCTTGGCCTTGACCGCGCCCCAGGCCGCTTCGGTCAGCGCGGCCTTCAGCCACTTCGGACCGGGCCGGCTGCGTCCGCCCCTGCGCTTGCCGCCCGAAGCATGATTGCCCGGACACACCCCCGCCCAGGAGGCGAGATGAGCCGAGGACGGGAACGCCGACATGTCCAGACCGATCTCGGCGATCAGCACCTGGGCGACCTTCGCCCCGACCCCGGGGATGGTCTGGATCAGCTCCAGGACCTCCTGGTGCGGGGCAAGCCGGATCGCGATCTCCGCATCGTAGGCGTCGAGCCGCTGCTCCAGCCCGTCGATATGCGCCAGCAGACCGCGCACGATGACACCGTGGTGCTCGATACGGAAGCGGTGCTCGAGAGCCTCCTCCAGAGCCTCCCGCTTCGAGCGGAGCCGTCCCTTGGCCAGCGCGGCCAGCTCCACCGGCGAGGTCACCCCGTCCAGCAGCGCCTCCAGCACGGCCCGCGCCGTCTTCGACCACACCTGCGAGGCCACCGAGGTCAGCTTGATACCGGCGTCCTGCAGCACCTTCTCCAGCCGCTGGATCACCCGCACCCGCTCCTGGGACACCGCCGTACGCGCCCGCGTCAGATCCCGCAGCTCACGAAACTCCTGCACCGGCACGAACGACGGCCGCACCAGACCGCACTCCAGGATCCGGGCGATCCACACCGAATCAGCGACATCGGTCTTGCGGCCGGGCACGTTCCGCAGATGGGCCGCGTTCACCAGCCAGCAGGTGAACCGCCCCTCCAGCGCGGCGAAGACGGGCTTCCAGTACACCCCCGTCGCTTCCATGCCGACCAGCTCCACCCCCTCGCAGACCAGCCAATCGCCCAGGTCGGCCAGCGCGCGCACGGTGGTCTTGAAGGTCCGGGTCTCCGTTGCCCGTGAACCTCTGCGCTGCCCCGGCGAGCGCACCGTCGCCACCGCCGTGTCTCGGTGCACGTCCAGTCCGGCACACCGCTCGAAGATCACCTGCATGCCCGGCCTCCTCCGTGACAGCACCCATCAACGTGCCGCCCGGAAGGGGCCTACTGATCCAAAGAGTCTGAGATTCGCGCTCGCAGCAGCAGTCAACAATCCCTCAAGCCCCAGCGTCATACTTTTCCCCGGACTCGTGGATACCAAGCGTCACCGACGTCTGCCCGGACCGCACCCCACCAGCATGCGAACGGCGCCACAGAGCACTCAACCCGCGCACAGAAGCCAACCACCCACCGGCCAAAAGCCGTTACGCGCCCCGGATTCTCATCCCGCTACGGTGCCGGCGCACAGCGCCGTCATGGGTACTTTTC
>NZ_JBQQCG010000211.1:0-1724 GCF_052245575.1 Streptomyces sp. 2A115 | reverse complement strand
GCGGAAAGGCCCCGGGCCGGGGCCTTTCCGCCGGCCGGGAGGGCGGGACGGGCCCGCGATAGTCGCCGCCCGACGGGTGCCCAGGCCACGGCGACCACCGGCTACCGGCTACGCAACGCCGACTACTACAGCTGGGACTGCACCTGGGCGGAGATCAGGTCCAAGTGGTCCAGGTCGTCGAGGTCGAGGATCTGGAGGTAGAGCCGCTGGGAGCCGATCTCCGCGTACCGGCCGATCTTGTCGACGACCTCGTCCGGCGAGCCGGCCAGGCCGCTCGCCTTCAGCTCCTCGACCTCGCGGCCGATCGCGGCGGCCCTGCGGGCGACCTCCGCGTCGTCCTTGCCGACGCAGGCGACGAGCGCGTTCGAGTACACGAGGTCGGTGCCCTTGCGGCCGGCCTCCTCCGCCGCGGTGCGTACCCGGCCGAACTGGCGCTCGCTGTCCTCGACCGACGCGAACGGCATGTTGAACTCATCCGCGTACCGGCCCGCAAGGCGCGGGGTGCGGGTGGCGCCGTGGCCACCGATGAGCACCGGCACCTTGGGCTGTGCGGGCTTGGGCAGCGCGGGCGAGTCCGTGAGCTGGTAGTACGTGCCCTCGTAACTGAAGGTCTGGCCGACCGCCGTCTCCCACAACCCGGTGACGATCGCCAACTGCTCTTCCAGGCGGGCGAACTTCTCCTTCGGGAACGGGATGCCGTACGCCTTGTGCTCCTCCTCGAACCAGCCTGCGCCCAGGCCCAGTTCGACGCGGCCGCCGGACATCTGGTCGACCTGGGCGACCTGGATCGCCAGGACGCCCGGGAGACGGAAGGTGCCGGCGGTCATGAGCGTGCCGAGGCGGATGCGCTTGGTTTCCCTGGCCAGTCCGGCGAGGGTGACCCAGGCGTCCGTGGGCCCTGGGAGGCCCTCGGCGGAGCCCATGCGGAGGTAGTGATCAGAGCGGAAGAAGGCATCGAAACCGAGGTCTTCCGTGGCCTTCGCCACGGCGAGCAGGGTGTCGTAGGTCGCCCCTTGCTGGGGCTCGGTGAAGATTCGAAGATCCATGCCTCCATCCTGCACGGTCGAACGCCGGTCAACCTCATCGGTGCCGCCAGTACCTCTCGTCCCCAGTCGGGGTGAAACCCGTCAACCCCGCGCCTGGGGCGGGCCCGCCCCAGTGACTGGCCCCCGCGGTGATCGTTGGCTCGGGCGGTGCCGGACCGACCGGCACCCCGTCGCCGGCGGCCGCCCGGTGTGATTGCTGGTCCTCCCCGCGGGGAGGGCGAAGGCCGAGGAGGCCGTCATGTCCCAGGAAGTCGTTCCCTCGTCGGGGCCCAAAGGCTTACTGCAACAGATGGAGGAGCTGATGGCGGCGCTCAACGCGGATCTGTCGCAACTCGACGCCGACCTTCAGCAGTCGGCCGGCCGTCCTGCTCCGGCGGACGAGCCCGACTGCGTCTGAAGCACCGCCCGCCTCGGTGACGCCACCCGCGGCGGGCTCTTTCCCAGCCCCGCCGCCCCCTGCTTTCCTCATTCTCGGCTGCGCTCGAGCGGGGCGACGCCCATCCCCTGGAGGCTGCGCCCCCAGACCCCCCTTTCGACCTGGACGGCCTCGTCCTCAAACGCCGGACGGGCTGTTGGTGCCCGGACCGGGCTGGAAGATTCAACGAAATTCAGCCCCTCTCGGGGCACCTCCCAGCGGTAGCTGGGGGAGTTTGAGGAGCGGGGTTCGAGGGCCGGCCC
>NZ_JBQQCG010000210.1:0-1745 GCF_052245575.1 Streptomyces sp. 2A115 | reverse complement strand
CGGTCGTGGTCGGTGACGTCAACATCGACGCGGCCGAGACCACCGCCAAGCGCCTCACCGATACCGGCGCGACCGCTCTCGCCGTCGAGTTCGACCTCGGCGACGAGCGTTCGGTACGTGCCCTCGTCGGCACCGCCGTCAGCCAGCTCGGCGGAGTCGACGGCCTCTACAACGTCGCCGCCGACCTGTCCATGGAGACGCTGAGGCGCGACGGTGACCTGCTTGCCACGGACCTGGCCGTATGGCGGCGCACCCTCGAAGTGAACCTGATCGGCTCACCCGGCACATCGCCTCCCGCTGGGGTAAGCAGGGCATCCGCTGCAACTCCGTGTCACCGGGACTCGTCGTGACCGAATCCGCGCAGAAGGTGTCCCAGAACGCGGAGACCATGGCCATGGCGCGGCAGGCCATGCCCAGCACCCGCTTCGGCAAGCCGGAAGACCTGGCCGGCACAGTGGCCTTCCTCCTCTCCGGCGACGGCGAGTGGATCAACGGGCAGGTCTGGTCGGTCAACGGCGGCGGACTGCTCCGTGAATGAGAGCGCACGGTATGCCCCCTCCCAGCGAGGTCGGCTTCCCCAGCCACGCCTGCCGCGTCCTCGTACGGTCCGGGCAGTCCGATCAACGACATGCCCAGGTCGTCGGCAAGCCCAGGTCGGCCGCTCCGGCTCGCCCCCTCACCGTAGGATTGATGCCTATGCCCCGCTTGCCTCACACCGACGACATGCCCGGCCCTCGCGCGCAGGCGCGGCGCTACGTGCTGTCGGCGGCGGCTACCGCACTCGCCGAGAACCCCGGCGCGAGCATGACGGAGATCGCCTCCGCCTCCGGCATCGGGCGGGCCACGATGTACCGGTGGTTCGCCACCCGCGAGCAACTCGTCGAGGCGATCCACGCCCATGTCGTCGCCGAGGTGGACGAGTTGATGGCGCGGCGCCTGCGCGAGAGCGGCCCCGCCCTCGACGTACTGCTGCGACTGAGCGGCGACATCATGGCCTTCGGTGACCGCTACCGGTTCCTGATCGCCTCCAGCGACAGACGGCAGAACCTGACCAACACCGTCGAGTTCAAGAAGTACGTCGCCGACCGCCAGCAGGCCGGCGAGCTGCGCGGCAACTTGTCGCCCGAGTGGCTGGTCGCGGCCTACGGCGGGCTCGTCGTCGCCGCACTCGACCAGCTCGACGAGCAGCGGCTCGGCAGCGCCGCGGTCGGTGACGAGCTGGCCCGCACCATCGTCGCGGCCTTCTCACGCGAAACGCCGTGACCCGCGCAGGAGCGTGACGGCCGCTCCTCGCTCTTGCGACCAGCCATCGTGGCTGCCGCTGACCGGGCGCCACCTCCCCGAGCTGTGGCGGGTGTCGCCGACGGGCGACGTCACGCCTCCAGGAATGCACTCCGAGCACGATGCAGTGCGAGCGAGGAGGCGGCCCTTAGTACCGCAGGACCAATCGGCCCCGCCGGGTTCCGCCCGCAGGGGGCTGAGAGCGCGGAAGACCGCCCCTAGTTTGAGATCACAGGTCGACATCAGACCCGCACATCCCCCACGAGGCGTGGACAGCCGACGACCGCTGCAGCGCCGGAAAAGACTAAGGAGTAGTGCAATGAAGGGACTCAACGGAAAGCGCATCGTCGTCGCCGGAGGTGCGTCCGGGATCGGCGCGGCCACCGCCGAGCGGCTCGCGGCCGAGGGCGCGGCGGTCGTGGTCGGTGACGTCAACATCGACGCGGCCGAGACCACCGCCAAGC
>NZ_JBQQCG010000021.1:0-140518 GCF_052245575.1 Streptomyces sp. 2A115 | reverse complement strand
GGCGCCGGGCCCGCCCCCGATCCCCCCGCCCCACCATGACCCCCGTACATGGTGGCCGCTCAGCCTGCGCGGCTACTCCGTGGCGATCGCGTTCAGCACGTTCATCCGCCCTGCCCGGAACGCCGGCACTAGCGCCGCGAACAGGCCCACGAACGCCGAGGCGATGAAGACGCCGACGATGGTCGGCCAGGGGATCTCTAGGACCTTCAGGCCTTCCAGAGCGAGGAGTTTCTGGGCCGTGGCGCCCCAGCCCATGCCCAGGCCGAGTCCGAGCAGCGCTCCGAAGAGGGCGATGACGACCGACTCCAGGCGGATCATGCGGCGGAGCTGGCGGCGGGAGAGGCCGATGGCGCGCATCAGACCGATCTCGCGGGTGCGCTCGACGACCGAGAGGGCAAGGGTGTTCACGACACCCAGGACCGCCACGATGATCGCGAGGGCCAGCAGGCCGTAGACCATGTTCAGGAGCTGGCCGATCTGGTCCTTGAGCTCCTGCTTGTAGTCGGACTGGTCACGGACCTGGTACTGGGGGTACGGGTCCAGGGACTTCTTCAGAGCCGCGTACGCCGGCTTCTCCTGGCCTTCCTTGGCGGTGGCGAACATGATCTCGTTCGGCGGGATCTTGTCGGCCGGGACGTACTTCTCCATCGTGACGATGCTCATGTACAGCGCGCCCTTGTCGATGGCCACGTCGTCGTCCGTGATCGCCGCGACCTTCAGCTCGGCGGTCCGGCCGCCCTTGAAGGCGACGGTCACCGTGTCGCCGACCTTCACACCGTGATCCTTGGCGTACCCGGAGCCGACCGACATCGCGTCCTTGCCGTACGCCGCCGACAGCTCACCGGCGGTCGTCTCGCGGCGCAGGTCGCTCGCGTACGTCGGGTCCGCGGCCGTCATCTCGCTGTCCTCGGTCTTGCCGTCGGGCGAGGTGAGCTTGGCCTCGACCTCCTTGTAGCTGGTGACATGCTCCAGACCCGGCGTCGACTCGATGGCCTTCTGGGCCTGCGGCACGATCCGCTGGTTGCCCTGGATGATGAAGTCCGTGCCGACCGACTTGTCGAGTTCCTCGGTCGCGGAGGCCACCATCGAGGAGCCGACGACCGAGAGGCAGGCGACCAGCGCGAGGCCGATCATCAGGGCCGCACCCGTGGCGCCCGTGCGGCGCGGGTTGCGCAGTGCGTTGCGCTCGGCCAGGCGTCCTACGGGGCCGAAGGCACGCAGCAGGACCGCGCTGATGGCCCGGACCACTCCCCCCGCGAGCAGCGGACCGATGATGACGAACCCGATCAGCGTGAGCACCACACCGGCGCCCAGCATCAGCGAGCCGTCGCTCGCCGTGTCCGAGGTGCCCGCCAGGTACAGGGCGGCGGCACCGGAGCCGGTGAGGACCAGGCCGATCAGGCCCCGTATCCACCCGGCCTTGCCGTCGGCCGGCGTACCGGCGTCACGCAGCGCGGCCATCGGGGAGACCTTGCCCGCGCGGCGGGCGGGGAGGTAGGCGGCGAGCACCGTGACGACGATGCCGAGGACCAGGCCGACCACCGGGGTCGCCGTCTTCACCGTCAGGTCGGCGGTGGAGAGGTTCATGCCCGCCATCGACATGAGCTTCATCAGGCCGACCGCGATGCCGACGCCCGCGCCGACACCGGCCACGGATCCGACGACACCCAGCAGCAGGGCCTCGACGAGCACCGACCGGTTGACCTGCTTGCGGGACGAGCCGATCGCCCGCATCAGGCCGATCTCACGAGTCCGCTGGGCGACCAGCATCGAGAAGGTGTTGATGATCAGGAAGATGCCGACCAGGAAGGCGATCCCGGCGAAGCCGAGCATGGCGTACTTGATGACGTTCATGAACTCGCCGACGCCCTCGCGGTTCTCGTCCGAGAACTCCTTCTGCGTCTGGACCTTGTACGCCCCCTCGGCGCCCTCGGCGCCGGCGAGCGTCGCGGAGACGTTCTGCTTCAGCCGTGCGTCGGTGACACCCTGTTCCGCCGTGACGTTGATCTGCGTGAACCGGCCGGTGGCGCCGAGCAGTTCGCGCTGCGCGGTGGCGGTGTCGAAGTAGACGACGGCCGCACCGGGGTTGGTCACCTTGAAGGTGGCGATGCCGACGATCTTCGCCTTGAAGTCGCCCGTGACGGCGATGGTCCGCAGCTCGTCACCCATCTTGAGGTTGTGCTTGTCCGCGGTGTCGGCGTCGACCATCACCTCGGTCGGCCCGCGCGGGGCGTGACCGGAGGTGATCTCCATCGAACGCAGGTCGTTCTTCGTCCAGTTGCCCGCGATCGTCGGAGCGCCGGTGCTGGACCCCATGTTCTTGTTGTCGCTGTTGACGACGGTCACGTTCATCGAACCGACCGCGCCCTCGGCCGACTTGACGCCGTCCGCCTTCTCCGTCCGCGCGACGACCGACGCGGGCAGCGACTCGGGCTTGCCGTTCTGCGGGGTGTCGTCGGCCTTGGCCGCCTTGGGCTGGACCGTGACGTCGGACGCGGTCGTCGCGAAGAGCTTGTCGAACGTCGTGTTCATGGTGTCGGTGAAGACGAGCGTCCCGCAGACGAAGGCCACCGACAGCAGGACCGCCACGGCCGACAGGGCCATGCGTCCCTTGTGCGCGAAGAAGTTGCGCATCGAGGTCTTGAAGACGGTCATGACGTACGCCCCCGGGCGTCGAAGTCCTTCATGCGGTCGAGGACGGCCTCGGCGGTCGGGCGGAGCATCTCGTCGACGATCCGGCCGTCGGCCAGGTACAGCACACGGTCCGCGTACGAGGCGGCCACCGGGTCGTGCGTGACGATCACGATGGTCTGGCCGAGCTCGTCGACGGAACGGCGCAGGAAGTTGAGGACCTCGGCGCCGGCGCGGGAGTCCAGGTTTCCGGTCGGCTCGTCACCGAAGATGATCTCCGGGCGCGCGGCGAGGGCGCGGGCCACGGCGACGCGCTGCTGCTGGCCGCCGGAGAGCTGGGTCGGCCGGTGCTTCAGGCGGTCGGCGAGACCGACCGTCTCGACGACCTGACGCAGCCAGGCCTTGTCCGGCTTGCGGCCCGCTATGTCCATCGGCAGCGTGATGTTCTCCAGCGCGTTCAGCGTCGGCAGCAGGTTGAACGCCTGGAAGATGAAGCCGATCCGGTCCCGGCGCAGCTGTGTGAGCTTCTTGTCCTTGAGGCGGGTGATCTCCGTCTCGTCCAGGTAGATCTGCCCTGAGGTCACGGTGTCGAGGCCGGCGAGGCAGTGCATCAACGTGGACTTGCCGGACCCGGACGGGCCCATGATCGCGGTGAAGTGTCCCCTGGCGATGTCCACGTCGACGTGGTCCAGCGCGACGACCCGGGTCTCTCCGGCCCCGTACGCCTTGACGACCTGCCGCGCCCGCGCGGCAACGGCCGAACGCTCTCCAGTGCCCCCGTGCCTGGGAATGGTTACAGCCGATGTCACGGTATGTCTCCTAAGTCGGTCATCCAGTAGGACGACGAAGTCTGACGAGATTTGTGGTCGATTCACGTCGTCCGGTTACGTCGTTTTACGTCGTTCCGTTACAGCGACAAGTCTCGCGGCGGGAGGTGGTCCACCGCGCTGGTGCCCAGCGCAGTCTTTTGCTGGGGAAAACCCCACCCCCCGAGATGCGGTTCGTACGAGGTCCGTACGAACCCGCATCCCCCCTGCCGCTCCCCAGCGGCATAAAGCCAGGCTAAGGAGTGACAGGGCCCCCTCTCCTCCTCCGGCGGTACGAACCCTCCCCGAGCCGTAGTACGGAGGTCCCCCTAGGGGATCTCCGCCCTCCGGTGGAGCACTCCACAGGGACGCCTCCGCCTTTGAGCCCAGTCAGCGTCCACCCTCCCCTGGCGTGAGGGGCAAGTGAGAAGGTGGAGCGACAGATAGATGCAGGGGGAAGGAATCCGGTGAGCCAGGGGGAAGAGACCGAGATACCGGCCGCGGAGGAGGACGGGACCGCCTCGTCGCAGGCCGGGACCCGCAATCGCCGCGCCGTCGTGGCCGCCCTCATGCTCTGCATGGGCCTGGCCGCGCTCGACTCCACGATCGTGTCGACCGCCGTCCCGCAGATCGTCGGCGACCTCGGTGGCTTCTCGGTCTTCTCGTGGCTGTTCTCCGGCTATCTGCTCGCTGTGACGGTCACCCTGCCCGTCTACGGCAAGCTCTCCGACACCTTCGGCCGCAAGCCGGTCCTGATCGCCGGCTCGATCCTCTTCCTCCTCGGCTCCCTGCTCTGCGCGGTCGCATGGAACATGGCCGCGCTGATCGCCTTCCGAGTCGTCCAGGGCCTCGGCGGCGGCGCCCTCCAGGGCACGGTCCAGACCCTCGCCGCCGACCTCTATCCGCTGGAGCAACGCCCCAAGATCCAGGCCAAGTTGTCCACGGTCTGGGCCACCTCGGCGGTCGCGGGCCCGGCCCTCGGCGGGGTGCTCGCCGCGTACGCGGACTGGCGCTGGATCTTCCTCATCAACCTGCCGCTCGGCGCGGTCGCGCTCTGGCTGCTGATCCGCCACCTCCACGAGCCGCGACGGGAGCCGGGACCCCGGCCCCGGCCTCGCGTCGACTGGGCGGGCGCCCTCACCGTCTTCGCCTGCGGCGGCTTACTGCTGCTCGCGCTGGTGCAGGGCGGGGTGGCCTGGCCCTGGCTGTCACTGCCCTCAATGGCCTTGTTCTGTACGGGACTTGCCTTGATCGGCGCTCTGGTTCTCATCGAACGCCGTGCCGCCGAACCGATCATCCCCGGCTGGGTCTGGCGCCGCCGCACCATCGCCGCCGTGAACCTGGCCCTGGGCGCGCTGGGCCTCCTCATGGTCGCCCCGACGGTCTTCCTCCCGACGTACGCGCAGGCGGTCCTCGGCCTCACCCCGATCGCCGCCGGATTCGTACTCTCCGTATGGACACTGAGCTGGCCCGCATCGGCGGCCCTCAGCCAGCACGTCTACCGTCGCATCGGCTTCCGCAACACGGCGATGATCGGCATCGGCACGGCGGCGCTGCTCCTGCTCGCGTTCCCGTTCCTCCCCTACCCCGGCGAACCCTGGCAGCCCGCCCTCCTGATGCTGCTCCTCGGTGCCGCCCTCGGCCTCTTCCAACTCCCCCTGCTCATCGGCGTCCAGTCGAGCGTCGGCTGGGCCGAGCGTGGCACGACGACCGCGTCCGTCCTCTTCTGCCGCCAGACCGGACAGACCATCGGCGCCGCACTCTTCGGGGCGGTCGCCAACGGGGTGCTGGCCGCCCGGCTCGGCGGCGCGGGCGACCTCGACTCGGTGACGCGCGCCCTGGACTCGGGCGCCCCCGGCGAACAGCTGCGCCGCGCGGTCGCGGAGGCGGTCCACTCCGTCTACTTCGGCGCGGCCTGCGCCGCCGGACTCGCCTTCCTGGTCCTGCTGCTGGTGGCCCCGCGACGCTTCCCGGTGATCACGGATCCGGACGACTGAGGCGCCCCGCGCCGCCCAGCATCGCCGAACTCGCCTTCCTGGCCCTGCCGTTGGTGGGGCCCGCCGAGCTGCTCATGCCATCGATATGTCGTCGGCATGGCTCCGTAACAGTCCTGTTGGACGCTCGTGGAGCACTTCCGGCTCACCAGCAACTCGCCCCCCACGTGGCCGGGTTCGATCGGACGATGCGCCCGGCCCACGCACGTCGCGGGCGCGGGCCGCGGGTGAGGAGACATTGATGACTCAAGAGGCATCCCGTCGCAACTTCCTGAGATCCGTCGGAGTCGCGGGCGGCGCCGGAGTGATGTACTCGGCGATGGGCGCGCTGGGCCTTGCCCCGGTCCCGGAGGCACGGGCGGAGGAGTACCGGCCGCCCCGGGAAAGCGACTTCTCGCTCGCCGGGAAAACCGGAAAAGGCGGCAAGAAGGTCCTCATACTCGGCGGCGGCATAGCCGGCCTGGCGACCGCGTACGAGCTGGGCAAGGCCGGCTACGACTGCAGGATCCTTGAGGCGAAGGACCGCCCCGGCGGCCGCAACTGGACGGTCCGCGGCGGCACCGCGCTCACCGACCTGGACGGACGCACTCAGACGGCGTCCTTCTCCAAGGGCCAGTACATGAACGCGGGCCCGGCCCGGCTGCCGCAGTCCCACGTCACGCTGGAGTACTGCCGCGAACTCGGCGTCCCGCTGGAGGTGTTCACCAACACCAACGCCAACGCGTACATCTACCACGAGAACAGCGCCGCCCTCGCGGGCAAGCCGGTCCGCTGGCGCACCGCGAAGGCCGACGCGTACGGATACGTCTCCGAGCTGCTCGCCAAGGCCACCGACCAGGGCGCCCTGGACACGGAGCTCACCGCCGCCGACAAGGAGCGGCTGATCGCCTTCCTGCAGAACTTCGGCGCCATCAAGGGCAAGGCGGACGGCTTCGCGTACACGGGCTCCGACCGGCGCGGCTACTCGGTCGAGCCGGGCGCGGCCTTCGAGGCGGGCACGGTGCTCGGCCCGGTGCCATCGTTGTCGGACGTCATCGGGAGCGGCGTCGGGCAGCGCTTCTCCTTCGAGTTCGGCTACGACCAGGCCATGCTGATGTTCCAGCCGGTGGGCGGCATGGACGCGATCCCGTACGCGCTGGCGAAGGCCATCGGCCGGGACCGGATCATCTACGGCGCCAAGGCGCTGGAGGTCAAGGACCTCCCCGACGGCGCCGAGGTCGTCTACCAGGACGCGCAGGGCCGCACCCGCAGCCGCCGCGCCGACTTCGTCGTGGCGGCGATCCCGCCCATGGTCATGGCCCGGGTCAAGCACAACCTGGGCGCGGACATCACCGCGGCGCTGAAGTACGCCGTCCCGACCCCGGTCGGCAAGGTGGGGCTCGAGTACCGCAGCCGCTGGTGGGAGACGGACGAGCACATCTACGGCGGCATCACGCCGACCGACACGGACCTGGCCACCATCTGGTATCCCTCGTACGGCTACCAGGGCCGCCGCGGCACGCTCATCGGCTACTACAACTTCGGCGCCAACGCCGTCGCCTACAGCAACCTCCCGCACAGCCAGCGGGTGGAGCGGGCGGTGAGCCGGGGCGTGAAGATCCACGGAGACAAGTACCGCACCGAGCTCGACCGCTCCTTCAGTGTGGCCTGGCACCGCACGCCCGACATCGAGGCGGGCTGGGTGGGCTGGCCCTCGCAGACCGGCCCGGAGTACAAGCTGCTCAACAAACCCGCAGGCCATGTCTACTTCGCCGGCGACTGGCTCAGCCACGTCATCGCCTGGCAGCACGGCGCGTTCACCTCGGCCCGCAAGGTCGTGACCGACATCCACGAGAGGGCGATGGCCGCATGAAGCAGATGACGCGCGTGACGCACATGAAGCGCATGAGCCGGCGTACCCAGATCCTTACCGCCACCGCGCTGACGGGCGCGTTCCTGACCGGATCCGTCGCGCTGGCCGACGCCCAGGGCTGGTGGTCGCCCGGCCCGAAGACGGTACGCGTGATGCTGCCCGAGGGACAGACCAACCCGGCCATCGCGAACGGCGTGGCGATGGGCGGGGAGGTGGCCGTCTACCAGAGCAGCGGCCTCGGCCCGACCGCGCTCAACCCGAGCGCACCGGAGGGCACGCCCGAGCGCTACACCGACCCCTCGCTCACCGAGGGGGCCACGGGTGTCACGATCACCGAGGCCCAGGCCCTCGTCGTACTGCGCAACATCAAGACCAACCTGGAGGCCGCGGGCCTGACACCGGCCGACGTCATCACGATGAAGGCCTACCTGGCCAATCCGCCGGGCACGGAGATCGCCGACTACGCGGGCTGGAACCGCGCGTACCGGCAGTACTTCGCCAACATCGACCTGAAATCCCACGAGGTCGTACCGGTCCCCATGGGCAACTCGCCCGCGAAGGCGCCGCTGCTCGCCAACGACGCACGCCCGGCCCGGGTGTCCCTGGAGGTCGCCTCGCTGCCCGTCCCGGGCTGGCTCGTCGAGGTCGAGGTGACCGCGAGGTACAAGAAGCGTTAGCGGGCGCCCTTGGTCAGGGCCATTCCCGGGCGTCGGATCAGCCCATCATGTCCATGCAGACGTGCACCCGGTCGAAGCGGAGTGCCGCCAGATCGTCGCGCCGGATCACCCAGTGGATGAGGCCTTGATCCAGCTCTTCCACGTCGGCACTCCATTCGGCCAGCAGGACCCAGTCCTGGTCCTTGGGCGATTGCGGAGCGGTGTCCTCCGTGGCCGCCCACATCTCGGCGTCCTGCACGGGGTCGTTGTTCCAACTCCAGGGATAGCCACCTATCTGCAGTGGCCCGTTGCTCTGTATGTCGGTGCACGTCTTCCACCACACGCCGCCCAGTGCCTCGCCGTGCGGATGCTCGGGGCGTATCGCGCTGCCGTGGTTGGGAAGGGAGGGATCGACACTCAGGCGGAGTCGGCTTTGCGAGTACACCGGGAACCAGTCGTTCTCCTCCGTCGGCCTTCGCTCGGAAACGGCTGTCCCGGCGGGGACGTACACCACCTCGCCCTCGGGCTCTTCGTACTCGACGAAGAGCAGCAGATGACCGTCGGGCGGCAGCGGGAGGTCCGTCGCCTCCCGGGGCAGGGCAGCACAGTCGATGGAGGCGACGAAGGGGAACTCGTAATCCGGGGCATCGGCCGGAAGCATCGGGTGACCGCCCACTTGGGCCACTACCGGCCCGTCCCCGTCAGGGCCCAGCGTCGCGCACTGGCGGGCGATGCCTGTCCAACGCTCCACGTCGTCGGACGGGATGCCCTGCCTGAGCGCCTCTTCACGGAAGGGTCCAAGTTTCTTCGATGTCTCGGCATTCACGCTAGGGAGCGTAAGGGCAGGGACTGACAACAGCGGTCCCGGCGACCCGGCTCAGGGGGTGTCGTAGATGGTGGTCGCTGTGCCGTTGGTGACCTTCACCTCGCCGGTGAGGCCCTTCTTGGCGGCGCTCTCCAGTTCGGCTTCGGTGCACTCGGTGCCGCCCTCCTGCCCTTCGCCCACTCCCGGGCCGCCGCAGACCTGGCCGTAGCCCCAGATCTGGGTGTCCTCGGCGACGAAGAACTGCTGCGGGACGCCGTGCTCCTCGGTGACCGTGTACTTGCCCGGCGCCAGGTAGCTGACGGCGCCGTGCCAGGTGCCGTTGACGCCCTTGCCCTTGTTGATGCCCTCGATGGGCGTGTCGCGGGAACCGGAGTCCGAGCCGGAGCCGGAGTCGGAGCCGGGGCCGGCGTCGGACGGGGCGGCCCGCCGCTCGGAGACCAGCGTTGCGACGCCGCCGCTCATCTTCACATCAGCGTTGACGGCACCCTTCTTGGTGGCCGTCTCCAACTGGTCCAGCGTGCACGGCGCGTCCACCTTCGACTGCGCGTCCCCGCATATGGTGCCCACGCCGTAGACCTCGGTGTCGTCGGCGACCCAGAACTGCTGGTCGTCCTTGCCCGGGGCGGACACGATGTACTTCCCCGGCGCGAGGAAGGTGACCGTGCCGTTGCTGAACGTCCCGCTGACACCCTTGGACGTGGACCCCTTCGCATCGCTGGAGCCGTTGGAGTCCGCTGCCTTGTCCGCGACCGCGGTCGAGCCCTTGGCACCCTTGCCGGAGGACGAGCCGCCGCCGGTCGCGGAGTCGTTCTGGCAGGCGGTCATCAGCAGCCCGGCGCTGATCGCGGCGGTGAGGACGGCGGCCTTGCGCAGGTGACGGTTCATGACGGGAGGTCCTTCCGATGTGAGGGGTAGCGGGTCGGCGGTGCTGCTGCCGTTCTCCCGCTTCGTGATGACTATGAGGGCCCCGCAGCCCCGCAGGTCACGCCCGTCCTCGCATCAGGACACCGCTGTCGCACAGCCGTGACACAGCAACACGACCTCTTGGGCCCGGTCCCTTGGCCCGGTCCCTCAGGCCCAGTCCCTTAGGTCCAGTCCCTTAGGTCCAGTCCCTGAGGCCCTGTCCGGGGTACGGTCCGCCTCCCGCAGGAGGCGGACGACAGCCCGCCCGTGTGTCCTGGAGCCATGGGCTTGAACAGGCGTACGGCGATGAAGGCGGGCCTCGTGGCCTCGGTGGCGTCGGCGGTGGGGCTCAACACCGCCCGCGCGCAGGCGACTTCGTCCGTCACAGCACTCACTGTGCAGGGCGAGACGGCAGCACGGACGAACATCCCGGTCGTACGGGACCGCCGCGCGTCCGGAGGCAGATACCTGGCCCTGGCCACCAATGAGAAGCCGGGCCGGGAGGGTTGGTACGCGGCGTACGTCGTCCACCCCCCGGAGGCCGGCCTGTACGCGCTGACCGCCGTCGCCACCGCCCCCGTCGAGGTACCGCACACCGAGACAGCGGCCTCGTACCTGCAACTCTCCCTGAACAACGACCCGTTCACCGAGATCGCCCGGTCCCAGCCGTACTGGTACGAGTCGAAACCCGCCTGGGGCGACCTCTCCCTCCTAGACCTCGGGGAGCTCGAACTCCGGCGCGGCGAGAACACGTTGACGTTCCGGGTGACCGAGCCGACGGTCCGGGAGGAGGGGACGGCGTACGCGCTCGCGCTGGACTCCTTCACGCTGAGGCGGCGGGTGCGTGTGGAGTTGCGTGAGGCGTACGTCGGCGACAGGGGCCGGGGCCGGGGCACGTACCGGTACGGGGAGCCGGCGAGTCTGAGCCTCAAGCTCAACGGGCACGCCGAACGCCCGCACCATGTGCGCTACACGGTCACCGACTACTTCGGGGAACGGGTGGCGGAGGGCTACGCGACGATCCCGTCCGGAGAGACGACGACGAAGGTCTCTCTCCCTCAACTCGCGCCCGGCAATTACCGAGTGGACGCATCAGATGACCTGACAGCGCACTTCGCCTGCCTGCCCGCACGCCCCGCCGTCAGCGGGGCGGCCAACCGCTTCGGCGTCAACGTCTGGGCCACCTCCCTCATACCGCGCTCCCGCCTGGACGCCTTCGCCGCCGCGATGAAGGACATGGGCGCGGGCTGGACACGGGACGGCCAGTCCTGGGCCCGCCGCAGAGCCGTCGCCGGGCGCGTACGACACGGATCACCATGCCCGGGTCACCCGCACCATGCGCAAGCACGGCCTCTCCCCCTTGGAGGTCATCTCGCCGGCCCCCGAGTGGGCCATGACGGAGGCCTCACTCCCCCTCCCCGCGGACCTGCGGCACGCGTACCGCTACGCCCGCCGCCTCGCGTCCCGGCACTCCGGTCACCCCGCCGCCATCCAGCTCTCCAACGAACCCGACGTGGACGTCACCAGCAGCACCGGCGACGCACACGCGGCCTTCGTGAAGGCGGCCGCACTGGGCATCGCAGCCACGCCCGACCCGCCCCTCGTCGTACTGCCGGGCATCGCGCAGTCGGGCCCCTTCCAGGACCTGATGCTGGAGAACGACGTGGTGCGGTACGCGGACGTCTGGGCGTTCCACGGCTACCCGGACCCCGCCGAGCAGGACGAACCGGAGTTCCCGGGGGCGGCCGAGGAGCAGCGCGAGCTGGCGCACCGGCACGAGGCGGACGACGTACCGCGATGGATGACGGAGTGCGGCGCGTTCTTCTCCGTACGGCCGGGCGTCGACCTCACCCCCGCCCAACAAGCCGTCCAGGCTCGCTACTTGGTCCGCTCGATGGTGGAGGGGCTGGCGGCCGGGAACAGCCGGCAGTTCTGGTTCGCGGGGCCGCCGCTGCACGACGAGGGGGTGTACTTCGGGCTGCTGAGCCGGGAGTTCCAACCGTTGCCGGGGTACAGCGCGTGCGCGGCGCTGACGTCGATGCTCGGCGAGGCGCATTTCGTCGCGCCCGTACGGGGGTTGCCGACCGGGGCGGTCGGCTTCGACTTCGACTCGGGGCGGGGTGAGTTGGTGAGGGTCCTCTGGGCGTCGACCTCGAAGCCGGTACGGGTCACCGTGCGCGGGGACGCCGCCCTGTACGACGTGATGGGCAGGCGGGTGAGGGCTGATGGCCCCTTGACCGTCTCCCGCGACCCGGTTTACGTCGTCACCGTGGGCGACACGCGAACCGAAGTACGCACGCCCTTGAGCCGCCCAGCCCTCTCCCCCGCCGAACACGTCGTCCTCAGCCAGCGCTACCCCGCCCGGAACGCGGCCCCCAACAAGGACAACGGCGACGCGGAACCCCCTCTGGGTTACCGCCTGTCCCGCCGCACCCGTATGTCCCTGGACATCTACAACTTCACCGACGCCTCACAGAGGGTGACCGCCAAGGCCCGCCCCGCCGGGGGTTGGTCGGCACGGGCGGACGGCCCGACGCGGGTCGAGATCCCACCGCAGGGCCGTACGACGGTGACGTTCACGATCACGGCGGGCAGCGGCGTGCGACGTCGGACCGACCACCGCCTGGAGTTCACGGCCACGCTCGACGGCGACGAGGTGCCGCCGTCGGTGTCGCTGATCCAACTCAAGTAAGCGGCCCACACTTTGGGCACTGACACAGCGGAAAGCGAGTCGGCGACTCGATCGGCGGGGCCTCGCGCGCCGGTTCGTACGTCACCTTCGGGCCCCAGGTCCGTCCGCCGTCCCGGGAGACCCGGAGGGTGAGGTACGGACCGGGGACCTTCTCGTCGGTCGCTTCCATCGCGTTGCCCTTTCACTCTCTGTGTCGATCAGGACACACAGTGGCGTCACCGTCGGTACGCTCGATAGATAGCTGAGCGTGACAACGGAGTGCGCACGAAGGGGAGTTGCACGGATGGCGATCGAGGACAATCCGCGTTCCCGGGAAAAGTACGGCGAGGAACTGAAGCGGAGGCGTGAGGCGGCCGGCCTCACGCAGGAGGAGCTGAGCCAGCGTGCGGTGATGTCACGCACGCACATCGCCCACATCGAGGCGGGGCGACGCAGGCCGGATGTGAGGGATGCGGAGCGGCTGGATCAGGTGTTGGAAGCGGGAGGGTTCTTTGTACGGTTCTTGCCGACGCTGGACGGCAAGAAGGTAGCGGAACACTTCGCTGAGGCAGCGGAGTTGGAGCGGCAGGCCACCATCATCAAGCAGTACGCCGGCACCCTCGTACCAGGATTTCTACAGACAGAGGCGTACGCGTACGAGGTGCTCAGCTCCGGGCACCCGCCCAAGAGCGACGAGGAGCGTGACAGGCTCCTCGGCACACGTCTTGAACGAGCTCACATCCTCGACAACTTCGACTCACCGGTGGTGTGGGTACTCTTCAGCGAAGCGGTGCTCCGCCAGGTGATCGGCAGCCCGGCGGTTATGTGCGAACAGCTCGGACACATCATGGAGTTGGGCGAGAGTCGCCGCATCCGCGTGCATGTACTTCCCTTCCGGGCCGGGGCTCACGCCGTGTTGGAAGGCCCGGTCAAACTCATGTGGTTCGAGGACCTCCCACCCGTTGCCTACGTAGAAGGCCTGAAGTCGGGCAGGATTTGGGAAGTTCCGTCCGTGGTGCGCCAATGCGAGGACGTCTACGATCACGCTCTGGGCGACGCGCTGTCGCACCGCAAGTCCCTGGAACTGATCAGGTCGGTCGCGGAGGATTACGAGCATGAAGCGCAGCAAGCACATCGTTCCTGACTCCTCGGTGCTGACCGCTTGGCGCAAATCCACCTACAGCGGCGGCGACAGCGGCGAGTGCCTGGAGGTCACCGACCCCACCGCCTACGCGACTTGGCGCAAGTCCACCTACAGCGGCGGCAGCAGCGGCGAGTGCCTAGAAGTGAACGATTCCCCCGCCCCCACCCGAATCCCGGTCCGAGACAGCAAGAACCCCCACGGCCCCGCCATCACCTTCTCCG
Organism: Streptomyces sp. 2A115; assembly: GCF_052245575.1. Lineage (NCBI taxonomy): Bacteria > Bacillati > Actinomycetota > Actinomycetes > Kitasatosporales > Streptomycetaceae > Streptomyces > Streptomyces sp. 2A115. The sequence goes on along the minus strand of NZ_JBQQCG010000021.1, from coordinate 126,814 downwards.
CCCCCGCCTGGACGGCCTTCGTCACCGCCCTCCGCGGAACCGCGGCAGGTCGCTGAGTCCGGCGTAGGCTGCGGATCTCCGTGGGGCGGCTGGGGGGTTGTCCCGGGACTAGTGGGGGGTTGTCTTGAGCGGTAAGAGCGATGGAAGCGATAGAGCTGACAAGGCGAGACCGGCCAGCGGGACGGCTGCGCGGCGGCGTCGGCGCCGCAGCCTGGTCTGGATGTTCCTCATGGTGCTGCTGCTCGGCGCGGTCGTGGGACTCGGCGCACTCGCGGGGAACACCGAGCGGGTCAACAGTATGTGGGTCAGCGCCGAGGTCGCCAAGGACGGCAGCGCCCGCATCACCGAGGTGATCGACTACGACTTCGGGTACCCCGACGGCTCCCGGCACGGCATCTACCGTGATATCCCGGGCCTGACCTACGAGGATCCGGACAACGAGGTCAGTGCCACCGTGGACGGCGCCCCTGTCCCGTACGAAGTCACATACGGTGAGACGACGGACCTGAGCATCAGGGTGGGTGACCCCGACAACACGATCACCGGGCTCCACCGCTACCGCATCCAGTACACGCTCCAGAACGTCGCCCCTGACGGCAAACTCGCCTGGGACGCGGTCGGCACGGGCTGGAAGACCGACCTCGACAACGTCGAGATCCATGTCGTGGCCCCGTACGACCTCACCGGCACGCGTTGCGTGCAGGGCAGGACCGGTTCCGAGCAGAGCTGCAGTGCCGCAGAGCCCGAGCCGGGCCGGCTCCTCGTCACACTCGACAAGCTCAAGGCTGGCCGAGGCGCCACGCTGTACGCCTCCGGCGCCGTGAGCGGAGCCGCCGACCAGGTGGCCGCTCCCGTACCGCCCTCGGGGGCGGCCGACGGTGACCCGATCGTGTACCCGCTGAGGACGATTCTGCTGGTGGGCGGCCTCGCCCTGGGCAGTGGCCTGCTGACGGCCGGGCTGCTGCGTCTCGTCGGCCGCGACCGGCTCGCGACGGACGGGCCCGCCGGTTCCCCGCCGGGGACCGGTGGTGGTGGCGGGGAGCGGCGCGTCGACATCGACAGGCTCATGGCCTCGCTCACGCCGACGTCCGTGCCTCCGGAGGGCTTGAGCCCGGCGCAGGGCGGCATCCTGCTCGCCGAGCAGGTCGAGCCCCAGCACCAGGTGGCGTGGCTGCTCGGTACGGCCATCGACGGTTACGTCGGTATCGAGGGTGACGAGCGGTATCCGACCGTGCGCCGGAACGCCGAGCGCGTGCCGACGGATCCGGACACCGAGGCCGTGCTCAGTGAAATGTTCGCGGGCCGCGAGGAGTTCACCCTGGGCCTGCACGACCAGCGCTTCCGGACGGCCTGGCAGAAGCTCGGCACCCAGATGACGGAGTGGCAGCGGACCAGCGACCTGTGGGACCCGGCCGGCGAGCGGCGTTCCCGCAAGGGGAAGCTGATCGGGCTGGCTGCCACGCTGCTGGGCTTTGCCGCCGCCATCGGCGCCAGCGTGCTCAACGGCTCGACGAACCCGGCGGGTTGGCCGATCGCCATCGTGGGCGGGCTGGCCGTGGGCACCGGTCTCGCCCTGAGGCGCCGCTCGTGGGAGCTGCAGTCCCGTACTGCCCGCGGCACGGCCCTGTTGCTCCAGGTGGAAGCCTTCCGGCGCTTCCTGGCCGACTCGTCCCCGCAGCCGGCCGACGGGACGATCGACGAGGACCAGCTCGAGCTGTACACGGCGTGGGCGGTGGCACTGGGCGAAGTGTCCGGCTGGCAGCAGGCGGTCGCCGCGTCGACGGCGGCACCCGCCGCCACCGGCACCGTCCGCCGCTCGACCGCGCTGGCACGGTACGGCCCGGCGCTGGCGGTGGGCCTGGTCGCCGCCGCGATGGTGTCCGGAACGCCCCCGTCCTCCGGCGGCTCCGGGTCCGGCGGGTCCGACGGCTCCGGTGGAGGGGTCGGCGGCGGCGACGGGGGAGGCGGCGGAGGTTCGTGGTGACCCCGACGCCCCGGGGCTTCCGACGTCCTGGGGATCCCGGTCTTCCGCCGCCGGTCCGGCCCAGGCGTCCGGGCCGGTGAGCAGGGCCGTCCGCTCAGTCGGTTCCTGACTCCATCGCGGCGCGGTCCAGCAGTTCGTCGTCGTCCGAGACCTCGCCGCGTGAGGCGATGACCTCGGCGCCACCCTGCGGCATGGTGCCGATCAGTCCGGTCGAGGCTGCCTGGGCGGCGCCAATCAGGGCCGGACGGTCCGTGCCGACCATGCCGAGACCCGCGTACTGCTCGAGCTTGGCGCGTGAGTCCGCGATGTCCAGGTTGCGCATGGTGAGCTGACCGATCCGGTCCACCGGGCCGAACGCGGAGTCCTCGGTGCGCTCCATCGACAGCTTGTCGGGGTGGTAGCTGAACGCCGGGCCGGTGGTGTCCAGGATCGAGTAGTCCTCACCGCGCCGCAGCCGCAGCGTCACCTCGCCGATGACCGCCGTGCCGACCCAGCGCTGCAGCGACTCCCGCTGCATCAGCGCCTGCGGGTCGAGCCAGCGGCCCTCATACATGAGGCGGCCGAGTCGCCGCCCCTGCTCGTAGTAGGTCGCCAGCGTGTCCTCGTTGTGGATCGCGTTGACCAGGCGCTCGTAAGCGGCGTGCAGCAGGGCCATACCGGGCGCCTCGTAGATGCCGCGGCTCTTGGCCTCGATGATCCGGTTCTCGATCTGGTCCGACATGCCCAAGCCGTGGCGTCCGCCGATCGCGTTCGCCTCCATCACCAGATCGACCGGCGAGGCGAACTCCTTGCCGTTGATCGTCACCGGGCGGCCCTGGTCGAAGCCGATCGTCACGTCCTCGGTGACGATCTCGACCTCGGGGTCCCAGAACCGCACGCCCATGATTGGGTCCACGGTCTCGACGCCGGTGTCGAGGTGCTCCAGGGTCTTCGCCTCATGGGTGGCACCCCAGATGTTGGCGTCCGTCGAGTACGCCTTCTCGGTGCTGTCGCGGTAGGGCAGACCGTGGGCGAGCAGCCACTCCGACATCTCCTTGCGGCCGCCGAGTTCGGTGACGAAGTCCGCGTCGAGCCAGGGCTTGTAGATGCGCAGGTGGGGGTTGGCGAGCAGGCCGTACCGGTAGAACCGCTCGATGTCGTTGCCCTTGAACGTCGAGCCGTCGCCCCAGATCTGCACGTCGTCCTCGAGCATCGCCCGGACCAGCAGGGTCCCGGTGACAGCACGGCCGAGGGGCGTGGTGTTGAAGTAGGCGCGCCCGCCCGAGCGGATGTGGAACGCCCCGCAGGAGAGCGCGGCCAGGCCCTCCTCGACCAGCGCCGCGCGGCAGTCGACCAGGCGCGCGACCTCGGCACCGTACGCCTTCGCGCGGCTGGGCACCGAGGCGATGTCGGGTTCGTCGTACTGGCCGATGTCGGCGGTGTAGGTGCACGGGACGGCGCCCTTGTCACGCATCCACGCGACCGCGACCGAGGTGTCGAGGCCACCGGAGAAGGCGATGCCGACGCGCTCGCCGGCGGGCAGGGAGGTGAGGACCTTGGACATGGAGAGAGTATGCGCTTAAGCGCATGAATATGCAAAGCCGCCCCGGGGGTGCCCGAGGGCGGCGTCCCCGCAGGATGAGCCCCACTGCGAATGACCTCCCCCGTGGGCCGAAGACCACTGCCGTCGTGAGCCGGATACCGTTGCGCGCGCTGCCGTCGTACGTCAGGGCGAGCAGCGCGCACGCCCAGACGAAGAGCCAGGGCGTCGCCATCAACCGGCCCAACCCATAGGACGTCAGCCCGCCCTCTCTGGCCTCGTCGGCCATCCAGCGCAACAAGCGACAAGCGACAAGCAGCCGACCGACCGACGGTGACGCTTGGGACTTGTCCCGTCTTTGCGGACCTTCATCAGAAGGAAATCGACGCCCATGGTTGCGCTCCAAGTGATTCGGGATCGAGATCACCAAGGGGGCGGCCACCAAAACCCGGCAGCCGCCCCCCACCCGCACGCGGCTCACTCAGATGTGTCGCGGTCCAGATAGGGCTTGAGGTACTCCAGGTATTCCCTGTGCTCCGCGCCGATGACCGCAGCGTCGATATCCCGCAGGGGCGTCAGGTCCGCATCGCCGATCTTGTCCGCGGTGTCCAGTTCGGACAGAGCGTGCAGTTGCGCCTCCAGACACACCCGGGACTCCTCAAAGGAAGCCATCATCGCGAGTGTCTCGGCGATGGCCCGCGCCTCCTTCGCGGAATAACTCCGCATCCAGTCCTCGACACGGTCACTTCCGGACTCCCGCACCCGCTCGTTCTCGCTGACCAGTTCCCTGATCAGCTCGGCCAGCCTTCTACTACCGATACTCATCGTGCTCCTTTCAGATCAGGTCAGTACGGCAGCTTGTACTGGCTGGGCCAGGGAATGTGCGTCGCGTTGGCGGCAGCCGGGTTGTAATTCGGGCTGGCCGGCTTGTGAACATTCTTGTGGTAGAGATTACCGGCGGCGTCCTGGAACTGACCGCCGATCTGGATGCGGACGATGTCACCGTTGGCGGCATGGCTGCCGGCCGGGGCGCTTGGGTCCGCGTCGTGCACCCTGAGTCGCACGGTCTTCCCGGTCACCGGATCTGTCCACTTCCACTTGGCACCCTTTTGTGCTCCCCCTGGTTCGGGAGTCCACTTCTCCTTCACAGCGTTCTTCGGAATCACACTGAGCGGATCCGCGCCTTGCAGATCCCAGCCACCGCCCTTTACACGAGTGGCGTTCTTTACCGGAGGCGTGCCCTTGGGCGCTTTCTTCGTCCCGGTCTTGAACAGTTTCTTCGCCAGTGACTTGAGGAAGCCGACTCCACCCCCGAAGAATCCCGCTACCTCGGCCGCGTTGTCTCCGGCGTCGAAGGCCTGGGAGTCGGTGTCGACACCGTGCTTCTCGACGAAGTTGTCGTACTGGTCCGTGCCGCCGCTGCAGTCCTCGATCCAGCACCACGGGCTGAAGTTCGACATGGCCTCGGCGCCCGACGCGAGATTGTGGCCGATGCCCGCGAGACCGTCCTTGAACGACCCCTCGGCACGCGGGTCCTCGGGCTCCACGTTGGTGTTGCAGCCGGGCTTGTAGGCCGGGTACGTGGCTGAGCAGTCGGTACCTGTGCCGCCGGAGCCCCCACTGCCGTAGTTCGCGCTCCCCATGGTGCTCATGCCGCCCGAGTTGCTGGATTGACTGGCCCGCCAGCGGACGTAGTTGAGCAACGCGATGATGACCCGGATGATGGCCCGGATCATGGCGATGAGGGCGCCGAAGAACTTACCGTCGGGGTCGGAGAAGGTGACCGGGTTGTTGTTGCTGTACGCGTAACCGTTGATCTGCTGCGAGTCGGTGAGATCGGCGACCGGGTCGACGCTGACGAATCGTCCGGTCGTCGGGTCGTACTCACGTGCCCCCAGGTGGGTGAGGCCCGTCGGGTCCTTGGTGCCGCCGACGAATCCCCTGTCCCCGACCCACGCCTTGGCAGCCTGGCCCCGGTCCTCGCCGAAGGGCGTCATCTGACGTCGGGTGACAGCCTGGGTGGTGGCGTCGATCTGTACGCTCGCCGTGCCGTTGTGGTCCGTGGCGATCCACGTCAGTCCCGCCGTTGTACGCGCCGCCACCATCTGGCCGCCGTGGCTGTAGTAGCGGGTGGCCTCGACCTTGCCGCTCGCCTTGTCCAGCCGCAGTTCGGTCTCACCGAGGTAGAGCGTGGTGCCGGTGGTATCCCGCCGGATGAGCCGGTTGCCGTTCGCGTCGTTGAGGTACTCGGTGGTCGTCTTGTCGGCCTCGGTGACCTTCTCGAGCTTGCCCTCCGTGTTCCAGTCGAGGTCCTGAGCCTTGCCGCCGACCGTGCGGGTCTCGGTGTTGCCCGCGGGGTCGTAGGTGTACTGGTTGCCCCCCGTGACGGTTCCGTCGGCCTTCTTGGTCTCGGTCGTGGCCAGGGCGTGCGGGCGCGGCTGTGTGGCGGTCTTGTAGGTATACGTCGTCGTCGCGGGACCGTCCGCGGCCAGATGGTTGGTGGCCGTCTTGCGGTTTCCCGCGCTGTCGAACGTGAAGGACTGCCAGTAGGGTGCCAGGCCCCCGACATTGCTCTTCGTGGGCTCGGTGGCGCAGTCGCCCGTCGCGGTCCAAGCCGCCTTCAGCCGGCGATGGCCGTCATAGGTGAAGCACTGCTTGTCACTCGGGGCGGTCGCCTTGTCCTCGACCTCGACCGGGTTTCCGGCGATGTCGTAGCGGTAGTGGACGTCGGAGTCCGTGCCCGAGTGGGTCTCGGAGACGACACTCTGCCGTGCCAGACGCTTGGTGCCGTCCTGGTACGACCGGTTGATCTCCGTCCAAGCCGCGGAGGACGAGACCCCGAGCGTGGTGCGGATCTGCTCGCCGGCGGGCAGGTAGTCCGTGTTCTGGACGATGCCCGTGAGGCCCTTCAGCGTGTCCGGAAGCCGCGTTCCGGTGTAGCCGTACTCCAGAACCTCCTGGCCGAGACCGCCCATCGCCGGGATGGTGCGCTTCTGCGGCGTGCCGTCGAGGTTGTAGGAGTTGGCGATGGTCCAGGTCCCATTGCTGCCGGCCAGGGCGCCCTCGGTCTTGCTGACGGTGTACTGCTCGCTCAGGACCCGGTAGAGCTTGTCGTACTTGGCGTTGGTGGTCGCGTAGACGCTTCCGCCTTTGCCGCCGACATAGCGGATGGCCGACGTGATCTGCCCCTTGGCGATCGAGTCGTACGTCCAGCGCGTCAGGTATTTCGCGTCCTCGGGGGCCGGTTTGCCGTCGACGACCGGGACCTGGCCGTCGAGCTTCCCGGTGGGACGGCCGATCAGGTCGTAGGTGTAGCCGAGCGTCTTCTTCCGGGCGTCCGTGGTCGCGACAACCTGGTCGAGGTCGTTGTACTCGGAGGAACTGCCGCCCGCGTCGGGGTCACTCGCGTTGGTCTCGCGGCCGAGGAAGTCGAAGCCGTACGTCCAGGTGTTGCCGTTGTCGTCCTTGACCTCGGTAAGCCGGTCCGCGTGGTCGTAGTCGTATGTGATGCGGCTGAAGTCGCTGCTCACCGAGTTGCCGCTGTACTCCAGCTTCTCGACAACGCGGCCGCGCGCGTCCACCTTCTGCCGTACCGCGGGCGCCCCGGCCGGTGGCTCGACGAGCGTGGTGTCGCCGTTGTAGGTGTGCTTGGTGCGGGAGAACTCCTTGCCGTTGGTGAGGGTCTTCTCGACCACCGGGCGGCCCGCACCGTCGTAGGTGACTTCCGTTCCGGCGGGCGCGGCCGTCAAGAGATCGGCGAGCTTGCCGGACGGCGCCGTGGTGTCGACGTAGTCGGACGAGGCCTCGAACTCCAGGCCGCGCGTGTCGTACTTGGTCTCCGTGATCACCCGGCCGGTGCCGGTGGCGGCGGGAGTCTGCGTCTGCTTCAGGCGCAGAAGAGCGTCGTAGATGGCGTAGCGGGTCTGATACGAAGTGCCGTCGTTCTCCATCGACTTGGTCGCGACCCAGGAAGCGGCCGTGTTCTGCACCTTGTACTCGAACTTGTGGTTCGAGGACTGGCCGGAGGCACGGTCACGGTCGGCGAGCCAGACGTCGGTGAGGCGTCCGAGGCTGTCGTACGCCATCTCCGTGCGGTTGCCGTTGGCGTCGGTGGTGGAGAGGTTCACGCCCCACTCGGGCGCGTGCTCCGTGGTCACCGTGTGGTCCAGAGCGTTGGATTCGACGGACTTGGTCAGCGGCCCACCCGCCGCGGGAGAGTACTCGACGTGCTTCGTCCGCGTGCCCTTGGTGTCCCAGCTGTCGGTCAGGCGCCCCAAAGCGTCGTACTTGGCGGTGTCCACCGTCTGGAGTGCGGCCGAGCCGTCCGCCCTGTACCCGGTGACACGCTCCTCTCGCGTGGCGTCACCCTTGGTGGGCGCCTTCCCCCAGGCCTGACCGTCGTAGGACGTTCGCATGTCCGATATCACGTCGGTGGTCTTCGGGTCACTGGTGCGCCGCGGTGTCGCGTCGCAGCCGACGCCCACCGTTTCCACCCGCTTGGGCAGCGACAGAATCCAGGCGTCCGTGTTGGTGGCGTACTCCGTGACCGTGCAGTCCTTCTCCCCCGCCGCGTCCGTCTCCTCCTTCAGCGGCAGACCGCTTGTCGGGTCGTACGTCGTCGACTTGGTGGCCGTCAGCTCACCGCCACCGGACAGGGCGGTGCGGGTCACCGATGAGCCCGTGCGGACCATGTACGCGTTGACGGTGCCGTAGGAGTGCTTGTCCGTGGCGGTCGTGCGGGACCACGGGGTGTTGATCGTGCCGGTGACCTCGCCGCCGGACGTGCCGTTGTAGGTGATCTGCTCCCGCGCCTGGCCCGCGAACTGCTCGGAGTCCGTTTTCGAGACGCCCTTGGAGTCGGTGACCGTCTCCTTGCGCGTGCTGCCGTCGGACTGCTTGTCGCCGTCCATGCCGCGGTAGTAGAGGGCGGTCGACTTCGACTGGGTGCCCGAGGGCTCGCCCGTTGTCGTCGTCACCTTCTGGTAGCCACGCCAGATGCCCCACGTCCGGTACTTGGCCGGCGTGATGGGCGACTCGTCGTCGTACGCCCACGCGCCGCCGCCCGAGTACGTGTAGTCCGTCTGTTTCAGCGGGGAGCCGCCCGTCGGATCGGACTCGGTGACCTGGGTGACGACGTACTTGTGGAACCAGTCGGTGCGCGGCTTGGGATCCGTGCCCGGTGTGGGGTTGGACGGCGGTATCCACTTGACCGGGTAGCAGCGCCGGGTGTTGGCGTCGAGCTTGGACGGGACGTCCGTGTCCGCGACGCAGTCCTCCTTGGAGTAGTTCGCCGTCAGTTTGGAGCCGGTCTCCGAAACGACCGTGCGCACACGCCACTTGATGAAGGGAGCGACGTCGTCACCCGTCCTGTCCACACGGTTGTGGAGCTGGATGCCGCTGAACTTCACCGCGGGGAGCGATGCGTCCGTACCCGCCTTGCCCGTGCGCTGAATCGACTCCAGCCACAGGCCGGCGTCCGAGCCGTCGCCCGGGTCGGGGAACGACTGGTCCAGGTGCCAGGAGTTGACGCTGCGGTAGTCGGTGTCCGCGCCGGTGCCGGAGCCGTCGTACACCTGCGTGGTGACGTCGGTCAGCCTCTTGCGGCTGAAGAACGACGGGCTCGGCTGGTCGGTGCAGGTGGCGTCCGCCTTGCAGATCTGGTCGAACGGGACGTCCGGCCAGGCGTTGCGGTTGGCGGAGGTCAGCGAGCCGCAGGTCTCGCCGCCGGACACCGGGAGGCAGCGCTCGGCGACCGTGAACTTCACCCGGGCGGCGGCCGGCTGGGTCGTCGAGAAGACGGTGTCCGTGCGCTGACCGTAGTCGACGCGCTTGAGCCAGCCGTTGCGGACGTACTCGGTGCCCTTGCCGGTGGAGCCGTTCTTGGCGTAGTGGTTCAGTTCCTTCTCGTACCAGTACGTCATGACGTTGCCGTGCGGGTCCACGACGTAGTCGAGGTTCCACCGCCAGGCCTGCGTCTTGGCGCGGCCGGCGAAGGAGTCACCGCCGGAGTAGCCGGGTTCGCCGGAGTCGTCGCCGTAGACCGGGGCAGTCCAGACCGAGTTGGTCTCCGCCTTGCCGGAACTCCAGCCGGGCAGGCGGTTCTTGCCGAAGACGTACTGGGTGCCGTCGGTCCCGGTGACCGTCCAGAACTCGCCCTTGTCGCCGGTGTCCCCGTCGTCGCCGTTGAGGGCGCCGGTGTCATGGACGACGCGCTCGCCGTCGTCGCTCTTGGGCCGCCACTTGCCGCCCTCCTTCACCAACGGCGTCGACTTGCCATTGAGGACCAGGGAGGCGTTGTCCTCTTTCCAGCACTGGTCGTACTTCTTGTCCTGGCCGTCGTCCTCACAACTGCCGTACGCACGCTCGACGTACGACACGGGGAGGTCGAAGCCCTCGCCGATCCAGGACGGCTGCGCGCTGGTCGAGGAGGTACGGCCGTCCACACTCTGCGCGGAGTAGCCGATGGAGAGGTTCGGAGACGGGCCCGCCGGGGCGGGCGGGGTCTCCAGCGGATAGTTCCAGGTGAAGTCGCCGTTGGAACCGCCCGCCGACCAGGTGGAGGAGGCCGCCAGCGGGGTGGCCTCGTAGCTGCCCTGGTCGGAGGAGGCTGCCGCGGAGAGGGCGAGGACCGCACGGGCGGCCTTCGGGGCGGCGACCTGGGCGGTCACCGTCTCCTTCTCGGCGTCGTTCTCCGAGGCGACCGGCTCGGTCTTGCGGCAGGCCGCCTTCTCCGGGGTGGTCAGGGCGCACTCGGGCAGCCGGACCAGGCGCAGCCTGGAGGACCAGTTGCCGCTGTAGGCGTCGGCGAAGGAGCTGTAGTCGACGGTCGTGGCGGCTTTGCCGCCGCCGGTTCCGGCGACGGTGAAGACGAGGCCCTGGATGCCGAGTTCGGCGGTGGCGCCGCGGTCGAGTACGCGCACCTGGGCCTTGCCGGCGGCATCGGCGGCGGTCGTGGCGGTGGGATCAGTGGCCTTCCTCGCCCGTGCCGCCTTGGGCGGTTCGACCTGCACGGCCGCCGCGGTCGGCCACGTCACCGTGCGCGCGGCCTTGTCCCGCGTCCTCTTGGCGGCGGCCACCGTCGGGTCGTGGACCTTGGTGAGGTTGGGGTCGAAGGGCTCGGCCTTGCCGTACCTGGCCTTCTGCAGGGCGCTGTGCTCGCGGTCGTCGGCAGCCTGCGCCGGTGCGGCACTGAGCAGACCTGCGACGACCGCGGTGGATACGGGCAGGACGACGGCGGCCAGCCGACGGCGGCCCGCCCTGCTCCATGCCCACCTTCTGGGCAGCACTGAGCTGTACCTGGACAACACGTGGGGGGTTCTCCGGATTCTGAAGAGACGGCGTCTGAAAAAACGCCGGGAAGACGGTGAAGAACGAAGTCGTGGCAGAGCGGGGTGTGCGGGACGCCTGGTCCCGCACACCCGTGAGGTGATCAGGTGCGGCCGCTACTCGACCGGCACCGGAGGCTCGTCCACCGTGGACAGTCGCGTGATCTCGGCTTCGGAGAGCACGCCGGCGTAGACCCGCAGGTCGTCGAGCTGGCCGGGCAGGGCGTTGCCCCACTCTCCGTTGTCGTGGCGGCGCGATCCGCCGACCATCAGCGGACCGGCGGGCTGGAAGGCCTCCTCGCTGAGGACGCCGTCCTCGTCACCCTGCCGCTGGCCGGAGACGTAGAGCTTGACCGACCGGTTCACCGAGTCGAAGACGCCCACGACGTGCACCCAGCCGCCGGGCGAGTTGACCTCGTCCGACACCACGGTGGCGGCCGGTCCCCCCACGACGTCCGTCTCGTACCGCCCGAAGTTCCAGTCGCCGATGGATTCGCCGGCTTCCTGGCGGTACCAGAGTCGGAAGGAGTTGCGCTCGGCGCCCGGGTGGGAGAACACCGTCGGCGAGTAGGCCGTGGTGGTGTCGTCCAGCTCACCGTTTCCCAGGTTCGCCCAGCCCGCGACGGTGTAGCTGCCGGACTCGTCGAGGGCCACCGCCGAAGTTGCTCGGCCGAGCTTGGCCGCGTCGAGACCGAGGACGTTGCCGTGCGCCGGGTCGTCGGTCGGGACGAAGGCCGCCCCGGTCTGCAGGAGCAGCGCGTTGCCCCGGCCGGAGGCGTCCGCACCCCTGGTGCCGGAGGTCTCGTCCAGCGCCCAGTTGGCGAGCAGTGCGGCCTCACTGTGGCCCGTCGCCGGGTTCTCGGCGTTGGCGATGGCCTCCAGCTCATTGTCGAAGACGACCCGGTTCCATACCTGGACCTGGTCGAGGTCGCCCTCGAAGTAGTCCGTGAAGCCGCCGCCGGTCTTCATCCGGCCCACCTCGAAGGCGCCCTTCGCCGCCCACGGCGTCGTGTACTCGGTGGCCGCCTGGAGCTGCCCGTTGACGTACAGCCGGATCTGCTTCCTGTTCTGGTCGTAGACGCCCATCAGGTGGGTCCACGCGCCGATGACCGGCGGCTTCTTCGACTGGGCGCGGGTGATGGCCGGGCTGTCGACGTCGGCCGAGTACCGGTTGAAGATCCAGCGGTCCAGCGACTGCGAGTAGTAGATCTGGAAGCTGCCGGCCCGCGTGCCGCTCTGCGTGGCCACGGTGGAGATGTGGTCCTTCGCGGTCAGCCGCGCCCACGCGGAGACGGTGAAGCCGTTGGTGGTGTCCAGGACGGACGTGGCCGTGGAGCCGGAGGCACCGGTGCCGTCGCCGCGCATTCCGCCGCCGAGCCGGGCCTTGTCGGTCCAGGTCGCCGCCGAGGTGAGCGTCAGCGGCCTGCTCCCGCCCGAACTGTCCGCCGCTGTCGTCCCGTTGCCGTCGTCGAGCTTCCAACTCGCCACCGGGTCCGAGCCCTTGGCCACCTTGAACAGGTAGTCGTAGGTGGTGCCCGGGTTGCCCGCGCCGTCGAAGGTCTGCACCCGAAGCGTGTTGGTCAGCCGCTTGTCGGGCGCGGCCTCGATCTCGTACGAGGGAGTGTTGGCCGTGAACGACTTGCTGCCCAGCTTCACGCCGTTGAGCCACCAGTCGTAGCGTCGTACGTCACTGGCGCCGGCGGCGACTTTGAAGGCGGCGGTCATACCGACGCTGCCGTACTCCGGATCGGCGCTGTCGCAGGTCGTGCCCGTGCACTCCGGGTACACGATCGAGGTCACCTTCGGCGCCGGCGGGCCCTTGGAGTCGATTTTGAAGAAGCAGTGGCCCGACCACGGCCCGAACAGGGAGTGCGTGGCGCCCTTGTACGTGTACTTGTACTCGGTCCTGGCCCGGAATTTGTAGGTGGCTCCGTCGTCCAGCGTCGCTGTGGGCACCGTCCCGGCTGTGCCGCTGTCCGTCCAGGTGGACGGCTTCAGCGACGTCGGCGTCGTACTACTGCCCTTGTACAGCTCGAAGTTGGGGCGCAGCGAGGCGTTGGAAGCGTCACTCGAGGTCGGCGTCGCGGTCAGGCGGGGCGTCGTGTCGCGGATCAGCGCCGGGGACGAGGAGGCCGAGCACGAGACCTTCGGGTCGGACATCTTCACGGACGACGGCTTGGCGTTCGGCGGTGTGACGTACGTGATCGAGAGGCGCGGTTTGCGGGAGGCGGTGGCCTGCGCGTCGAGCGGGGACATGAACTGCTTCCACGCGATCGGGTCGCCCTCGTCGGCGCGCAGCCCGAGCGTGGTGAGCGTGTCCTTCGCCTTCGCTGTGTACGCGACGGCGGCCGTGGCGTCGAATTCGATGTCGCCGTCTGGGCAGGTGGACGAATGGCCCTTCGCCGCCGAGACCGTGTCGACCTTCGCGTGCCACTTCGGCGGGTTGTTGCTCCACGTCGTGGACCCGGAGATCTGGCTCGTGCGGTACAGGTCGATGTTCTTCTTGTCGCAGTTCGCGGACCAGATCGCGTACGGCGTGAATGTGGCTCCCAGGATCTTCTTGCCGGCCACCTTGCGGGTGTCGAACTGGAAGAGTGAGCGCGCCTTCTTGTTGTCCACGTAGGCGTCGTAGCCCACGCCGAGTGCGTGCTTGGTCTTCCAGAAGCTGGTGCCGGGCGAGCTGGACCACAGGGTCGTCCAGCCCGTCAGTGTCGCCTTGACCGCCGGAGGGTCGAGGACGACAGGGAAGGTGGTGGCACCGTCGGCGAGGAACTTCTGGTCCGGGACGATGGAAAGGGCGTCGTCAGTGACGCTCGTGTCCATGACGGCCGTGCGGGAGCGGGAGTTGGCGCTGAGTGAGCCGGCGACGGCCGGCGCGGACCTCGCCGACCTCGGTGAGGCCTTCTTGGCCATGGCCTGGGCCGTACCCGCGTCCCACATCAGCGCCGAGCCGCTGGAGACGACCGCGTGCCCGGCGTCGTCGACGAGCGTGGCCGTCCCGGTCTCGTCCGCGCGCACGGACAGCCCCCGGCTCTCGACCGGGAACTCCACCTTCTTCAGGGCGGGGTTGGCCGCGGCCTGACGCGAGTGGAGTACGAGGTGGTAGGTGAACCCGTCCGGATGCGCCTGCACGGCGAGATCGACATCGGGCAACACCGAGCGGTAGACCGCCGACGCTCCGTCGACCTCCGGCTTCGGCAGGGTCCACGGGGACGACACCGCGTACTCCTTGCCGCCGGTCACCAGCCGGGCCAGTGGTACGTCCTTCCCACCACCGGAAAGTCGGACATCCTCCGCCGCACGCGGCGCGAGGCTGCCGTCCGGCCGCTCGACCAGGGTGGTGTCGACGTCGGTCCATTCACCGTTCTTGCGCACCCGCTCGGGCGACGTCGCGGCCTCGGCCGTGAACGTTCCATCAGGGTTCGCGACGACCCGGCTGGTCGCCGACGTCAGCTCGCCGACCTCGACAGCCTGCCCCGAACCGACGGCTGTCTGTGACGCCTTCTGCTCCGCGGTGGCGGCGGGCAGTGTGTCGTCCTCCCAGAACGCCTTACCGCGCGCGGCCTCGTCGGCCGCTCCGTCAGCGGCCGACGCCCCCGTTGTTGTCGCTTCGACCGGAACAACAGCCAAAGCCAGCGCTGCGGAAACGACGGTCATCGCTCCACGCAGCGCTCTTTTGCGACTGGTTCGCCGCACTCTTCCCCCTGCGATCTTAAATTTTGATGAGTGTTTCTTGGTCGACAGGGAGATTAACGGTTCGAACGTGACGCCCGTGAACTCAAGTTGTTCACATTTTGATCACAAGTGATCAAGGAATCGCGCAAGTTGACGGAGGTAACACTCGACGTCAATGCAGGCGCATGGCGCAAATCGAGCCACAGCGGCGGCGGCAGCAACTGCCTCGAAGTGAACGACTCCCCCGCCATCACCTTCTCCGCCCCCGCCTGGTCGGCCGCATTGCCACCCTCGGGGAAACCAGGCACTGGGCGCGCCCCATAAGGGGCACGGGGAACTGCGCGACCAGCCCCAACCGGCCCGCACCCAAAAAAACCGCCCAACCCGCGGAGCGCCCCGCGGCGAATGACCTCCCCCGTGGGCCATTCGCCGCGGCATCCCCCGCCCCTCCCCCACCAAGGGCACGCTAAGAGGCAACGTCCGCCGGAGACCACCGTGCACGGTGGCCAGATTCGTCCGTCGGGTGTGCACGGTGTCCAGCCGCCACGCCATCCGCCACGCGCAGGGCGTGGACGAGGTCGTGGACGCCCGACGCGGTCGTCAGGAGGTCACGGTTGAGGAGGAGTTCGGCGGCGCGGAGGTGAGCCCGGACGGTGTTGCGGCTCAGGCCGAGGCGCGCGGCCGTCCGCTGGGCGTCGGTGTTGGCGTCGATCCAGGTCTCCACGGTGAGGTGGAGGTTGCGGTGGCGGGTTTCGTGGAGGGGGCGGAGGAAGCTTTCCGCCCAGGCGGTCGCGGGCGCCGTACGGAGAAGTTCTCCGAGGGGCGGCGCGGCCTGCCGGCCGGTTTCGTCCGGATCGAGTTGAGGGCCCATGAGGGACAGGGCCAGGTCCAGCGTGGCGCGAGTGCGTACGTCACCGAGGTCCAGCCCCAGAGCCTCCTCCGCCCGCCGGCAGTGGACCGCGACGGTGGTGCGGCTGATCTGCAGCAGGCGGGCCACGGCGGACCGGGGGAACGTCACGGCCAGACGAGTGATGTCCACGGTGGGCTTGGGAACGGCGTGCAGCGGCTCCAGGAAGGCGCGCGCCCAGGTCACGGCGGCCCGGCGGGGCAGCAGGTGGACCAGGGAGGGCTGACCGCGGTAGACGCCCAGCCGCTCCTGGGAGTTGCGGGCGACGGCCAGCGCGTTCAGGGCCTCACCGTAGGCATCGGCCGTGGCGGCAAGCGGATGGGGCCTGCTGACGCCCACCGCGTACCCGGGATTCTCCCGGACCAGCCGCCGCAGCACCTCTCCTCGCTGGAAGCGACCGGCGGGCTCCACGTCCTCGGCGATCGGGCAGATCAGGTGCTCCTTGAACGCCGGGCAGTGCACCATCAGGCCCGGCCCGTGGTAGCCCGAGGCGTCCAGGTAGGTCCTGGCCAGCCGGTCACGGTCGGCGGGCGGGCAGTGCAGCACGTGGACCCGTACGCGCTCCGCGTCCAGCAGCGGCGGGACGTCACCCGTGGTCATCCGCCTGGCCATCGTGACGTCCCCGGCCAGCAGCGCGGTCAGCACCGCGAACCGCAGTTGCCGTGCCTTCTGCTCATACTCGCGTGAGCTGTCGTCGGCCACCGACGCCTTTCCCAGCAGCTCAAGGAGACCGCCGGCCTGTGATGCCAGCGCCGCCGCCTCCCGCGACAGCGCCGAGGCGCTGACGGTCACCAGCACCGGACGCGGCTCGCGTACGCCGAAGGCCTCGAGGTGCACCTCCAGTTCGCCGACGCGCGCCATGGCCGCGGCCAGCCGCCCGTCGGCCAGGCGCTCGAGCTGCTCCCTCAGCGTCCCCACGAGCTCTCCGGGAAACTCCGCCGTCGCCGCCTGGACCGCGCCCCGGCACCCGACCCAGGCGGCCTCGGCCCCGATCCGCGGCCCGAGCCACCGCAGCACCTCCCCTGGGTCGCCGTGCCGCCGCACCACCCGCAGCAGCTCGTCGAGATACTCCCCGCGTTCCATCGTCCCCACAGCCGCACCCACCTTCCCAGGGCCACAACCGCCGCGACCGCCGTCCTACAGCGGAACCCTACGGGGTGTCCGTGAACGCGAGTTGTTCACGTTTGCTCCCACAGGGCCGACGGACCTCGCGGGTTAACGGGGGTAACACCCGAGGTCAGCGAAGTAAGCGCATACCGACCAGCCAGTTTGCCGAAACGGCTCCACATCCAGCCACCTCCGACTAGCGTGCCTCGTCACCCCCCGCTCCCTGCGGTCCGCACGGACCCGAGCCACGCAAGGAGAACCGGGATGTCCTACAACACGTCCCCGTCCCACCCAGTTCCGCCGCACAATCCGCCATACGTCCCACCGCCCAATTCCTCGCCCTCCTCGCCCTCCTCGCCCTCGTACCTGACTTACCCCTGGGCACCACAACAGCCGGAACCCGAACCCTCGAGACCACCGCGCCATCGGCACGCCGCACTCGGGCACCACAGCGACATCCGGGTCCTGCGCACCGCGTACCGCTGGCAGCGGCGCGTGGCGACGCTGACCGCGCTGGGCTACTTCACGCTCTTTCTGATCCTGTCCGCGGCCGCGCCGTCGTTCATGACGGGCGAGGTGACGAAGGGCCTGCCCGTCGGACTGCTGCTCGGCCTGATCCAGGTGCCCGTCACCTGCGTGGCGATCGCGCTGTACGAGTACACGGCCCGCCGGGGCGTCGACCCGATCGCCGAACGAATAAGGAAGCAGGCCGAGTTGGACACCAAGCGGGCGGAGACCGGCCGGTGACCGGCTTCAGCAGTTCCGCCCAGGCGATGTCACTCGTGGCGTTCACCGTCATCGCCACCATCACGCTGCTGCTGTGCGTGATGACCGGCCCCGACCGGGACGACCTGGACGAGTTCTACACCGGCTACAGCTCGCTCTCCCCCATGCGCAACGGCCTTGCCATCGCGGGCGACTACATCTCCGCGGCGACCGTCCTCGGCACGGGCGGAGTGATCGCGCTCTTCGGGTACGACGGGGTCGTACTGGCCCTCAGCACCGCCCTCTCCCTCATGCTGCTGATGTTCCTGCTGGCCGAACCGCTGCGGAACGCGGGCCGGTTCACCATGGGCGACGCGCTGGCTCGGCGCATGCCGGGACGGGCCGTACGGATCACGGCGTGCGCGGCGACGCTGGCCGCGCTGATGCCGATAATGCTCGTCCAACTCGCCGGTACCGGCGATCTGTTGGCATTCATCCTCGGATTCTCGAACGACGGCCTGAAGACGGGCTGCATCATCGGGCTCGGCGCGCTGATGATCAGTTACGCGGCGATCGGCGGCATGAAGGGCACCGCGCTGATCCAGATCATGAAGATCGTGATGCTGCTGGGCTCCGGCGCCGTCATCGCCGTACTCATCCTGGCCAAGTTCGACTGGAACCTCGGCGGCCTCTTCGACGCCGCGGCGAAGAGCAGCGAGGCGGGACCGGCCTTCCTGAACTCGGGACTTCAGTTCGCGGGCGGCCCCAACCCCAGCCTGGACATGATCAGTTCACAGCTGACGGTGGTGTTGGGCGGCGCCTGTCTGCCGCACATCACCATGCGCATGTACACGGCGGGCAGTGCTCGTGAGGTACGCCGGTCGATGTCCTGGGCGGTGCCGGCCGTGGCGGTGTTCGTGCTGATCATCACGGTCGTGGGCTTCGGTGCGACGGCGCTGATCGGGCGGGACGCGATCGCGGCGGCGGACCCGCAGGGGAACACGGCGTATCTAATGGGCTCCCGGGCCGCGTTCGGGACGGACGTGTCGACCGCCGAGACGCTCCTCTTCACCACCGTCACGGCGGCGATCTTCCTGACGGTGCTCGCGTCGGTCGCCGGGATGATCCTCGCCTGCGCCAACTCGCTCGCGCATGACGTGTTCGCGCACGGCAAGCGGCAGCCTTCGCCGCGACGGGAGATGACGCTGGCGCGGGCGTCCGCGGTGGCGGTCGGTGTCCCGGCGATTCTGCTGGCCACACTTGTCCAGCACCACAGCTTGCAGCCGTTGGTCACGCTGTCGTTCTGTCTGGGTGCCTCGGCGATCGCGCCCGCGCTGGTCTACAGCCTCTTCTGGCGGCGTTACACGCGTGCCGGGCTGATGTGCACGCTCATTGGGGGCTCGGTCAGCACGCTCGTGTTGATGACCGGTACGAATCTCGTCTCCGGGTCGCCCATTTCCGCGTTTCCCGGCTACGACTTCACCTGGTTTCCGTTCACCACGACGGGGATCGTGTCCATTCCGCTGGGGTTCGCCTTTGGGTGGCTGGGGACGATGGCCTCCGGCCGGGGGCAGGCGGAGGAGCAGCGGAAGCAGTACGAGGCGGTGGAGGGGTGGATTTTGGCGGGGGTTGTGCGGAAGGGGAGTTAGGGCGGGGGAGGTCGGCTGGGGTTGGTGTGTGGGTGCGGGTTGGTTCGGGCTGGTCTCGCCCACGCGGCGGAGCCGCAAATTGTCACAGCCCCGCGCCCCCTGCGGGGCGCCAAGGCCGGTTTGCTGTCTGCGGGTTGGCTTGGGTTGCTCGCGCCGTTCCCGCGCCCCTTGCGGGGCGGGGCTTGGCTGGTTACTCCGCTGCCGCCTGGCCCGTCAAGGCGGTCAGGCTGCTGCGTACGTGGTCCATGTGGGCCTGTACGTCGTCCCACTCCGTGCCGTGTTCGCGCAGGATCCGCTCCGTCTCGCGTGCGATGCGGTCCTCTTGCACCCGTGCCTCGGCGAGGAGTTCGGCGGCGCGGGCCTCGGCGTCCTCCTGGAGGTGGCGGGCGGACTCGTGGGCCTCGGCGAGGGCGCGTTCGGCCTCTGTCACGGCCGCTTCCGCGTGTGCGGCCCGCTCCTCGTGGCGGGCGTCGAGGGCGGCCTCCCGTTCCTCGGTCTCGCGGGTGACCTTCTCCCAGCGTTCGGCGTGCTCCTTCTCCTGCTCGGCGAGGAGCGTCTCGCTGCGCCGCCGGGTCTCGCGCAGCGCGGCGAGCGCCTCGCCGCGGCTCTCCTTCACCTCGCGCCGCGCGCCGATCCGCATCTCGTCGGCCTCGGCCTGCGCGGCGAGCAGCCGGTGCCGGGCCCGCTCGTCGGCCTCGTCGCGCACCGCGTCGGCATCCGCCCGCGCGGCTTCCCGTACGAGTCCGGCGGCCGCCTCCGCCTCCTCCACGACCCGCCGAGCCTCCTGCCGCGCGCTCTCGCGCACCTCCTCGGCCTCCTCCTCCCCCAGCTCGTAGATCTGCCGGGCACGGTCGCCGAGCGTCTCGTACGTCTGCGGGGCGAGCCGCGACACGGCCTCGCGCAGCCGCTCCGACTCCGCCTCCATCTCCCTGGCCAGTACGGTCAGCCGGGCGGCCCGCTCCCAGGCGGCGTCGCGCCCCGCCGAGAGCTCCGCGGCGTACGCGTCGACCTGCTCAGGACGGTAACCGCGCCCCCGTACGGCCTCGAAGCCCTGAGGCGACACCGATGCGCTGCTCATCCTCGAATCCCCTCACGACGTACAAAACCGATGTGGCGCACATCTTGGTGGATCAGACGGAAGTGTGCATAACGCGACACTCCGCACACAAAGAGGTCGGGGACACAAAGAGGTCGGGCCCGGTCAACCGACCGGGCCCGACCCTCGCGCTCAGTGACTCGACGTCAGAGCAAACCGTCCCACATCTGCTCGAGCAGCACCGACCACCAGCTCTCCGGGGACCCGAGGGCCACCGGGTCGAGGGCGGCGAGCTGCGCCTGGAAGTCGACGGTCCAACGGCCCGCCTGCTCCTGGTTGAGTCCGAAGCGAAGACGCCACATACGGCCCAGCAGAGCGAGACTGCGGGCGAACTCGGGCAGCCCCGAGTTGACGAACTGCGGCGGTACGGGCGCACCGCCCGGCCCCGCCTCCACGGGCACCGCGACGATGTTCGCCGTCCCGTACTGGACACAGATCGCCTTGCCGAAGTCACTGCCCATGACGAGGTACGAGCCCGCGTCCGAGGCCGGCTGCACACCGCGCTCCTGCGCCAGTTCCGCGAGCGTCGGCACGGGGCGCCCCGGCTGGGCCTGCGCCCAGAAGAACGGGTTCATGTCGACCGGCAGCCCGGCCACCACCAGGGTGTGCGCCACGATCGGCGGTACGCCCTGCCGGGACACCGCGGCCTGGTCGAACCGGAAGAGGCCCGGCCCGAACGCCGCCGCCAGCTCCTGCCCGATCGCCTCCGGCGGGATCGGCGGCGCGGGCTGCACCGGCGGCAGCGGCGTCCGTACGGGCCCGGGACGTGCCGGACCATCGGCCACTTGGTGCAACTCGCCCTGGTGCGCGAGCAGTTGAGCCATGCCCTGCTGACGGCTCGCGTGGTCCGTGCCGTACGGGGCGATGCTCGTGATGCGTGCCTGCGGCCAGCTCTCCCGGATCATCCGCGCGCAGTACGCACCCGGCAGCTCGCACGACTCCAGCTCCGTGTGCAGCTCGAGCACCTGCTGCGGCGGCACGTTCATCGCACGCAGCTCGTGCAGGATCTGCCACTCCGGGTGCGGCGTGCCCGGCGCGGACCGCCGGATGAGCTGCTGCTCGGACCCGTCCTGGGCGCGGTAGCGGAGTACGGCCTGGTAGCCCGGGCCGACCGTGGGCTTGCCCTGCTGGGGATAGCCGTAGGCCGGGGGCGGAGGTTGCTGACCGGGGAAGGGCTGCCCCGGAAAGGGCTGCTGGCCGGGCGGCGGCGTCGGTTGGGGGGCGGGCATACCCGGAGCACCGGGGCCCTGGGGCGGCGGGGGCATGCCCGGGCCTCCCCCCGGGGGACCGGACAGCATGGTTTCGGCGTGGTGGACGGCACCGGGGGTGCCGGGCACTACGCCGGGTCCTCCAGCGCTGCCCGGAGCACCGGGAGCGCCTGGAGGTTGAGGTGCGCCGGGACCGCCGACCGGGGGCCCGGACAGCATCGTCGCGGCGTGGTGGACGCCACCGGCGGGCGTACGGCCCGGAGGGTTGGGGGCGCCGGGAGCACCGGGAGGCTGCGGGGAGCCGGGGGCACCCGGAGCCGGTGGAGCACCCGGAGTGCCGGGCGGGCTCGGGGGCTTGGGCGCACCGGGTGCGTTCGGGTCGGCGAACACGGTCGCGGCGTGGTGAACACCACCGGGCGGCGTACCGCCCGGCGAGCCGGGGGCACCGGGCGGCTGCGGAGCACCGGGCCCACCAGCCTGGCCGGGACCGCCGGGCTGACCGGGCGCACCGGGACCCGGCCCCTGCGGCCCGTCGGGACCGATCTGGGAGACGAGTTGCGTCGGCACGTACCCGCCCGCCGGAGTGCCCGGCGCACCGGGCCCGGACGGCGGAGCCGTACCTCCCGGCCGCGCGCCCGGAGTTCCGGGCGCACCGGGCGGAGGCGGCGTGCCGGGCGCTGCGGCACCACGCGCGCCACGCGGCGGCGCCTGCGCCTTGCTGGTCGCGGCGTCGGCGATGTCACCGGCATGAGGCGCCAACGGCCGCCCGGGCGGACCCGAACCGGCGGGCGGCTGCGGGGCGTTGGGTGCGGCGGGCGGCTGCGGGGTGCCGTACGAGGGTGCGGCGGGGGCACCCGGCGGCGGGGTACCGGCACCAGGCCCCTGCGGGTAGCCGTATGAAGGAGAGGGAGCACCGGGCGGCGGCGTACCCGGAGCACCACCGGGCCCCTGCGGATAGCCGTACGAAGAAGGGGCACCGGGCGGCGGCGTACCAGGCGCACCCGGCCCCTGGGGCCCACCCGGGAACTGCGGCGGGTTCTGCCCGTCCACCGCGGGCGTGACTGCCGTAGGCGGAAGCCCACTGCCGCCCGAGATCAGCTTGGTCTTGGCCTCCGGGGGCGCCTCGGGCGGCGGCGCGCTCCCCTCGTCGAACTCACTGAGCTGCGGAGCGAACACCGTCGCGGGCAGCGGCACGGAACGGTCGTCGCCCGTCTCGGCGTTGGTGTCGGTCCCGGCCCACGGAGTCGCCCCGGCGGCATCCCCACCGGCGGCCGGCCACGCTGTACCGCCACCGGGAGCGGAAGGCGCCCCCGGCCCGGACGGCGAACCGGCCCCCGGCCTCGAGTCCACCACGGGACCCCGCATCGTCTCAGGGAGCGAACCCCCGCTCCCGCCAGCCCCATTGGCGGGGGCCGCATCGGCAGGCGCACCGGCGGCCGCGGCCGGACGAGAATCCGCGGCCGGACGAGATCCGGCCCCGTCCGACGCTCCCGCCTCTTCCCTCCGGTCCGGAATCCCCATCCGGTCCGCCGCCTCCTGGAGCCACTCCGGAGGAGTCAGCAGGAACGACGTCTGGTTGAGGTCGACGCGCGCGGGAGGCGCGGGCGCCGGATCGGGCGCCGCGTCCGGCAGCCCGTATTCCTCCTCGTACCGGCGGATCACCTCACCCACCGGCAGCGAGGGCCACAGCGTGGCCTCCCCGCTGTCGCGTGCGAGGACGAGCCGCTGCGCTCCGCCGTCGGAGCGCGGACCGTCGGCTCGGTCCTCGGCCCACACCACGAAACCGAGTTCGAACTCCCGCACCCGCACCTCACGGTGCTGGTAACCGGGCACATCCCCGTTGATCCACTCTTCAGCGCGCTCCTGCGCCTGCGCGAAGGTCACCATCGGACGCTCACTCCCCCACCGAAGACACTGCGGACACCGGCACCGCCCGCGCGAAGCCGCCGTCCACCATCAGGTTCGCCACCGTCTCCAGCTCGGGCGGATTGCCCGCGAGCCTGGACAGGAACTGGTCGAAGTCGTCACCACAGGGCAACAGCAGCCGCTGCACGCGCTCGGCGGGCGGCCACGCGTCCTGGTCACGGGCGTCGTCGTACGCGCAGAACCAGACCGACCCGAGCCGCTCGCCCTTCACCTTCACCGCGAGCAGCCCGCCCTGCGCGAACCCGACTCCCAGGTAATCCTTGGTGAGATGGTCCCGCAGGCACTTGTTGACGTACACGAGGTCGTTGACGGCGGCCTCCTCGCGCACGGTGAAGAACGGCTGATCCACCAACAGCCCCAACTCGGCGTCGAGCGCGGCACCGACGGGCGCGCACCCACCGGCCACCTTCAAGAAGGACCGATACGCACCCGGCAGCCGATAGCCGAGATCCTCCTCGACCCCCAGCACCTGCTGCTCGGTCACCGCGACCGACGACTTCGGCAACCCGAAGTGCGTGGGCCGGGTCTCCTGCAACGGCCGGGTCCCCCGCTTGTTCTGGTCGACGGCGGCCGTGGCCAGCCCACCGTGATGCCGCAGCAACGCCTTCACCTCGACCGGCACCAACTCCAGTCGCCGCGTGCCGGGTACGTGATGCCAGGTCCAGCCGTGCGGAGTGGCCACCGCCGGAATGGTGTCCCACAGGTCGTGTCCGGCCGCCGCCATCGCCGCGTTCGCGGACACATAGTCCGTCAACCGCAGCTCATCGACACCGAATCCCTCGGGTGGCTCGGCGATCTCCGCGGCGGCACGCGCATAGAGCGAGAAGTCGGGATAGCCGTGCTCGTCGATCCGTACACCTCTCGGGTGACGGGCCGCCCGGACCGGGTCCGGGAAATGCACGACCTGCCCGGCGTAGGCCGCGTTCGGCGGCGCGGCTTGCTGCCCGAGCCGACCTGTCGTCATGGCGGTTGCCCCCTGCGGCGTTCTGTTGGATCGCGGATATCGACAGCCTATGCGGTTGAACGACACCGGTCACCGGGCCTCCGGTTCCGTACCGGCCAACAGGCCTCCGGTTCCGTGACCTGCCGTCATCGCGCCGTGACGGTGCGACGAAGACCTCGCGTGTCGCACCGCCCCAGCTTCCCCACCAGGCACGGAGTTTGGCACTCTGTCCGAGCACCGGGGCGGTGACATCAGCGGCTGCCGCCGCGGGGCCGGGGAGGGAACACGACAATGAACGCTACGCAGACAGGCACGTCAGGGGACCCCAGAGTCGGCTGGAGCAGCGCCGAAACGGCCCCCGCTCCCACCCTCCTCCACCGCCGCGACGGGATACTCCCGACCATCGCCGCCGCCCTCTCGGTACGAGGCGCGACGCTCACCGGCACAGCGGCCCGAGGCGACCAGCAACCACCGCTCCACCCTCTCGTCCGGGACTTCCTCGACACGTTGACGAGCGGCCAGCGCGACCGCTTCACCGGCCGCTGCGCAGAAGTGATTCTCATCTCCCGCCACATCAGCGCGGTGGACGCGGCCCGCTCCAAACGGGCCGCACGAAAACCCATGACCAACGGCGAGGCCCGCAGATCGCTCAAACAGGCCAAACTCACGGCCCGCCGCATCCGCGAGGACGGCGACCCGCTCCACGGCAGCTTCGCGCCCCCCTGCCGCTCCTGCACGGCACTCAGCGCCCACTTCGGCGTACGCGTCGTCGACCCGGCGAACGCCGACGAATAGGCCTCCGCCGAACAGGAGGACAAACCAAGCCCACCGCAGCCACAACGCCAGCCGCAGCTCGATGAACGAAGGCCGATGCAAACCGACCGCACCTCCACGACCCGCTTTTCCGCCCCGGTCGACGCAGCCCTCCGCTCCGCCGGATGGCAGCCGGGCCGCTGGGACATAAAGCAGGCCGAGTTCTGGGCGGACGCCCTGCGCGGGCACGAGTCCCCCGCCGGCCACCACCACGCCGTGTTCCCGGCGGCGGTAGAGGCATGGGCGGAGTTCGGCGGCCTCCACATCCCCGCCACGGCCCCCGGCCGCCAGATCGCCCCGTCCCCCCTCCACCTGGACCCGCTCCACGGCCTCCACATGGCCCGCACCCTCTCCGACCTGGGCCGAGCCCTGGACACCGAAGTGGCCCCCCTGGGCGAGGAGTCCGACACCCGAGCACTCCTGGCCGTCGACACAGAGGGCCGCGTCTACACCCTCGATCACACAGGCGACTGGTACCTGGGCCCAACCATCGACGAGGCCCTGACAGCCCTCGTAGCAGGCCTGGAACCCACCCGCCTGACGGCCCCCTGAGCACACCCGAACGCAATCACCTCGCGCCCAGTCGCCACGTATCCGGAACCGCACCCCCACCGGCGGCGGCGAGCCGCAACGCACCCGCCCCCGTCCCCCCACCGGCGGCCAGCCACGACCCAAGGCGGGAGTGGTCATGCCCCCACGCGGCCGCAGCCCGCGACTCGACCCGGGGACGGGACCACCCCCATGCCTCACCGACGGCCAGCCGCAACCCAAGGCGGGGGTGTCATGCCTCACGCGGCCGCAGCCGCGACCCAGCCCCGGGCCGGTCGCGTGCCCCCACCCGGCCGCAGCCCGCGACCCAGCCCCGGGACGGTCATGCCCCCACGCACCCGCAGCCAGAACCCAACCCCGGGGACGACCAAGCCCCCACACACCCGCAGCCGCGACTCAACCCGGGGGCGGGGCCGTGCCGGTACGTCATGCCCGTCGCACAGAGCTCCTACAAACAAGGAACCACTGTCCAAGCGAACAGCCGTAAGCCCGGCGAGCGACGGGCAGACGTACCGGCACGGCCCCGCCCCCACCACCCACACACCGCAGGCGCCCCGCGCAGCCCCCGCCCCGACGCCTCGACGCCCGGCCCGACCCGCCCCCGGCTCAGCCCTCCGCCGGAATCACAGCCGACACCCGAAAACCCCCCGAATCCGTAGGCCCGGACACAAACACCCCACCAAGCCCGGCAACCCGCTCCTTCATCCCCAGCAGCCCATTCCCCCCACTGGGCAAGCGGGCGGCCCCCGCGGCCGCCACCTCCGGCGGAGGCCCGTTCTCCACCTGCATGGCGATCTCCGACACCCGATGCGCCAACCGCACCCGCGTCTTCGCCCCCGCCGCGTGCTTGTGGACGTTCGTCAAAGCCTCCTGCACCACCCGATAGGCGGTCTGCTCCACCGCAGCCGCATACGACCGCGGATCCCCCTCCACAGACAGATCAACGACCATCCCGGCGGCAGCGGACTGCCCGACCAACTCCTCCAGATCGTCGAGACAGGGCCCCTCACCCCCGTCCTCGTCAGCGGCCCGAGAAGCCGCCGCAGCCGCAGCCGCCCCCACCGCCGCGAGCGGCACAGGCTGCATCCGAACCGCCGCCGATGACGAGGTAGACGCAGAAGAAGGAGCAGAGGCAGAAGAAGACGCCCCCTCCCCCGTACGCAGAACCCCCAACATCTCCCGCAACTCAGTCAACGCCTGCCGCCCCATGTCCCCCACCAGCGACGCGTTCCGAACGGCCTTCTCAGGATCCTTCCGGGCCACGGCCTGCAAGGCAGCCGCATGCACGACCATCAGACTCACCCGGTGGGCGACGACGTCATGCATCTCACGAGCGATCCGCGTCCGCTCCTCGTTGCGAGCCCACTCCGCCCGCTCCTCCGCCCGCTCGGCGAGCAACTGCAACTCCCGCTCAAGGGAGTCGGCCCGCTCCCGCAGGCTCTCCATCAGCCGCCGCCGCGCCCCCACGTACAGCCCGAGCAGAATCGGCGGCGCGGTCATCCCCAGCGAGGTCGTGATGGACACGAACGGAACGAACCAGTCCCCCACCTCCGCCAGCTCACCGCGCCCCATCCCCTGGTGCGCCCGCACATACGTGACGATGAGCATCCCGACCATCGACATGCCGGCGAGCGCCCCGATGATCCGCCGCGGCATCTCGGACGCGGCGAGCGTGTAAAGCCCGACGAGCCCCATCAGGAACCCCATTTGGGCGGGTGTGATGGCAATCGAAACAAGAACAACGGCGATGGGCCACTTCCGCCGCACCAGCAGAACGGACCCCGCGACCACCCCGAAAATCATCCCCACAGGCACCGCGAGCCCCGCGGCATCCGCGAACGGCATCCCCTCGATCGCACATTCCACCGCGGACACCAGCGCGAGGCTCCCGTCGAGCACCGCACTGCGCCGCCTCGCCCACCACCACGGCCCGGTCAGGGTCGCGGAGTGGTCTTCCCCCGTCGTGGTCATGCCTCCAGCCTACGATTGCGAGGTGCCGCTTTTCCGGTGAGTTTCGCGTACTGGCCTACACCACTCGCCGTAATCGAACAGATGCGAAACCGGCTGGTATCCCTCGAACTGCTGAATCGCCCACCGTTCGACCCTGGAAGCCCGTATTCCCCCTGGACGATATGTCCATGGCACACGCACAAGGCAAGTACACGGACTTCGAGGGGCTGCGAGAGCGGGCGATCGCCTTGCGGCAGGCAGGACTCAGTCGCCGCCAGATCCGCGACCGGCTTTTCGTCGACAACAACGACATTCTCAACCGCCTCCTGGAGGGCGAGCCGGCTCCCGAATGGACGAAGCGACCCAACGCGAAGGACGACCTGAGGGACAAGGCGAGAGAGCTCCGATTGCAAGGCTGGACCTACGACCAGATCCAGGTGGAACTGGGCTGCTCGAAGAGCTCGATTTCCCTGTGGGTACGGGACCTACCGAAGCCCGAGCGCCGGGCCCCTGCCGAGCAAGCGAAGCTGGCGGCGCGGAAGCGGTGGGATCACGAACTGGCAGTTCGGGACGAGGAACGGCGGCGCACGAAGGCAACGGCGGCAGCAGACATCGGCGCCCTGTCCGATCGAGAACTGTTCCTTCTGGGCGTCGGGTTGTACTGGGCCGAGGGCACCAAGGACAAACCGTACGACCGGCGAGAGAACGTCACCTTCGTCAACAGCGACCCGGGAATGATCGAGATCTTCCTCCGCTGGCTCGACCTCCTCGGAGTGGAACGCGATCGCGTGCGCTACTCCGTCATGATCCACGAGACTGCCGACGTGGCGGGCGCCGAAAGCTACTGGGCGGACCTCGTCGGCGCCGACAGCAGAGCGTTCAACAAGACGACCGCGTCAAGAAGCACAACCCCAAGACCGTCCGTAAGAACGTGGGCGAGGCCTACCGCGGCTGCCTGGTGATCAAGGTTCACCAGAGCGCAGATCTCTACTGTCGCATCGAAGGCGCCTGGTACGGCATAGTGTTGTCCGCGCGCAATGCCGGTCGACCAACTCGGACATAGCGCACATGCCATCCCGGGTCGTCTAATGGCAGGACAAATGGTTTTGGTCCATTGAATGAGGGTTCGATTCCTTCCCCGGGAGCATGACAAGAGCGGGGCCCGACAGCCAAGTCGGGCCCCGCTCACATTTCCCCCTCACAACGCCCCGGTATCCTGCGGATGTCCCCACCCGTCCAAAGCCGAAGGGCATCCCCGTGAGCGCCAACCGCCCGGCAGCCGTCGTCGTCCTTGCAGCGGGTGAGGGCACCCGTATGAAGTCGGCCACACCCAAGGTCCTGCACGACATCTGTGGCCGCTCCCTCGTGGGCCATGTACTCGCCGCCGCACGCGAGTTGGAGCCCGAGCACCTGGTAGTGGTCGTCGGCCACGCCCGCGAGCAGGTCACCGCGCACCTGGCGGAGACCGCCCCGGGCGTACGTACGGCCGTGCAGGCGGAGCAGAACGGCACGGGCCACGCCGTCCGCATGGGCCTCGAAGAGCTGGGCGGCCCCGTCGACGGCACGGTCGTGGTCGTCTGCGGAGACACCCCCCTCCTCAGCGGCGAGACCCTCCGCGGGCTCGCGGCGACCCACACCGCCGACGGCAACGCCGTCACCGTGCTCACCGCCGAGGTCCCGGACGCCACCGGCTACGGCCGCATCGTGCGCGAGAACGTCTCCGGCGCCGTGACCGCGATCGTCGAGCACAAGGACGCCACCGAGTCCCAGCGCGCGATCCTCGAGATCAACTCCGGTGTCTTCGCCTTCGACGGGCAGCTGCTCGCGGACGCCCTCGGCAAGGTCCGTACGGACAACAGCCAGGGCGAGGAGTACCTGACGGACGTCCTCGGCATCCTCCGGGAGGCCGGGCACCGCGTCGGCGCCTCGGTGGCCGGGGACCACCGCGAGATCGCCGGCATCAACAACCGAGTCCAGCTCTCCGAGGCCCGCCGCATCCTCAACGACCGGCTGCTGGAGCGCGCGATGCTCGCCGGCGTGACCGTCATCGACCCGGCCTCGACCTGGATCGACGTCACCGTCACCTTCGAGCAGGACGCGATCGTGCACCCGGGGACGCAGCTCCAGGGCGCCACGCATCTCGCCGAGGGCGCCGAGGTCGGCCCCAACACCCGCCTGAAGAACACGAACGTGGGCGCCGGGGCACGGGTCGACAACACCGTGGCCGACAGCGCCGAGGTCGGCCCGCAGGCGAACGTGGGTCCGTACGCGTATCTCCGTCCCGGCACCCGCCTCGGGCTGAAGGCCAAGGTGGGTACGTACGTGGAGACGAAGAACGCGACGATCGGCGAGGGCACGAAGATCCCGCACCTCTCCTACGTCGGCGACGCGACCATCGGTGAGCACACGAACATCGGCGCGGCCAGCGTCTTCGTGAAC
Organism: Streptomyces sp. 2A115; assembly: GCF_052245575.1. Classification (NCBI taxonomy): domain Bacteria; kingdom Bacillati; phylum Actinomycetota; class Actinomycetes; order Kitasatosporales; family Streptomycetaceae; genus Streptomyces; species Streptomyces sp. 2A115. The sequence continues at coordinate 97,019 of NZ_JBQQCG010000021.1, read as the reverse complement.
TACGACGGCAAGGAGAAGCACCACACCACGGTCGGCTCGCACTGCCGGACGGGCTCGGACAACATGTTTGTGGCTCCTGTCACCATTGGAGACGGCGCGTACACCGCGGCGGGCTCGGTCATCACGAAGGACGTGCCGCCCGGTTCGCTGGCCGTGGCCCGGGGCCAGCAGCGGAATATCGAGGGCTGGGTGGCCCGGAAGCGGCCGGGGAGCGCGGCCGCGAAAGCGGCGGAGGTCGCCGCCGGGGAGCCGGCCGGCGAAAGCTGACCGGAAAGCGCCGCTTCCGACTCGGCGTACCGTGATAGATGCACACCCGCACACCCAGCTGAGACCCCATCTCAAACACCCCTGAGACCACATCTCAACACCCAGCTGAGACATCTCTGATCAACGCCCAGCTGAGAAACCCCTGAGGAGACAGTGCTGTGACCGGGATCAAGACGACCGGCGAGAAGAAGATGATGTTCTTCTCCGGCCGCGCTCACCCCGAGCTTGCCCAGGAGATCGCCCACCAGCTGGGTGTCGGGGTCGTCCCGACGAAGGCCTTCGACTTCGCGAACGGTGAGATCTATGTCCGCTACGAGGAGTCGGCCCGCGGCGCCGACTGCTTCCTGATCCAGAGCCACACGGCCCCGATCAACAAATGGGTCATGGAACAGCTGATCATGATCGACGCTCTGAAGCGGGCCTCCGCTCGGAGCATCACCGTGATTGTGCCGTTCTACGGTTACGCCCGTCAGGACAAGAAGCACCGCGGACGTGAACCGATTTCGGCGCGTCTGATCGCCGACATGATGAAGACGGCCGGCGCCGACCGCATCCTGACGGTCGATCTGCACACCGACCAGATCCAGGGCTTCTTCGACGGCCCGGTCGACCACCTCTTCGCGCTGCCGATCCTGGCGGACTACGTGGGCACGAAGGTCGACCGCACGAAGCTGACGGTCGTCTCCCCTGACGCCGGCCGCGTGCGCGTCGCCGACCGCTGGTGCGACCGCCTGGGCGCGCCGCTGGCGATCGTGCACAAGCGTCGTGACAAGGACGTCGCGAACCAGGTCACCGTCCACGAGGTCGTCGGTGACGTCGAGGGCCGCGTCTGCGTCCTGGTCGACGACATGATCGACACCGGTGGGACGATCTGTGCGGCCGCGGACGCGCTGTTCGCGCACGGCGCGGAGGACGTCATCGTGACGGCCACGCACGGTGTGCTCTCCGGCCCGGCCGCGGACCGTCTGAAGAACTCCAAGGTCAGCGAGTTCATCTTCACGAACACGCTGCCCACCCCCGGTGAGCTGCAGCTCGACAAGATCACGGTGCTCTCGATCGCTCCGACGGTCGCGAGCGCGGTACGCGAGGTCTTCGAGGACGGCTCGGTGACCAGCCTCTTCGACGAGTAGCGGCCCCGGGTCCGGTGGCTGGGTCTGAACTACCGGTAGCTGGGTCTGAACTAGCAGGGTTTGGTAGCCGGCTCTGGTAGTCGGCTCTGGTAGTCGGCTCTGGTAGATCGATTTCTTGTACGGCCTCTCCGCCGCGTAAGCTGTCACAGTTGCTCGGCGAGGGAGGCCGCACTCTTTGGGTGTGGCGGTCCGTTATCGACGCGCTCTTCGTAGCAGGCCGATTGTTTGGCCGGGTGACCATCTTCCCCACGTACTACGAGGAGTGACATGGCCGACGTCAGGCTCGCCGCCGAGACCCGTAACGAGTTCGGCAAGGGCGCCGCGCGCCGCATCCGCCGCGAGAACAAGGTTCCCGGCGTTCTGTACGGCCACGGTGCCGACCCCGTCCACATCAAGCTGCCGGGCCACGAGCTGCAGCTCGCCCTGCGTACCCCGAACGTCCTGCTCTCCCTGGACATCGAGGGCAAGACCAACCTCGCGATCCCGAAGGCCGTCCAGCGTGACGCCATCAAGGGCTTCCTGGAGCACGTGGACCTGCTGCTGGTCCGCAGCGGCGAGAAGGTCAACGTCGAGATCTACGTCCACACCGAGGGCGACCTGGCTCCGGGTGCCTACCTGGTCGAGCACGTGCTGAACGCGCTGCCCGTCGAGGCCGAGGCCACGCACATCCCCGAGTCGGTCACCGTCTCCATCGAGGGCCTGGCGGCCGGCGACTCCATCCTCGCCAAGGACGTCCCGCTCCCCGAGGGCACCACGCTGGCCATCGACGAGGACGCGGTCGTCCTCCAGGTGCTGGCCGCGCAGGCCGAGGAGGCCGCGGGCGAGGGCGAGGGCGGCGAGTCCGCCGAGGCCTGATCCCGCACCGCATCATCGTTCGCAGGCCGCCGCTCCCGAGGGAGCGGCGGCCTGCGCGTATCCGCTGATCAAGGACAGTTGGTCAGAGGACAGCCGGTCAAGGACACTGCTGTTCAAGGACACATGGGAGACACGGACGTGACCACGGCCACGGAACCAGGCGCGCCCTGGCTGATCGTGGGGCTCGGCAACCCCGGCCCCGACTACGCCATGAACCGCCACAACGTGGGCTTCATGGTGGCCGACCTCCTCGCCGGACGGATCGGCGGCAAGTTCAAGCGGGCCGGCAAGGCACAGGCCCAGGTGATCGAGGGCCGCATCGGCCCGCCCGGTCCGGGCAGCCGCCGCGTGATCCTGGCCAAGCCGATGTCGTACATGAACCTCTCGGGCGGCCCGGTCACGGCCCTGCGCGACTTCTACAAGGTGCCGACCGCCCACATCGTCGCCGTCCACGACGAACTCGACATCGACTACGGCGTGTTGCGGCTGAAGCTCGGCGGCGGCGACAACGGGCACAACGGCCTCAAGTCCATGACCAAGGCGATGGGTCCCGACTACCACCGGGTGCGGTTCGGGATCGGGCGCCCCCCGGGGCGTATGCAGGTGGCCGACTTCGTGCTGAAGGACTTCTCCGCCGCGGAGCGCAAGGAGCTGGACTACTTCGTCGACCGTGCGGCGGACTCGGTGGAGAGCCTGGTCATCGACGGGCTGGAGCGGGCGCAGTCGTCGTACAACTCGTGAGTCCGGCCACCGCGAGGCCGACCATCGTGAGGCTGGCCACCCGGGACGCCGAACAGGTCCGTACAACACGGGACTTGTCCGACCGCCGGAGCCCTTCCGAAGCCCTGCCGGAGTTGACCGAGCACAGGGCCATGGCCAAGGATCACCGCCATGCCTGCCCTCACCTCCCGCCAGAACACGTTCGCGGCGCTGCGGTTCGGGCGGCTCGCGGCGATGGGGACGATCGCGGCGCTGCTCCTGATCGCGGGCGTCTGGGCCTCCTGGGGGACCGCCCAGCACGTGATGCTCACCAAGGGCCGCGAGCGCGGCACGATGACGGTCACGCGATGCGCCGACGACCGGTGCACGGGCCCGTACCGGCCCACGTCGGAGGGGTACACCCCACGCGACCGGGTCGTCCTCGACAGCGAGGTCGCGGTGGAGAAGGGCCGGACGTACACCGTCGCCGTGAAGCCCGGCAGCGACGAGGTCGTCCGCACCGGCCCCGGCGGACTCCTCTACGCCTGGGTCCCGCTGGGCGGCGCGCTCCTGCTCGCCTCGATGGTGGTCGCGGGCGGACTGCGGCTGACCCGGCTCGCCTGGGCCCTCGGCGGCGCGGGATTGACGCTGGTCACGGCCGCTTTCGTGGCTCTCTGACGACTCCGCGGCGGCTCTTCGACGGTTCTCCGACGGCTCCCTGTACGGCTGCACGTCCGGGGAAAATCCGTACGTTCTCTGATCGTTATCCCGGACTGTTGGGGCGATACGTAACGCATGGCGCACAGGGGGCGTTCTGCCGCTTGACCCGCTGTCGGCGGAACTGGAAGCTGAGCCGCCCCCTCCACATCTTCCCGTTCCACCTCTCGAAGATGGACTGCCCATGCCTACCCTCACCCGCGCCCTCGCCACCCGCGCCCTCGCCACCCGCGCCCTCGTCGTCGGCGCCCTCGCGACGGCCGCCCTGTCGGCCGTCCCCGCCGCCCACGCCACTCCGCCCGGCGACAACGGCACCGTGAAGATCCACGACGCCGCCACCGGCGAGGAGCTCCGCAAGAACGAGCCGCACGTCTGCGCCTTCTACCTCGACGCCTTCGGCTTCGACGGCGACCAGCAGGTCGACTGGCACATCGAGTCCAGGGCCCCGACCGCCGGCGTCAAGGGCGAGACCGTGAAGTCGGGTGCGCTGACGCTCGACGCCGAGGGCCACGGCCGTACGAACGATCTGTCGCTGCCTGACGGGCACTACAAGCTGTTCTGGAACTTCGACGGCGAGAAGGGGGCCGCGAAGCACAAGGTGTTCTGGACGGACTGCGAGGGGTCCGGGGGGTCCGATGAAAGCGAGGGCTCCGAGGGGTTCGAAGAAGGCGGCGGTACACCGTCCGCCGTGCCCGCCTCGCCCTCGGACACGGACGGCGAGTCGGAGGCCGAGCCGTCCTCATCCGCTTCTGACGGGGCCGCGGGCCCGTCCGCCCAGGGCAGCGGCGGCGTCGACCTCGCCGAGACCGGCAGCGGCGCCCCCGTCGGCATCCTCACCGCAGCCGCGGCCGCGCTGCTCGGCGCGGGCGGCTACCTGGTGTTCCGCCGCCGGAAGGCCAACCAGGACTGATCTCCCGGCCCAGCTCGCGAACGAACGGTGCCCCCGTGCTCGTACGCAGGATGTACGAGCACAGGGGCACCGCCATATGTCCGGCGGAAGTCCGTGCAGCGATCAGCCGGTGTTGCGCAGCCCAGCCGCCACACCGTTGACCGTCAGGAGCAGCGCCCGCGCCAGCAGCGGGTCCGGCTCGGCGCCGGCCGCGGCCGCGTCGCGCTGGCGCTTGAGGAGGGCGACCTGGAGGTACGAGATCGGGTCGAGGTAGGCGTCGCGGACGGTGAAGGTCTGCCTCAACACCGGGTGGGCGTCGAGGAGTTCACGCTCGCCGGTGATGCGCAGGACCTCGCGCACAGTCAGCTCGTGCTCGGCCTGGATGGTGGCGAAGACGTGCTTCAGGTCGTCGGGGACCAGCGTCTCGACGTAGTGGCTCGCGATCCGCAGGTCCGTCTTGGCGAGGGTCATCTCGACGTTGGACACGAAGTTGCGGAAGAAGTGCCACTGCTCGTGCATCTCCTCCAGCACGCTGTCCAGGCCGGCCTCGCGCAGTGCCTTCAGCCCGGAGCCGACGCCGAACCAGCCCGGCACGATCTGCCGCGACTGCGTCCAGCCGAACACCCACGGGATGGCCCGCAGCCCGTCCAGACCGGCCCCGGAATCGGGGCGGCGCGAGGGCCGCGAGCCCAGGTGCAGGTCGGCCAGCTGGTCCACGGGCGTGGCGGCGAAGAAGTACGCCGGCAGGTCGGGGTCCTCCACCAGCCGCCGGTAAGCGGCGTGGGCCGCGTCGGACACCGCGTCCATCGCCGCGTCCCAGCGGGCCAGCGCCTCGTCGGACTGGCGCGGCGCGGTGTGCAGGGCGGAGGCCTGGAGCGTGGCCGCGACGGTCAGCTCCAGGTTCTCCCGGGCGAGCGAGGGCACCAGGTACTTGTCGGAGATGACCTCGCCCTGCTCGGTCACCTTGATCTCGCCCTCCAGCGTGCCCCACGGCTGCGCGAGGATCGCGTCGTGCGAGGGGCCGCCACCGCGGCCGACGGTGCCGCCCCGGCCGTGGAAGAGACGCAGGCGTACGCCGTAGCGGTGGGCGACGTCGCGCAGGCGCCGCTGCGCCCGGTGGATCTCCCACTGCGAGGTGGTGATGCCGCCGAACTTCGACGAGTCGGAGTAGCCGAGCATGACCTCCTGCACGTCACCGCGCAGCGCGACCAGCCTCCGGTAGGAGGGGTCGGACAGCATGTCCTCCAGGATGGTGTCGGCGGCCTTCAGCTCGTCCGTCGTCTCCAGCAGCGGCACGATGCCGATCTTCGCCCAGCCCGCGTGCAGGTCGATCAGCCCGGCCTCGCGGGCCAGCACCGCCGCGGCGAACACGTCGTCCGCGCCCTGGCACATCGAGATGATGTACGACTCGACCACCTCGGGCCCGAACACCGCGAGCGCCCGCTTCACCGTCTCGAAGACCCCCAGGGTCTTCTCGCCGGCAGCGTCCAGCGGCGCCGGGGTCGGCGCGAGCGGCCGCCGGGACCGCAGCTCCTTGGCCAGCAGCTTGTACCGGTACTCGCGCGGCATGTCCTCGTAGCGCCACGACTCCTCGCCGAGCCGGTCGAAGAGCTGCCCGAGCGCGTGATGGTGGGCGTCCGCGTGCTCCCGTACGTCCATGGTGGCCAGCTGGAGTCCGAAGGCGGCGAGCGTGCGGATCGTACGGTTCATGCGGCCGTCGGCGAACAGCGCGCCCCGGTGCTCGCGCAGCGAGGTCTGGATGAGCGTGAGATCGGCCAGCAGCTCGGCCGTGCCCAGGTAGTCGTGCCCGTCCTCGTGCGGGGTCCCCTTGGCCAGGCGCTGCTTGGTGTTCTCCAGCTTCTGCCGGATGCAGGTGGCCTTGAGGCGGTAGGGCTCCTCGGCGTTGAGGCGCTTGTAGCGGGGGCTGATCCCGGGCAGTCGCTCCAGGTCCGCCTGGAGGGAGGAGAGCAGCTCCTCGGTGGCGCCCGTGTAGCGGATGGAGTTCGACAGGAAGCCGCGCAGCTCGTCGATCAGCTCCAGCGCGTCGTTGATGCCGTGCTCGTGCTGGAGGATCAGGACGTCCCAGGTGACCTGCGGGGTCACGTTCGGGTTGCCGTCGCGGTCGCCGCCGATCCAGGTGCCGAAGGTCAGCGGGCGGGTCTCGTCCGGCAGGACGACGCCGACGCGCTCCAGCTCGGCGGTGAGGTCCTCCAGGACGTCGCCGACCGCTCCCGCGTGCAGTTCGTCCAGGTAGTAGATCGCGTTGCGGGCCTCGTCGGCGGGCTCGGGGCGGACGACCCGGAGTTCGTCCGTCTGCCACACGAGGTCGATGTTCTCGGCCAGACGGGTGTCGTAGCGGCGCCGGTCGGCCTCGATGACCGAGGTCTCCAGCAGGGCGGCGATCCTGCGCAGCTTGTTCAGGACCGAGCGCCTGGCCGCCTCCGTGGGGTGGGCGGTGAAGACCGGGCGAACATTGAGGTGCTTGACGGTCTGCCGCAGGTGCTCGGGGTCGGCGTCCTTCAGCCGATCGGCCGTACGGGCCAGAAGTCCGCCCTCGGCGGCACGCCGGGCGCGCAGCTCGCGGCCGCGGTGCACCTGCTCGGTGACGTTCGCCAGGTGGAAGTACGTGGAGAAGGCGCGCACCAGCTTGGCCGCGGTCTCCAGCTCCGTCCCGCGCAACAGCTCGGCGGCGGCCTCCCCGTCCTCACGGGTCAGGCGCCGGACCCGCTCCACCAGCTCCAGGAGCTCGGGGCCCTCCTGCCGTACGAGGGTCTCGCCCAGCAGATCCCCCAGGCGGCGGATATCGGCGCGCAGCTCGCTGCTGGTTGTCGTGGTCTGGTCGTCGGCACTGCTCACAGGTGCGGCTCCTTGCAGTGTTGAAGCTCGTCTGAGGGGAACCCGTCGGGCCTGGGCGGCACGCGCCGCATAGGCACCGGGCATCCGTGGAAGTAATCAGACATCCATGGAAGTAATGAAAGCGGACCGCGCTGTCCGACGACTCCAGGATAGGTGTCCGGGCGGACGCGCAGTCTCACGACCTCTTGCCGCCGGGCGGCACGCTGCCATACTTACGACGCCGTAGGTTACGGAACCGTAGGCACGGTTTCCGGCCAGCGGCAGGCGCGATTACCGGCCACTCTCACAACCCTCGACCCCACAGGGGACGCCCCATGACCACCAGTTCCGATGTGCTCGACGACGCCCCGAAGGCGAACGACGGCACCTCAATCCCCTCCGCCACGCTGGGCGGCGAGCAGAAGCGCTCGATCGAGCAGATCACTCTTCTCCTCTTCATCACCGTCCCGTTCCTAGCACTCCTCGCCGCGGTGCCGCTGGCCTGGGGCTGGGGTGTGAGCTGGCTGGACCTCGGCCTGCTGGTCTTCATGTACTACCTCGGCTGTCACGGCATCACGATCGGCTTCCACCGCTACTTCACGCACGGCTCCTTCAAGGCCAAGCGCCCGCTACGCATCGCGCTGGCGATCGCCGGCTCGATGGCCGTGGAGGGCCCGCTGGTCCGCTGGGTCGCCGACCACCGCAAGCACCACAAGTTCTCCGACGCCGAGGGTGACCCCCACTCACCGTGGCGCTTCGGAGAGACGGTGCCGGCCCTGATGAAGGGCCTGTGGTGGGCGCACATCGCATGGATGTTCGACGAGGAGCAGACTCCGCAGGACAAGTACGCGCCGGACCTGATCAAGGACAACGCGATCCGTACGATCTCCCGCCAGTTCCTCCTCTGGGCGGGGATCTCCCTGGCACTCCCGGCGCTCGTCGGCGGCCTGGTCACGATGTCCTGGTGGGGCGCGTTCACGGGCTTCTTCTGGGGCTCGCTGGTTCGCGTGGCGCTGCTGCACCACGTCACCTGGTCGATCAACTCGATCTGCCACGCGGTGGGCAAGCGCCCCTTCAAGTCGCGTGACCGTTCGGGCAACGTGTGGTGGCTGGCCGTGCTGTCCTGCGGCGAGTCCTGGCACAACCTGCACCACGCCGACCCGACCTCCGCCCGCCACGGTGTGGAGCCAGGCCAGCTGGACTCCTCGGCCCGCATCATCCGCTGGTTCGAGAAGCTCGGCTGGGCGTACGACGTGCGCTGGCCGTCACGCTCGCGTATCGATTCCCGCCGGAACCCCGACGGGAAGGGTTCCCGACGCGAGCCGGAGACCGCCGAGGCTGCATGATTGACGGCGTGGCGACCGACTCCAGCGCATCCTCGAGCAATGAAAAACCACGGCGCGCCCGCCGTACCCGGATGACCGGTGCGGAACGCCGGGCCCAACTGCTGGAGATCGGCCGCACCCTCTTCGCCACGAAGGGGTTCGAGGCGACATCGGTGGAGGAGATCGCGGCGAAGGCCGGCGTCTCCAAGCCCGTCGTCTACGAGCACTTCGGCGGCAAGGAGGGCCTGTACGCGGTGGTGGTGGACCGTGAGATGCGCCGCCTCCTCGACATGGTGACGAGCTCCCTCACGGCAGGCCACCCCCGCGAACTGTGCGAACAGGCCGCCTTCGCCCTCCTCGACTACATCGAGGAGTACACGGACGGCTTCCGCATCCTGGTCCGTGACTCCCCGATCCCCCAGTCGACGGGCTCCTTCGCTTCGTTGATCTCCGATATCGCGACTCAGGTGGAGGACATCCTGGGCCGCGAGTTCAAGAGGCGGGGCTTCGACCCGAAGCTCGCCCCCCTGTACGCCCAGGCCCTCGTCGGCATGGTCGCCCTCACCGGCCAGTGGTGGCTGGACGTCCGCCGCCCGAAGAAGGCGGAGGTGGCGGCCCACCTGGTGAACCTGGCGTGGCACGGGCTGGACGGGCTGGAGGCGAAGCCTCGGCTGATAGGGCGCCGGAAGAGCTGAACGTGGGCCGCTCGGCGGAGTTCGTGCCGACGTCACTCTTTGTGATGACGGCGCGGAATTCCGAACGCTACGGTGAAGTAGATGGCCCAGGATCCCGTCCATGGGAGGAACCATGACTGCCGAGCCGATCGCCGAGCACGAGCCCGAGCACGGCTGCCGCTGGCCGGTGCCGCCGCAGGACGGATACACCGTGGACGACCTGTTCACGCTGCCCGACCTCCCGCCGCACACCGAGCTGATCGACGGGAGCCTTGTTTTCGTGAGTCCGCAGCGGGACTTCCACAGCACCATGATCGACCTTCTGGTGACGGGCCTACGCCGCAGTGCCCGATCCGTCCACGCGGAAGTGAAGGTCAGGCGAGAGATGACAGTCATCCTGGACCACCGCAACGGCCCCGAGCCCGATATCTCCGTCGTCCGCTCGGACGCCGTCACCGGATCGAATCAGACCCGGTTCGAGGCCGAGGGCGTCCTCCTCGCCGTCGAAGTGGTCTCCCCCGACTCCGAGTCCCGTGACCGCGACACCAAGCCCCGCAAGTACGCCGCCGCGGGCATCCCCCACTTCTGGCTGGTCGAGATGGCCGGCGGGGACCAGCACCCCGTTGTACGGGTCTACGAACTCGACCCGGTGACCAAGACGTACGCACCGACCGGCATCCACCACGACCAGCTCAAGATCAGCGCCCCGTACGACATCGACATCGACATCACACTGGACGCGCTCAAGCAGCTCTGAGCCGAACGAGGGCCGGTGCGGCCGGAGCAGCTCAGCCCACCGGCTCCAGGAACTCCAGCCGGTTGCCCACCGGATCCTCGGAGTAGAAGCGGCGATGGCCCGGGAGGTTGTCGTCCCAGGTGACTGTCGCGCCGAGGGCGGCGAGGCGAGCCGCGTACGCCTCGATTCCCGTGACCCGCAGGCCGGGGTGAGCCTTCTTCGCCGGACGGAAGTCGGGCTCGATGCCCAGGTGCAACTGCACGGGACCCGCCTGGAACCAGCAGCCCCCGCGCGGGGCGAGCACGGGTGGCTTGGGGAGCTCGGTCATGCCGAGGACATCGACGTAGTACGCGCGGAGGGCCGGCTCGGAGCCGGGCGGAGCCGCGAGCTGAACGTGGTCGACGGCCGTGAGCATCCCGTCAGGCCGCCTTCCGGGCCACCACGAACAGGCGCCGGAACGGCAGCACCGTGCCGTACGGAGCCGTCGGATACGCGTCGCGGAGCAGATGGCGGTACTCAGTGACGAAAGCGTCCCGCGCCTCCGGGTCGTCCGAGAGAGCGGTGAGCGCGGGCCGCATCCCCGTGCCCTTCGACCAGTCCAGGACCGGGTCCTCGCCCGCCAAGAGCTGCATGTACGTCGTCTCCCAGACGTCCGCCTCGCAGCCGAGGCGGGCCAGCCGGTCCAGGTAGACGAGCGGGGCGTGGACCGAGTCCTCGTGGCGGAGGACGCCGGTGAGGCGGTCCCTCCAACGGGCGGAGGCGGCGAGTTCGCGCATCAGGGCGTGCAGGGGCGCGTCGATGTTGTTGGGGACCTGGAAGGCGAAGGTGCCTCCGGGGGCCACCGCGTCGAGCCAGGAGGGGATGGCGTCCAGGTGGCCGGGGACCCACTGGAGCGCCGCGTTGGAGACGATCAGGTCGTACGTCTCCGTGGGCGCCCAGTCCGTGAGGTCCGCGTGGGCGAAGTCCAGCCGGCCGCCGCCGGCCGTCGGGCCCGCGTAGGCATCCGTCCTGGCCAGCATCTCCGGGGAGTTGTCGTAGCCCGTGATGTGCGCGGCCGGCCAGCGTTCGGCGAGCTGGGTGGTCACGTTGCCGGGGCCGCAGCCCAGGTCGGCGATGCGGGCCGGGTCGCCGGGCAGCGCCGGGACGCGGGCGAGGAGTTCGGCGAAGGGGCGGGCGCGGTGTTCCGCGTGGCGCAGGTACTGGCCCGGGTCCCAGGTGGGGGTGGTGGCGGCAGGCATGGGGCCTCCTCGAAGTCTCTCGCCGAGTCTCGAAGTCTCTCGCTGAGTCCCGTCAAGTATGGCGGTCACTATCTTGACGTCAAGATAGTCCACATCAAGAGACTCCACATCGACACAACCACTACACTGATCGCCATGGAGGACGAGGTCGATCGGCTGGTCGCAGCATGGCGCCGGGAGCGCCCCGACCTCGACGTGGAACCGCTCGAGGTGCTCAGCCGCGTGAGCAGACTCGCCCGGCATCTGGACCGGGCACGCCGGATAGCCTTCGCCGAACACGCCCTGGAGCCCTGGGAGTTCGACGTCCTGACGGCACTGAGGCGTGCCGGGACTCCGTACCAGCTCTCCCCCGGCCAGCTCCTCACGCAGACCCTGGTGACCTCCGGCACGATGACGAACCGTATCGACCGGCTGGCGAAGAAGGGTCTGGTCGAGCGACTCCCCGCCCCCAGCGACCGGCGCGGCGTCCTCGTGCGCCTCACCGAGGAGGGCCGCGACCGCGCCGACCAGGCGCTCGCCGGGCTCCTCGACCAGGAGCGGGCGATCCTCGCGGAGCTCAGCAGTGCCCAGCGCGGCGAGCTGGCCGGGCTGCTACGCCAGCTGACCGCCCCGTTCGACAACATCCCCGGCTAGGTCGACCGGTCCGACCCCGGCCCGGCGGGCGAGCGCCACGGCCGCGAGGGTCGAGTGCACGCCCAGCTTCCCGAGCACGTTCTGCATATGGGTGCGGACGGTGTGCGGGGAGAGGAAGAGCCGCTCGGCCACCGCCTTTCGCCCCAGCCCGGCGACCATGCACCGCAGGACCTCCCGCTCACGCGGGGTCAGCGACTCCACCAGCCGCTCACTCTCGGTGCGGTGCTTGCGGGCGGCGGTCAGCTCGCGCAGGACTCCGGTGAGCAGGGCGGGCGGAAGGTGTGTCTCGTCCCGCAGCACGCCTCGTATGACCGTGAGCAGCCTGGACAGCGAGCAGTCCTTGGCCACCCATCCCGACGCGCCGGCCTGCAGGGCGAGGGCCGCGCGGCGCGGGTCGTCCTTCTCGGCGAGCACGACGATACGGACGCTGGGCTGTCCCGTACGGACGCCCGCGACCAGCGAGATGCCGTCGACCAGGCCTTCTTCGTTGCTGTCGTGCACGGGCACGGCCGGGCGGGTGCCCGGCACGTTGCCGCCGAGGTCGGCGTCGACGAGCAGTACGTCGAATCTGCGGCCTTCCGCGGCCGCCCGCTCCAGGCAGCGCAGCGCGGCAGGACCGCTGCCGGCCGCGGAGACGTCCACGTCGGGCTCGGCGGCCAGGGCGGCCGCGAGTGACTCGGCGAAAATGCGGTGGTCGTCGACGACAAGGACACGGATGCGAACCACTGATACCCCCACTGGTCGGGGGACGACCGACGCAGGTACGGCGTCCGGAGTGATCCCGAGCCCCCCTTGGAGCCCGGCAAACGGGGTGCCGCAGCCACACGGCCGCCGCCGTGCTGAGACTGCTACCCCCACTCCGGGCGTCGTACCCGACTGTCTCGCCCCCTGAGCAGCACCGGCCCCCACCGGTGCTGCTCATCAGAGTAAGGCCGGGTGGCAGGAGCGGAAGGTAATTTGCAGAACTGGTTGGCCAGCGCGTTTATGGTGTGCCGTATGTTTCGTATGGAGACAGAAGTCGACAAAGAGCGTAGCCAATTGCTGCGTTCCCGGCTACGGGACGCCAACCTGGCGGCCTCTCCTGTACTCCGTTCTCTTCGCGGAACCCCTGGTGAGCGGGAAGTTCCGCTCCAGATCTGGGCGTTGGGGCCGGGCTCTGGCTCTGGCTCTGGCTCTGGTGACGAGCTCGTCGGCGGTCTCATCGGTTACACATGGGCGACCTGGCTCCACGTGACGTATCTCTGGGTCGACGAACGCCACCGAGGCTCCGGCATCGGCTCGCGTCTCCTGTCCCAGGCGGAACATATGGCCCGTACGGTTCGCGGCTGTCTCAACTCCCGCCTGGAGACGTGGGACTTCCAGGCCCCGGATTTCTACCTGAAGCAGGGGTACGAGGTGGTGTGCGTGATCCCCGACTATCCGCCGGGGGTTACGGAGTACACGCTGACCAAGCGGCTGGCGTGAGGCCGCCGGGTCTCGTTCACGACGTTTCTCCCAGATCATCCGGTCGTTGGTCCGGGCATGCCCTACCTGTGTCCCGAGGGCATGGGAACGGAGAGCCCCGTGCGAATGACCGACCTCCAGCGCTGCGAGATCCGGCCCGGACGTCTCGTGGAATGGACACTGCATCCGACGACCGTCGAGGCCGCGACCGGTCTGCCGGACGATTCCCGCCCACCCTCGTACGTACAGGAGTCCCACGTTCGAACAGCGCGATCGGTGCGCGAGGACGGCTTGTTCGTGCCGACCTGGAGCGGCACGGCATTCGACATCCCGGGACAGGTCGATCTCGACGTCCTCCAGGACGCGCTCCAGGCCTGGACACTTCGGCACGAGACGCTGCGTAGCGGCTTCCGCTGGAGCGATGACGAAATGCGGCGCTTCACGCTGGACGCCGACGCCGTCGTGCTGCACCGCGAGGACATCGGCGACTTTCCCGAGGCACCGCTGCTGATCCGGTACCTGCAGGACCGTTTCGACATCGTGGCGGACGCGCTCACCTGGCCGAACTTCATTTTCACCGCGGTCGTCAGGGACGCCGGCACCAGCGTCTACATGGTGTTCGACCACAGCAACGTCGACGCGTACTCGATCTACCGCATCGCCGCCGAGATCCACGAGCTCTACGCCGCCTTCCTCGAAGGCCGCGCCGCGGACACGAAACCGGTCGCGAGCTACATCGACTTCTGCGCGACCGAGCGCACGAACGCCGATCAGATCGACGACACGCACGCGATCGTCGACCGCTGGCGGGAGTTCGTCGCGCAGTGCGACGGAAAGCTGCCGAACTTCCCCGTCGACCTCGGTCTCGACCCCGAAGGGCCGCTGCCAACCCAGAAGTTCATCCACGAGATGCTCGTGGACGACACGGCCGCGGCGGCCTTCGAGGCGTACTGCCGCCCGTACGGCGGAAGCCTGACCGGCATCCTCGCGGCCACCGCCCTCATCGTCCGCGAGATCAGCGGGCAGCAGGTGTACCGCACGGTCGTGCCGTTCCACACCAGGGTGAAATCCCAGTGGTCGGATTCGGTGGGCTGGTTCGTGGGCGGCGCGCCGATCGAGATTCCGGTGGCGCAGGCGCCGGATTTCGACAGCGCGCTGGCGATGGTCCGCGCCGCGCTGCGGGAGAACCGGTCGCTGGCCCGGATGCCCATCGCCCGCGTGCTCCGGCTGCTGGGCTCCGACTTCCGGCCCACGTCTCCCGACCTGTACTCGATCGTCTCGTTCGCCGACGCGCGCGGCATCCCCGGGTCGGATCGATGGCAGGACCTGAAGGCGTACGGGCTGATCCGGGTGTCGTACGGCGACCAAGTGTGCGCGTGGACCACCAGGCTTCGCGAGGGTCTGCAGCTGGCCTGCCGCTATCCGGACACCGACGTCGCGTACAAGAACATGCGGCTGTACGTGGAGCGGCTGCGGGAGCTCATCGTTTCGGTGACGCGGGAAGACTCGGCGGCCGTGGGTGCCTCGGACGGGGCCGCCGCGTCGAAGTGACGCCCCGGCTTGTCATCGGCGCCTCCTTCGGGAGCGGCGGATGAGCAGGAACGCGGCGACGGCGCCAATCGCGACGAGCAGCGGGGTGCGGTTGGCCCGCGCCGCCCGCACGCCCTGGCCGGTCTTCTCGCGGACCGGCTCGGGGGCCTTGTCCCGGGCGAGGTGGCCGACGTGAGCCGCCTTGTCGCGGACCTGCTCGGTGGCCGCGACGGCCTTGGTGCGCACCGGTTCGGGTGTCTTGTCCTGGACCCGGTGGGCCGCCTGGGTCGCCTTGTCCCGCAGTTGGGTCCTGGCCT
Source organism: Streptomyces sp. 2A115 (assembly GCF_052245575.1). Lineage (NCBI taxonomy): Bacteria > Bacillati > Actinomycetota > Actinomycetes > Kitasatosporales > Streptomycetaceae > Streptomyces > Streptomyces sp. 2A115. Next base: position 81,731 of record NZ_JBQQCG010000021.1, on the reverse strand, counting down.
GTGTGGTCTTCTCGCCGACCTGCTGTTTGACGGCGACGGTCCTATCCCTGGCACGCGTCTTGACGTCGGCCTTGGCGGCCAGCGCCTCGACGGTCTGGCCCAGCTCCTCACGCGTTTCCTTGATCTGCTCGCGCAGTTTCTCCGGTGTGGACGCCGACCTGTCGGTCCCCGGCTTGTCTCTGGTCATCGCTGCGCCTTCTCCCTGTTCTTCGTTCTTCCTCGGCTCTGTTCTTCGTTCTTCCTCGGCTGTCACGGACGGTGCCGCCGTTGAGGCACGTCCGCGCGGTCAGGTGCCCGGGTACCCCTGGAAGAGGAAGCGCACCAGTGCGCCCGCGGTCAGGCCGATGGCGCCGCCCGCGGCCACGTCGGAGGGATAGTGCGCACCGGAGTGCACCCGCTCCGCGGCGACCATCGCCGCGGGCACCGCGCAGGCCGCCCCGGCGGTCGGCCACATCGGTGCGACGGCGGCGGTGAAGGCGAAGGCCGCGGCGGTGTGGCCGGAGGGAAAGGAAGAGCTGTCGGGCCGGTCCTCCGCCTCGCCCCGCGTGATCCACTCCTGCGGGGGACGGCGACGCGCGTACAGCCGCTTGGCCATCGGGACGGCCAGCAACTCCGCCACCGCCGTGCCGGCCAGGCCCGCGGCGGCCGCCCCGCGGCCCCGCGCCCCGCCGACGGCAGCCATCGTCGCGGCTGCCGCCCACCACAGTTTGGTGTGTTCGGCCGCGCCCTCCACCACGGGGAGCACCCGCCGCGCCCAACGTGAGTCCCACGAGATCGTCCACCTGGTCAGTCGGCGATCCGCGTCGCGCAGTTCCGCCAGTGGTCTCATAGCGGCACACCCCCGGTCGGGGCCGTCCCGTGCCCGGACGGCGACCCCTCGGTGCTCCGGCCGCCTCGGGCTCCGGAAGGATCCGGTCACTCGAAACGACGGCGATCCTCTTCGTCCCATTTTGCTGTGTCCCGCGGCTGTACGTACGGCTCCTCATCGGCCGGGTGCCCGCCGGCCACCGCGCGCTGGCGGACCAATTCCGCGTCGAATTCCAGGCCGAGCAGGATCGCCAGGTTGCTGATCCACAGCCACACCAGAAAGATGATCACGCCGGCGAGGGCCCCGTAGGTCTTGTTGTACGAGGCGAAGTTGGCCACGTAGATCGCGAATCCCGCGGAGGCGATCATCCAGATCACCAGGGCCAGGAAGCTGCCGGGCGTGACCCAGCGGAAACCGCGGCCCTTCGCGTTGGGCGTCGCCCAGTACAGGATCGCGATCATGATGGTGACCAGGATGACGAGCACTGGCCATTTGGCGATCGACCAGACGGTCAGGAACGTGTCGCCGATCCCCAGAGCGGTGCCGGCCTGGCGGGCCACGCCTCCGGTGAACACGACGATCAGCGCGCTGGCCACGGCGAGCACCATCAGCACCACGGTCACGCCGAGCCGGACCGGCAGCACCTTCCACACCGGCCGGCCCTCGGGAATGTCGTAGACGGTGTTGGCCGCGCGGATGAACGCCGCGATGTAGCCGGACGCCGACCACACCGCCACCAGCAGACCCACGATCGCCACGATCGAGCCGAGGCCGCCGTTGTCCCGCAGCTGCCGTACCGCGTTGCGGATGACATCGCGGGCCGAGCCGGGGGTGAGGTTCTGGATGTTGTCCAGCACCTGCCTCGTCGCCGACTCACCGGCGACGCCCAGCAGCGAGACGAGTACCAGCAGGGCCGGGAACAGCGACAGAATCCCGTAGTAGGTCAGGGCCGCCGCCCGGTCGGTCAGTTCATCGTCCTTGAACTCCTTGACGGTGCCTTTCAGCACCGCCGACCAGGAGCGCCTGGGCAGCTTGGTGGGTTCGTCCGGTGCCCGCCGCTCCACCTGTTCATCCGGCCCGGCACCCGCTCCCCGCCCGGCCTCGGTGTCCTGGCCGGTCGCGGCGTGCCTGCCGTGCAGTTTGCCTGTCCGTGCCATGACGGCCGGGTATCCGGACACACCCGACTCATGCGCCGCAGCCATCCGGGAACGTCCTGAAAGTTCCTTTTGCGACGTTCCCGGAGATCACCGTGAGGCCAGATCAGACCAGGTCAGACCCAATCAGGCCCTCCCCAGGCCCTGTGTCAGGCCAGGCGTCGTGCACCCTCCGAAGGCACCGCCGCGAACACCCGAGGCGCCTTGAAGCCGGCCGCCTCGAACGCCTCCTCCACCGCCTTGGTGATCGTGTCCGCGTCCGAGGTGTCGACGAGGACGATCGCCGAGCCGCCGAAACCGCCGCCGGTCATGCGGGCGCCCACGGCGCCCGAGGCGTTGGCCGTGTCGACGACCAGGTCCAGCTCGGGGCAGGAGATGCGGAAGTCGTCGCGCAGGGAGGCGTGGCCCTCGGTGAGGACCGGGCCGATCGCGCGGGTGGCGCCCTGTTCCAGGAGCGCGACCATGTGCTCCACGCGATGGTTCTCGGTGACGATGTGCTTCACCAGGCGACGTACCTCCTCGTCGTCGAGACGAGCGAGGGCACCCTCCAGATCCTCGTACGCGACGTCCCGCAGGGCGGCTACGCCGAGCGCGGCCGCGCCCGCCTCGCAGCCCGCGCGCCGCTTGCCGTACTCGCCGTCGCTGTGGGCGTGCTTGACGCGCGTGTCGACGACCAGCAGTTGCATCCCCTCGGCGGCCAGGTCGAAGGGGATCTGGCGCTGGGACAGGTCACGGGTGTCGAGGAACAGCGCGTGGCCCGCGGTGCAGCAGGCCGAGGCGGTCTGGTCCATGATGCCGGTGGGCGCGCCCACGTAGACGTTCTCCGCGCGCTGGCACAGTCGGGCCAGCCGCGAGCGCTCCAGGCCCAGCTCGTTCAGGTCGTTCAGAGCGAGGGCGGTGACCACTTCCAGGGCTGCCGACGAGGACAGGCCCGCGCCGGTCGGCACGGTCGACTCGAAGTGGACGTCGGCGCCGCCCACCGCGTGTCCGGCGTCGCGCAGCGCCCACACCACGCCGCTCACGTAGTCGGTCCAGGCGTCGGTGCCGCCCGGCGCCAGCTCCTCGACACGCAGCTCGACGGGGTCGCCCTCGACGTCCGCCGAGTGCAGCCGCAGCACCCCGTCGTCGCGGCGTGCCACGGCGGCGACCGTGGTGTGCGGCAGGGCGAAGGGCATGACGAAGCCGTCGTTGTAGTCGGTGTGTTCACCGATCAGGTTGACCCGCCCCGGCGCCGCCCAGACGCCCTCGGGGGCCCGCCCGAACAGTTCCTCGAACCTTGCGGCGATACTCACGAGCCACTCTCCCTGTACTGCGCGAACGCCCACGCGTCCGCGACGATCCCCGCGAGATCCGCGCGGGACGGGTTCCAGCCGAGCCGCTCGCGGGCCGTGGCCGCGGAGGCCACGAGCACCGCCGGGTCGCCGCCGCGGCGCGGGGCCACCGCCTCGGGGATCGGGTGTCCGGTGACCTGACGGACGGTCTCGATGACCTCGCGGACGGAGAAGCCGTTGCCGTTGCCGAGGTTGCAGATGAGGTGCTCGCCGGCCGTGGCCGCCTCGACGGCCAGCAGGTGCGCCTCCGCCAGGTCCGCCACGTGGATGTAGTCGCGGATACAGGTGCCGTCCGGCGTCGGATAGTCGTCGCCGTAGATGGAGATGGCGTCCCGTCGGCCCTGCGCGACCTGCAGCACCAGAGGAATCAGGTGCGACTCGGGGTCGTGCCGCTCGCCGCAACTGCCGTACGCGCCCGCCACGTTGAAGTAGCGCAGGGAGACCGCGCCCAGTCCGTGGGCCACCGCCTCACCGGTGATCATGTGGTCGACGGCCAGCTTCGAGGCACCGTACGGGTTCGTCGGCGACGTGGGCGCGGACTCGACGATCGGGGTCGCCTTCGGCTCGCCGTACGTCGCCGCCGTGGACGAGAAGACCAGCTTGCGCACGCCCGCCGAGCGCATCGCGGCCAGCAGGGCCATCGTGCCGCCGACGTTGTTGTCCCAGTACTTCTCGGGCTTCACGACCGACTCGCCGACCTGTGAGAACGCGGCGAAGTGCAGCACGGCGTCGAAGGAGGAGTCCAGCCACTTGGCCGCGTCGCGGATGTCGCCCTCGATGAAGGAAGCATCCGCCGGGACTGCCTCACGGAAGCCGGTGGAGAGGTTGTCGAGGACGGTCACCTCGTGGCCCGCCTCCAGCAGGTGCTGCGCGACCACGCTGCCCACATAGCCCGCACCACCGGTGACCAGGTACTTCCCACTCATGAACTCGCTACCTCTCGCAGTCGCTGGGCCGCGGACTCCGGCGGCACGTCGTTGATGAACACGTTCATGCCGGACTCGGAACCCGCGAGGAACTTCAGCTTGCCGGGCGTACGGCGGATGGTGAAAAGCTCGAGGTGGAGCGCGAAGTCCTCCCGCACCACACCGTCGAACTCCTCCAGCGTGCCGAACGGCGCCTGGTGCCAGGCGGAGATGTACGGCGTCGCGGACTCGCCCTCACCGAATATCCGGTCGAAGCGCCTCAAGAGTTCCAGATAGACCTTGGGGAACTCTGTGCGGGCGCCCTCGTCGAGACCCAGCAGATCGGGCACCCGGCGGCGCGGGTAGAGGTGCACCTCGTACGGCCAGTGCGCCGCGTACGGCACGAAGGCCACCCAGTGCTCGGTCTCCAGGACGACCCGCTCGCCGGCCAGCTCCCGGGCCACGACCTCGTCGAACAGGTTCTCCCCGCCCGTCGCCTCCTTGTGCGCCGCCAGCGACCGCAACATCAGTGCCGTACGAGGCGTGGTGAAGGGGTAGGCGTAGATCTGCCCATGCGGATGTCCGAGCGTCACACCGATCTCGGCGCCGCGGTTCTCGAAACAGAACACCTGCTCCACGGAGGGGAGATGGGACAGCTCGGCGGTGCGGTCGGTCCACGCCTCCAGGACCAGACCGGCCTGCTCCTCGGTCAGATCGGCGAAGGACGCGTCGTGGTCCGAGGTGAAGCAGACGACCTCACAGCGGCCGGAGTCACCGGCCAGCGAAGGGAAGCGGTTCTCGAAGACCGCGACGTCGTACGAGGAGTCCGGGATCTCGCTCAGCCGGTCGCCCTCGGAGGGGCACAGCGGGCACTCGTTCGCCGGCGGGTGGTAGGTGCGCCCCTGACGGTGCGAGGCGATGGCCACCGAGTCGCCGAGGAGCGGATCCCGGCGTACCTCCGAGGTGGTGACCGTGCGGTCGAGCGGGCGCCGGTCCACCGCGTCGCGCACCGTGTCGTCGCGCAAGTCGTAGTAGATGAGCTCGCGACCGTCGGCCAGCCGGGTCGAGGTCTTCTTCACGCCGGACTCTCCATCCGTACCCGATCAAACCATTGAAACAGAACCAAACACATTAAACCACAAACCCCCACGCCGGTCACCATCACAACCAAACAAAGAACACCAACCGAAGTGAGCACTGTATGCAGACCCCCACATACCTGGCGGCGGAGCTGCGGCTTCCCACCAACTGGCTCGACTACACGATCCTGGCGATCTACTTCGTCGTGGTCCTCGGTATCGGCTTCGCCGCCCGCCGCTCGGTGAGGACCAGCCTCGACTTCTTCCTCTCCGGGCGTTCGCTACCCGCCTGGGTGACCGGCCTCGCGTTCATAGCCGCCAACCTGGGCGCCACGGAGATCCTCGGCATGGCCGCCAACAGCGCCCAGTACGGCGTCTACACCACGCACTGGTACTGGATCGGCGCCATCCCGGCCATGGTCTTCCTCGGCCTGGTGATGATGCCCTTCTACTACGGCTCGAAGGTCCGGTCCGTACCCGAGTTCCTGCTGCTGCGCTTCGACAAGGGAGCGCATCTGCTGAGTTCGGTCCTGTTCGCCTTCGCCGCGATCCTCATCGCCGGGGTGAACCTCTACGCCCTCGCCATCGTCGTCGAGGCGCTGCTCGGGTGGCCGGAGTGGGTGTCGATCGTCGTCGCGGGCGCCTTCGTGCTCGGGTACATCACGCTCGGCGGACTGTCCTCCGCGATCTACAACGAGGTGCTCCAGTTCTTCGTCATCCTCGCCGCGCTCATCCCGATCACCGTGCTCGGCCTGAAGAAGGTCGGCGGCTGGGACGGCCTGTCGGACTCCCTGACCGAGAGCCGCGGCGGCGACTTCGTCACGGCGTGGGGCGGCACCGGCATCGGCAGCGACAACCCGCTCGGCGCCAACTGGCTGACCATCGTGCTCGGCCTCGGCTTCGTGCTCTCCTTCGGCTACTGGACGACGAACTTCGCCGAGGTGCAGCGCGCCCTGTCCGCGAAGAACATGTCCGCCGGGCAGCGCACCCCGCTGATCGCCGCGTTCCCGAAGATCTTCATCGTGTTCCTGGTGATGATCCCGGGCCTGGTCGCGGCCGTGCTCGTACCGAAGATCGGGACCCCCGACTCCGACCTCCAGTACAACGACGCGATCCCCTACCTGATGGAGGACCTGCTCCCCAACGGCGTCCTCGGCATCGCGGTGACGGGCCTGCTGGCGGCCTTCATGGCGGGCATGGCGGCCAACATCTCGTCCTTCAACACCGTCTTCACCAACGACATCTGGGGGAGGTACGTGGTCCAGGGCCGCGAGGACGCGTACTACGTGCGCTTCGGACGGCTGATCACGGCGATCGGTGTGCTGGCGTCCATCGGCACGGCGTTCCTGGCCTCCTCCTTCTCCAACATCATGAGCTACCTCCAGACGCTGTTCTCCTTCTTCAACGTGCCGATGTTCGTCGTCTTCATCATCGGCATGTTCTGGAAGCGCGCCTCGATGAAGTCCGGCTTCTGGGGGCTGCTGGCCGGGACAACGGTCGCGATGATCAACTACTTCGTCCTGTACAAGCAGGACGTCATCGACATCCCCTCCGACCAGGGCGCCAACTTCGTCTCCGCGATCGCGGGCTTCGTGGCCGGCGCGGTGGTGATGGTCGCCGTCTCGCTCTTCACCGCGCCGAAGCCGACGGCGGACCTCCAGGGCCTGGTCTACGGCACGCGCTCGCCCGGCATGGACGAGCCGCCGGCCAAGGGCGACGACGCCTGGTACCGCAAGCCGGCGCTGCTCGGCTGGGGCGCCATGATCCTGGCCGCCGCCTGCTACATCCCGTTCTCCTTCTGACCGCCGAAGGACCGACATCCATGGATGACCCACGACCGATGAAGGACCGGTAACCCATGTCCGAGCACTCCGAGCACTCCGAGTACTCCGAGCGCGACGTCCACCGCGAAGTCACCGAACTGCAGGGCAAGTCGGCCACCGCCGCCCGGCTCTTCGACATCCGGCGGATCATCGGCGGCCTGTTCGCGATCTACGGGATCATTGTCACGATCGCCGGCATCACCGCGTCCGACGCCGACCTCGACAAGGCCGAGGGCGTCAACATCAACCTCTGGACCGGCCTGGCCATGCTCGCCCTAGGCCTGTCCTTCCTGACCTGGCTCCGGCTCCGCCCCACCCCACCCCCACTGGACGCAGACCGCCTCCCGGAGGAACCCGAGCAAAAGAAGGGCTGATTGGAAGGTTCGGGACAACTGAGCACCGCCTGCGACGTCCCAAACCTTCCAGTCCCCTATAGCTCCGGGGGTGGGGGCGGCTCCGGAGCGAGGCGCGGGGGTGGGGGGCCTGCTCGGTCCAGGAGGCCTGTTCGGGCTGCCAGTGCGGCTGCTTCCAGCCTCGATCCCACCCCGAGCTTCATCAGGACTCGCTGGACGTGCGTCCGTGCGGTGCTGGGGGCGATGCCCATGCCGGCGGCGATGAGCCTCGTATCCTCGCCGTCGGCCACCCTCACCAGTACCTCGACCTCCCGAGGCGTCAGCATCTGGAGCAGCCGCTGGCCCTCGTCGTCGGGCTGGGCCGCCGGATTGAGGAGCTCGCTGAAGGCGCCTTGCAGGAGCTGCGGCGCCACGGCCGCCTCGCCCGCCCGTGCCTTCATGATGGCCCGCTCGACGCCCTCTATCCGCTCGTCGTGCCGCACGTAACCGGAGGCTCCGGCGGCGAACGCGGCGGCGATCCCGCGCGGGTTGGGCACCGGCCCGAGGACCAGCACCGCGACCTGCGGGCGCTCGCGCTTGATCTTCACCACCGGGTCGAAGATGCCCGGTTCCGCGGGCGTGGCCGTACCGATCAGGCACACCTCCGGCGCCCGTGTGATCACCAGCTCCGCCGCTCCCGCCGCGGGAGCCGCCGCGGCCAGCACGCGGTGCCCGCGCAATTTCAAGGCCGAGGCCAACGCCTCGGCGAGCAGTCGGTGGTCGTCGACCACCATGAGCCGCACTCCCATCGAGCCCAACCCCCCAGTCCCCCCAAGGATCCCCACTGGTACCCCATGGATAGGAGCCCCCCGGCTCTCCATCCCCGGAAGCTACACGCTTGTTCGACGTTGCGCTTCCCCTACAGGAGAGAAGTGCCCCGGATTACCGAAATTCCTCGTATTCGCGAGCGATGCGGGGTACGAGCGCGGTCTCGCCCCTGAGCAGGGACGGGACCGCGCTCGACGGGCGAACGCTTGATCGGCGTACGAGATCCGCGTGCGTGATCCGCACAGGGGATCCGCGTACGAGATCGGCGTCGGACCGCCCACCGACTACTCGGCGCCGAAGCCGATCGCCGAGTAGTCCTTCTCGCCCTCGGTGTACGGCTTGCTGATCAGGTCCTGGCCCATGAAGAGCCGGCCGCCGGTGTAGAGCATCTCCGAGCTCTTGGGCACCAAGCCGCTGATCGCGTCGCTGACCTGCTCGGTGGCCGGGGTCTCCAGAAGCTTGGTCGCCTTGAAGCTCTTGCCGTCGATGGAGACGACCTGGGCACCCTTGTCGTAGGGGCCGTCCTTGTACGCGATGACGTTGCCACCGTCCATGCGGATCGGGAAGATCTCGTAGCCGTCGCCGGCGTCGGCCCGGTCGCCCGTGGACTTACCGCTGGCCAGCGAGAAGGAGACGATCTCGTTGGTCTGGCTGTACTGCTTGCCGCCCTCGTGCTGCTTGGTCGGCACGTACAGCTTCTCGTTGCCGACCGCGATGGCCTTGCAGGAGTGGACCTTGTTCACACCGCAGTCGTGCTCGTACTTGCCCTCCTCCAGCCTGATCGTGGCGCGCAGCTTGCCGCTGTCGTCCAGCGAGAAGACCTCCGTGGCGCCGGACGCGGTGATCTCGCCCGAGTCCACGCCGAAGACGACCGGCTTGGTGGAGATGACCTTGGCGTTGTCGATGCCCGTCGGGAGCTTGTAACCCCACTTGACGGTGCCCGTCTTCGGGTCGAGCAGCTGGACCTCGTACTTCTCGTTGCCGTAGTCACCGCACTTGCGGACGGCTACGAGCTGCTCGCCGCCGGCGTAGCCGACGTCCTGGCACGTGTCGACCTTCGGCTGCCACAGGACCTTGCCGGTGGTGAGATCGAAGGCGGCGCCGCCCGAGTTGCCGGAGCCGGCCGCGACCGTGGTGCCGGTGATGCTGACTTCCTTGAACGCGGCCTTCTCGCCGCCGCCCGGGGCGATGGACTTGGTCCACAGCGCCTTGCCGGTGTCCAGGTCGAAAGCCGTGACCTGGGTGCACTGCGGATACGGATCGGCCTTGGTGCGCTTGGCCTCCTCCGCGACCACCACGGCGACGCCGTCCTTGGTGACCTCGGGGGACCCGGCGCAGGTCAGGCCCGTCAGAGGCAGGGTCCAGGACTTCTTGCCGGTGTCCGGGTCGTAGCCGATGACCTGCCTGACGTCCGCCTTGGCGTACACCTTGTCGGTCAGCCAGGAGCCCTCCACGCTCCAGACCTCCTTGTCGGGCACCGCGGCCGCGGGCACCTGGAAGAGCACCTTGGCGCTGGTGCTGGAGGGCACCTTCTCCGTGCCGCCCCCGCCGATGGGGTCGTCACCGCCGCCCTTCTCGTCCTTGTCGCCGTCGGTGCCGCCGGTGCCCGAGGAGGTGTCCTTGCCGTCGTCCTTGCCGGACGAGTTCGCGTACCAGACACCGCCGCCGACGATGAGGGCGATCACCGCGACGGCCGCGACGATGATGACGGCCTGGGCGTTGAACCTGCGGCCGCCGCCGGGCGCCTGCGGCTGCAGCGGCATGGTGGACGGCTGCGGATAGCCGTACGGGGTCTGCTGCGGGTAGCCGTACTGGGGCTGCTGGCCCGGGTAGCCGTAGCCGGGCTGGCCGGGAGGCGGCGTGCCCGGGACACCCTGGGGCGTCCCGGGCGCCTGGGGGTATCCGTACGGCTGCTGCGGAGGCGCGGCCGGGGGCGGCGTCTGCGGCGACTGAGGGGCCTGGGGAGCCTGCGGGTAGCCGTAGCCGGGCTGCTGTGGCTGCTGCGGCGGGGCGGCCGGCGGCGGAGTGGGTGCGCCGAAACCGCCCGGCGGGGGGCTCTGCGGGGCACCGAAACCGCCCGGCGGCGGGTCCTCGGGTGCGCCGAAACCGCCTCCCTGGGGCGGCTGACCGGGCGGCGGGGGCGGCGGCTGGCTCATGGCGTGAGTACCTCGTATGCGAAGGGGACGAAGGTGGGGTGGGCCCGGGCGGGCGCGAGCGGAAGCGGAACAGGAAGACGAAGACGAAGACGAAGACGAAGACGAAGACGAAGAGCCGGCCGGGTCACTTGCCGAAGGCCAGCATCAACTTCTCCTTCGACTCGTCGTTGCCCGTCAGCCGGGTGGTGGAGAGGTAGAAGCGCCCGTCCACGTAGTCGACGGTCTTCGAGAAGAAGCTGTTCTCGATGTCCGCGGTGCCCTGCGGGTTCTGCAGCAGCTTCTTCGGCGTGTGCGAGCCGCCACCGGTCGGGATGGAGACGATCCGGCCGCCCGCGTCGTACGAGGGCTGCACATACGCGATGAGGTTCGTGCCGTCCGTCTTCAGCGGCATCATCGACTCGTCCGCCGGGGACTTGGTGCGCCACTTCTCCTTGCCGGTCTCCAGGTTGATCGCGACGACCTCGTTGGCACCGCTCTTCGCCTCGGTCGGCAGGTAGAGGGTGTTGGCGTCGGCGGCCACGCCCGAGCAGCCCTGAAGGTCACGCGTGAGGATCGCCCAGCCGCACTCCGGCGCGAAGGACTCGTCGACGCCGACCTCCGAGCGGACCGTGCCGTCGTTCTTCAGCGTCGTGATGTTCCACTGCTTCTTGTCCTCGTTGGTGAGGTACAGAACGACCGGGTCGACGGAGTAGGCCCGCTCGAGCCGCCAGCCCTTGGGGAACTTCTGGGTCCACTTGGCCTTGCCGGTCTTCGGGTCGAGCTCCTGGATCTCGTCGTGCTCGTTGTCGCCGCCGGCGCCGCAGGACGAGACCGCGAGGATCTTCGCACCGCCCGTGAAGGCGGCCGGGTAGCAGGTCGGCTCGTAGTTCTTCTTGTCCCACAGCTTGTCGCCGGTTTCGACGTCGTACGCCGTCCCTGACTGCGAGCGGCCGACCACCAGCGTGTTACCGCTGATGGCCAGTCCGATGTTGAGGGTGCTGTCGAAGAGCTCGCCCTCGGCGATCTCCTTGGTCCAGCCCTTCTCACCGGTGTTGAGGTCGATCTGCACCAGCTGGTTGCACCCGGCGGTGCTCTTGGTGCCTTCCTTGTACGCCACGAAGACCTTGTTGTCGGACGTCTTCTGCGTGGACACCGCGCAGATCGGCTGCGGCATCGTGATCGGATCCCAACTGGGCTTGCCGTCACTGACGTTGTAGGCGAAGAGCTGCTTGTACGCCGCCTTCACCGCGATCTTGTCGGTGACCCACAGGCCTGGGGCGTCGGCGCCGGAAGAGGGCGCGTCGGGCGCCTCCTTGTACCAGAGCACCTTCGACTCGCCCGCCTGGCGGCCCTCGTTGAGGTCCTCGGGGTCCGCGCCGCCGTCGCCGTCGCCGTCACCGGGGTTGATCGGAGCGTCCGAGGCGGAGGGCTTGGCGTCCTGGCTCTTGTCGGCGACGGGCTTCTTGTCGTCGTCACCGCCACTGGAGACGGCCCACACGGTCCCGGCGATGACGATCGCCGCGGCAACCGCCGCCCCGATGATCATCGCGGGCCTGCCCTTGAAGGGACCGCGCGAGCCGCCGCCCGGCGGAGTGCCGGGCGGGCCCGGGAACTGCGGCTGCTGCGGGTATCCGTAGCCGGGCTGCTGCGGCTGGCCGTAGGGGCCGGGCTGCTGCGGCTGACCGTACGGACCGGGCTGACCATAGGGTCCCGGCTGGCCGTACGGACCGGTGCCCGGCTGCCCCTGCGGTCCCGGCTGGCCGTACGGGCCGGGCTGCTGCGGGTATCCGTAGCCGGGCTGCGGCGGCGTCTGCGGGGCACCGTGCGGAGGCGGCGGAGTCTGCGGAACGCCCTGCGGAGGCGGTGGCGCCTGCGGTGGCTGGCCCGACGGCGGAGGCGTGGCCCCGTGCGGGTCCTGCGGCGGGCCGAAGCCCCCCTGTGGCGGCTGGTCCTGCGGAGCTCCGTACCCGCTCTGCGGCGGCTGATTGGGCGGCTGAGCCATCAGCGCGTTCCCCCTTGATCTCACTGATTTTTAGCCATGCCCTGTAGTACGCACCGCAGTAGGCGGTGCACTCACAGTGGTTGTCAGACTGCCTAAGACTGTTCTCAGACGGCCCTTTCTATCACCCTGACGCGCTCGAACAACGGGCCGGTTCCCCCCTGTTCCCAAGGGAGGACCGGCCCGTGATGCCCTCGTTATGCTCCTTCACGCGCCCTTCACGCGTCGTCTGCGAGCTCCAGCCAGCGCATCTCCAGGTCCTCGCGCTCGGTGGCCAATTCCCGCAGTTCGCCGTCCAGTTTGGCCACCTTCTCGAAGTCCGTGGCGTTGTCGGCGATTTGGGTGTGGAGCTTGCTCTCCTTCTGGGAGAGCTTGTCCAACTGCCGCTCGATCTTCTGGAGTTCCTTCTTGGCGGCGCGCGCGTCCGCCGAGGATGCGGCGGTCTTCTCCGCGGCGGGAGCCGGAACCGAGGCCGCCGCGGCCTCCTCCATCTTGTGCCGCCGCTCCAGGTACTCGTCGATCCCGCGCGGCAGCATCCGCAGCGTGGCGTCACCGAGCAGCGCGAACACCCGGTCCGTCGTCCGCTCGATGAAGAACCGGTCGTGGGAGATCACGACCATCGAGCCGGGCCAGCCGTCGAGCACGTCCTCGAGCTGGGTGAGGGTCTCGATGTCGAGGTCGTTCGTGGGCTCGTCGAGGAAGAGGACGTTCGGCTCGTCCATCAGCAGCCGCAGGAGCTGGAGACGGCGGCGCTCACCACCGCTCAGATCCCCGACCGGCGTCCACTGCTTCTCCTTGCCGAAGCCGAAGGTCTCGCAGAGCTGGCCCGCGGTCATCTCGCGCCCCTTGCCGAGGTCGACCCGGTCGCGGACCGCCTGGACGGCCTGCAGCACCCGCCAGGTGGGGTCGAGCTCGGCGACCTCCTGGGAGAGGTAGGCGAGCTTCACGGTCTTGCCGACGGCGATCCGGCCGGCGACGGGCTGCTCCTCGCCCTCGGAGCGCGCGGCCTCCGCCATGGCCCGCAGCAGCGAGGTCTTGCCCGAGCCGTTCACCCCGACCAGGCCGATCCGGTCGCCCGGCCCGAGCTGCCAGGTCAGGTGCTTGAGGAGCACCTTGGGCCCGGCCTGCACGGTGACGTCCTTCAGGTCGAAGACGGTCTTGCCGAGCCGGGACGAGGCGAACTTCATCAGCTCACCGCTGTCCCGGGGCGGCGGCACGTCCGCGATCAGCTCGTTGGCGGCCTCGACGCGGAAGCGCGGCTTGGACGTACGGGCGGGGGCGCCGCGCCGCAGCCACGCCAGCTCCTTGCGTACGAGGTTCTGCCGCTTGACCTCCTCGGTCGCGGCGATGCGCTCCCGCTCGGCCCGGGCGAAGACGTAGTCGGTGTAGCCGCCCTCGTACTCGTACACGTCGCCCTTCTGCACGTCCCACATGCGCGTGCAGACCTGGTCCAGGAACCACCGGTCGTGGGTGACGCAGACGAGGGCGGAGCGCCGCTCGCGCAGATGCTGCGCGAGCCAGGCGATGCCTTCCACATCGAGGTGGTTGGTGGGCTCGTCGAGGATGATCAGGTCCTGCTCCTCGATGAGCAGCTTGGCCAGCGCGATACGCCGGCGCTCACCGCCCGAGAGCGGTCCGATGACGGTGTCGAGCCCTTGCGGGAAGCCGGGCATGTCGAGGCCGCCGAACAGGCCCGTCAGTACGTCCCTGATCTTGGCGTTGCCCGCCCACTCGTGGTCGGCCATGTCCCGGATGACCTCGTGGCGGACGGTGGCCTCGGGGTCCAGGGAGTCGTGCTGGGTGAGCACGCCGAGGTGCAGGCCGCCGGAGTGCGTGACACGCCCGGTGTCGGCCTCCTCCAGCTTGGCGAGCATCCGGATCAGCGTGGTCTTGCCGTCGCCGTTGCGGCCGACCACCCCGATCCGGTCGCCCTCGGACACGCCGAGGGAGACTCCGTCGAGCAGCGCACGGGTTCCGTACACCTTGCTGACTGCCTCGACATTGACCAGATTGACGGCCACTCGTACTCCTGACAGGGGGGATCGATCGACCTTCCAGGGTAGTCGGCCGTGAGGATGATCCTTACGGCCGTCCATGGGACGGTGCCCGTAGCCTCCGGCGGTCGAGCGGTTTGTTGGGTGCGGTCAGGTGGGGGCTGGTCGCGCGGTTCCCCGCGCCCCTGAAGGGCGCTCCCACGTGGGGCCTACCCCCGTCAGACCACCGTGGCCCCGGCCACGGGCCCCACAGCGACACGCGCTGTCCGACACGTACCGGAGCCGAGCGCGTCGGCCACCTTCGCCGCGGACTCCGCGTCCCTGGTCAGAAACGCGGTCGTCGGTCCGGATCCGGAGACCAGCCCGGCCAGCGCCCCCGCGGAGCGCCCCGCGGCCAGCACGTCGGACAGCGACGGCCTGAGGGACAGCGCGGCAGCCTGAAGGTCATTGGAGAGAGCCGCCGCGAGAGCCACGGAGTCGCCCTTGGCCAGCGCGTCGAGCAGCACCCGCGAGGCGACCGGCTCGGGCACATCCACGCCCTCGTTGAGACGGTCGAACTCCCCGTACACAGCCGGAGTGGACAACCCCCCGTCAGCCACCGCGAAGACCCAGTGAAACGCTCCGCCCACGTCCAGAACGCGTAGCTTCTCCCCTCGCCCGGTCCCGAGCGCCGCCCCGCCGACCAGGCTGAACGGCACGTCACTCCCCAACTCGGCACAAATATCGAGGAGTTCGGACCGAGCGGCCCCCGTTCCCCAGAGCGCGTCGCAGGCAAGGAGCGCCCCCGCACCGTCGGCGGAGCCGCCCGCCATACCCCCGGCGACGGGAATGTCCTTGGCGATGTGAATGTGCACATCGGCCGCACGCCCGACCCGCGCGGCCAGCTTCTCAGCCGCACGAGCAGCCAAGTTCGTACGGTCCAGGGGGACTTGGGAAGCGTCGGGCCCCTCGCAGGTCACCCGAAGCGCATCCGCCGGGCTCACGGTGACCTCGTCGTACAGACCGACCGCGAGGAAGACGTTGGCCAGGTCATGGAAGCCGTCGGGGCGGGCACCGCCCACGGCCAGCTGGACATTGACCTTGGCCGGGACGCGTACCGTCACACTCACTCTTTGTTCTCCGCGATCCGTGCGAACTCTTCCACCGTCAGGGACTCACCGCGGGCCTGCGGCGAGACCCCCGCCGCGACGAGAGCGGCCTCGGCGGCCGGAGCCGAGCCGGCCCAGCCGGACAGCGCGGCCCGCAGGGTCTTCCGCCGCTGCGCGAAGGCGGCATCGACCACGGCGAACACCTCGCGCTTCGAGGCGCTCGTCTTGACCGGTTCCGCCCGCCGCACCAGCGACACCAGCCCGCTGTCGACGTTGGGCGCGGGCCAGAACACGGTGCGCCCGATCGACCCGGCCCGCCTGACGTCGGCGTACCAGTTCGCCTTCACGGACGGCACCCCGTACACCTTCGAACCGGGCGGGGCGGCCAGCCGGTCGGCGACCTCGGCCTGCACCATCACGAGCGTCCGCTCGATGCTGGGGAAGGTGTCGAGCATGTGAAGCAGTACGGGGACGGCGACGTTGTACGGCAGGTTCGCTACGAGGGCCGTCGGCGGGGGGTCGTCCGGCAGGTCGCCGGCACCGACCTGCATGGCGTCGGAGTGCACGAGCGTGAACCGGCCGGCACGCTCCGGCATCCGCGCGGCGATCGTCGCGGGCAGCGCGCCCGCGAGTACGTCGTCGATCTCGACGGCGACGACCCGGTCCGCGACCTCCAGCAGGGCGAGGGTCAGGGAGCCGAGCCCCGGGCCGACCTCGACGACCACGTCCTCTGGGCGTACGTCGGCGGTCCGTACGATCCGTCGCACGGTGTTGGCGTCGATGACGAAGTTCTGGCCGCGCTGCTTGGTGGGCCGCACGCCGAGCGCTGCCGCGAGTTCGCGGATGTCGGCGGGGCCCAGGAGGGCGTCGGGGGTGGGGCTGGTCACGCCCCAAGGGTACGGGTGGGTTGAGCGGAGGGTTTTCGCCCCCGCCGCCCTTACCCGTCCCGTCCCGTCCCGTCCCTGAGGGTTGCGCCCCCAGACCCCCCTTTCGGCCTGGAGGGCCTCGTCCTCAATCGCCGGACGGGTGAGAATCAGCCCCTCCGGCGATTGAGGAGCGGGGGTCCGGAGGGCTGGCCCCCTGGCGGGTCTGGGGCGGAGCCCCCAGGGGATGGGACGGGTAGGGGCGGCGGGGGGCGAAGGAAACCACCACTCACCCCTGCAACCGCGCCCCGCAATGCGGCCAAGCACTGGCCCCCCGCCGCACATAAAGCTTCTTCGCACGGAACGTCTGCTCGGCGGCGGACGCGTCCTGCGGCCGCCCCGAACCCCCAAGGTTCTGCCAGGTCCGAGTGTCGAACTGGTAGAGCCCGCCGTACGTACCGGAGGAATCGACCGCACCGGGCCGCCCACCCGACTCGCAGTGGGCGAGCCCCTGCCAGTTCAGGTTGCCGGCGCCCTCCACGGACGTCGGCAACGGCTTCGTGCCCACTTTCACCACTCGCGTCTGCGGCTCGTGAACCACCTCGGACCTGAGCCGCCGCGGCCGCTGCTTGACACCGTTGACGATCCGCAGGGCGTACGTGACGCGCCGCAGCCCGGGTCGCCCCGCCCGCTCGACGACCTCCGTGCCCCGGAAGAGCTCCGGATCGTCGCTCCGCCGCACCGCGAAGGGGATCGGCTCCTCGCGGACCTCCTTCGTTCCGGTGACCCGCATGACCGTCACCGTCTGCCCGTCGCGCGGGAAGCTCCCGGGCGGCACGGAGGTGGTGTCCTGCCCGCGCAGCGTGATCCCGGCGTCGTCCACGACCTCGCGGACCGTCGCGGCGTTCGTCCGGAGCGTCCGGGCCCGCCCGTCCGCCATGACCGTCAGGGTCCGCTCGGTGCGCACGTCGAGTTCGATCCCCTCGCGCCCGATCCGCAGGGAGCGCGAGACCGACACGTACGCGCCCTCCGCACGCACCCCGAGCTGCCGAAGCGCCCCGTCCACCGTGTGCGCGGTGGTCCACACTCTGCGCCGGTGTCCGTCGAGGGTGAGGCGCACGGGCCGCCCGTACCGTACGGCGACCTCGTCCCCGCTGGTCAGGGCGGCTCCGGGCGCGGGCGTCACGCTGTCGTGCGCCCCCACCTCGACGCCCTCGTCCGCGAGCAGCTCGGTCACGTCGTCCGCGAAGGTGTGCAGCGTGCGCGGTTTGCCGTCGACGCTCAGCTCGATCGCCTTGTCGTTGGCGACGAACGCCGAGGTGCCGCCCGCGAGAAACGCCACGACCAGCGCCCGCGGAAGCAGCCGGCGCACCTCGGACCGCTCTCCGGTCCTCCGGCGCCGGGCGGCGCGCCGGGCTTCGGCTCGGCCTCCGGAGCGGGGCAGCTCAAGGGTCTCGGCCACGGTCGGCGCCTGGCGCGGCAGTGTCGGCGCCTCCGACCCGGTCCATGCTTCATAAGCGGGCCGGTACGTGTCCGGGTATTCGTGACCGTACGTGTCCGGGTATTCGGGACCATACGTGTCCGGGTATCCGTGACCGTACGTGTGCGGGTATCCGTAACCGTACGGCTCATGGTTCTCGTACGTCGGGCCATACGTCTCGTACTGCGAATTGCTCACTACGACACGCTCCAGCTCCAGGGGTCCGGATCGGGCGACCAGAACCTAGCGGAGGTGTCATCGCTCTCCAAAGTCACATGGCTACACAGAGTCACAGTGCTGCTCCGAGCCACACCGCGCCGAACCCCGTGAGCGTTATGCCTCAGTAATCGAATGCCCGGGCCGTGTTCGCCGAGATCGCCGTCGCCAGCGCGTCCTCGTCCAGGCCGCGTACGGTGGCCATGGCTCGGACCGTGACCGGAATGAGATACGGGGCGTTAGGCCGTCCGCGGTACGGCGCGGGGGTGAGGAAGGGCGCGTCGGTCTCCACGAGGACCAGTTCCAGCGGGGCCACGGCGAGGGCGTCGCGCAGCGGCTGGGCGTTCTTGAAGGTCATGTTCCCGGCGAAGGACATGTAGTAGCCGGCGCGGGCGCAGATCTCGGCCATCGCGGCGTCGCCGGAGTAGCAGTGGAAGACGGTCCGCTCGGGAGCGCCTTCCTCCTTCAGGACCCGCAGGACATCGGTGTGGGCGTCCCGGTCGTGGATGACCAGCGTCTTGCCGTGCCGCTTGGCGATCTCGATGTGGGCGCGGAAGGACCGCTCCTGCGCGGCCTTGCCCTCGGGGCCCGTACGGAAGTAGTCGAGGCCGGTCTCGCCGACGCCCTTGACCTGGGGCAGCGCGGCCAGCCGGTCGATCTCGGCGAGCGCCTCGTCCAGCGCGCTGTCACCGCCGGCGGCCCGCATCCCCTGCCGGGACCAGCCGTCCGGGTCGCCGTGCACGATGCGGGGCGCCTCGTTCGGGTGCAGCGCGACGGTCGCGTGGACCGCGTCGTACGCGGCCGCCGTGTCCGCCGCCCACCGCGAGCCCTTCAGGTCGCAGCCGACCTGCACGACCGTCGTCACGCCGACCGACGCGGCCTTCGCGAGGCCCTCCTCGACCGTGCCGGACTGCATGTCGAGGTGGGTGTGCGAGTCGGCGACCGGCACACGGAGGGGGTCCGGAAGGGGCGGGGCTTCGGCGTTGGAAGGCATGTGCCGATCCTACGAAAGTACGAAGCCCGCTCCTGCGAACGGGAGTCGTACGAAGCCCGCGGCTGCGAACGGGAACGCCGGGCCTCACCTCGCGGGGCGGGGGGAGCCGCTGGACGTGAGACCCGGCGCCGGGGGGTAACCCGCGAGCCGTGGGGTCACCCCGCCTTGCGGTGGTGGAACGGGTGCAGCAGATCGGCGAGGTGCCAGTGGTGCTCCGCCTCGGGACCCGCCGTCGACTCGGCCGATTCGGCCGTCTCCGCCGACTCCGCGAGGACGTCGGCGGCCTTCCGCGGACGGTCGGGCGCCGACCGGTGCATCGAGTTCTGCGCCGCGGACACCCGTCCCGGGCGCATGATGCGCAGGACATGACCGTCGCAGTTCAGGCAGGTGGGCCGGCTCAGCGGCGACGGCACGACCAGACCGTCGGCCACGTACATCACGAACTCGGTGCCTTCGGCGTCGAGGTGGTGCTCTATCTCGTACGACTGCTCCCAGCCGTGCCCGCAGTTCATGCAGGCGAAGGAGTACGACTCGTTGACAACGGCGGTCGCCGCGCTGCGATGGCCGGTCTGCCCTGCGATCTCGCTCATGCCAGCTCCTCTGGTCCGCTGGACGAGGGACGGGTGCGTCCCTTCACCCAGTGGACGCTTCCACCGGCGTGAACGCATCAGACCTGCCGACTGTTGAAGCCGTCTTGGCCGTTCTTTGTCCGAAGGCCTCCGTCAGCCGACCTGGGCTTTGCCTTTGACGATCGTCCTTTGCTCCCCTATGGGGCGCCTTCTGTCGCGTGCGCCCCCGACAGGGCCTCTACGGGGCGGCGCGAGCGGCGTTCTTCGCCGCGACCACCGCGTCGAAGACCTCGCGCTTGGGCAGCCCCGCGTCGGCGGCCACGGCGGCGATCGCCTCCTTGCGCCGCTCCCCCGCCTCCTCGCGCACCCGCACCCGGCGCACCAGTTCCTCGGCGCCCAGTTCCTCGGCGCCCTTCTCGGGGGCGCCCTCCACGACGACGGTGATCTCGCCGCGTACGCCCTCGGCGGCCCAGGCGGCCAGCTCGCCGAGCGGGCCGCGCTTGACCTCTTCGTACGTCTTGGTCAGCTCGCGGCACACTGCCGCCCGGCGCGTCGCCCCGAACACCTCGGCCATCGCGGCGAGCGTGTCGTCGAGCCGGTGCGGCGCCTCGAAGTACACGAGCGTGCGCCGCTCGCCCTCGACCTCCCGCAGCCGCGACAGCCGCTCGCCGGCCTTCCTGGGCAGGAACCCCTCGAAGCAGAACCGGTCGACGGGCAGCCCGGACAACGCGAGCGCGGTGAGCACGGCGGAGGGCCCCGGTACGGCGGTGACCTTGATGTCCTTCTCCACGGCGGCCGCGACCAGCCGGTACCCGGGATCCGACACGGACGGCATCCCCGCGTCCGTCACGAGCAGCACACGCGCCCCGCCCACCAGGGCCTCGACCAGCTCGGGCGTACGCGCCGACTCGTTCCCCTCGAAGTACGACACGACCCGCCCGGACGGCTGCACGTCCAGCGCCTGCGTCAGCCGCCGCAGCCGCCGCGTGTCCTCGGCGGCGATGACGTCGGCGCCCGCCAATTCCGCCACCAGCCGGGGCGGCGCGTCCGTGATGTCACCGATGGGCGTGCCTGCGAGTACGAGTGTTCCTGTCACGGTTCCATCCTCGCAGGGGCGGGGCACGGGACTCCCACAGACCTGTTCCCTACGATGGCGCGGTGACCAGTACCGCGTCCTCCACGGACACCCGCCAGGGACAGGGCGTCGAAGAGCATCGGCCGTCGTGGCAGCAGCGCCTGCGCCGGTTCGGCTACCCGGCCCGGCCCAGAAGCGACGTCCGCGACCGCCTGGTGCCCGCGTACGCCGAACCCGGCCCGCGCCTGTGGACGGCGATCGGGCTCGGCCGGCCGGCCGCGCACCGCATCACGCGTTGGTCGGCGTGGGGCGGTCCACTGCTCATCACGCTGCTGGCGGGCGTGATGCGGTTCTGGAACCTGGGCAGCCCGAAGGCGGTGATATTCGACGAGACGTACTACGCCAAGGACGCCTGGGCACTCATCCACCGCGGATACGAGGTCAACTGGGCCAAGAACGCCAACGACCTGATCCTCCAGAACAACGGCGACATCAAGATCCCGTCGGACGCCGCGTACGTGGTCCATCCGCCCGTCGGCAAGTACGTCATCGGGCTCGGCGAGTGGATGTTCGGGTTCACCCCGTTCGGCTGGCGCTTCATGACGGCCCTGCTCGGCACGCTCTCGGTGCTGATGCTGTGCCGGATCGGCCGCCGGCTGTTCCGCTCGACGTTCCTGGGCTGTCTGGCGGGTGCGCTGATGGCCGTGGACGGCCTGCACTTCGTGATGAGCCGCACCGCGCTGCTCGACCAGGTCGTGATGTTCTTCGTCCTGGCGGCCTTCGGCTGCCTGCTCATCGACCGCGACAAGGTCCGCGAGCGGCTGGCGGCCGCGCTCCCGCCGGACCCGGACGGAGTCGTACGCCCGGACGCGCAGACCGCGGAGAACACCCTCCTCGGCCGCCGCCCCTGGCGTCTGGCGGCCGGCCTGATGCTCGGCCTCGCCATCGGCACCAAGTGGAACGGCCTCTACTTCCTCGTCGCGTTCGGCCTGCTGACGGTCCTGTGGGACGTCGGCTCACGCAGGGTCGCCGGCGCCCGGCGCCCACACGTCGCCGTCCTCAAGCACGACCTGGGCTGGGCCTTCCTGTCGACGGTCCCGGTCGCCGTCACCACGTACGTCCTGTCGTGGACCGGCTGGTTCCTCTCCGCGACGGACGGCAGCGGCGGCTACTACCGGGACTGGGCCACCGCCGACGGCAGGGGCAGCTCCTGGTCCTGGCTGTTCCCGGACTGGTGGCTCAGCCTGTGGCACTACGAGTCGCAGGTGTACGAGTTCCACGTCGGCCTGTCCTCCCCGCACACGTACCAGTCGAACCCGTGGAGCTGGATCGTCACCGGCCGCCCGGTCTCGTACTTCTACGAGTCCCCGCTCCCCGGCAAGGACGGCTGCCCGACGGACGCGGGCGAGAAGTGTGCCCGCGAGGTCCTCGCCCTCGGCACCCCGCTCCTGTGGTGGGCGGCCGGCTTCGCGATCCTCTACGTCCTGTGGCGCTGGCTCTTCCGCCGCGACTGGCGCGCGGGCGCGATCGCCTGCGGCATCGCGGCCGGCTACCTCCCCTGGTTCCTCTACCAGGAACGCACCATCTTCTTCTTCTACGCCGTCGTCTTCCTCCCCTTCCTCTGCCTGGCCGTGGCGATGATGATCGGTGCCTTCCTCGGCCCACCGGGTTCGAGCGAACGCCGCCGGGTCATCGGCGCGGCCGCCTCGGGTGTCCTCGTCCTGCTGATCGCATGGAACTTCATCTATTTCTGGCCGATCTATACCGGCCAGGCCATCCCGATCGACAGCTGGCGTTCACGGATGTGGCTGGACACCTGGGTCTGACAACCCTCGACACCTCGGTCTAACAATCAGGGAACACGGCCCACATCCGCCTCCCCCGCCGCATACAGTGCGAGCACGGGGACCTTTCTGAACACGTTCAGAAAGGCCGAGGGGAGGGGATCGCGCAATGCGCAACGGGGCAAAGACCGCCCTTGTGGGCGGAGTGTTCGCCGTGATGGTGGGGGGCGCCGGATACGGCGCGTACAACATAGTGACCGCGATCAGCGGGGGGAACGGATCGCCCGGGACGGCGGTGAAGACCGGGCCGCCGTCGAGCGCGGAGGTCAAGGAGACCACCGAGAAGTTCTTCGCGGCCTGGGAGAAGGGGCAGGCGGCCAAGGCCGCGGGACTGACCGACAACGCGGGGGTGGCCAAGACCCTGCTGACCAACTACCTCGGCAGCGCGTATGTGACCAAGGTGCGGATCAGTCCCGGTACGCCGACGGGCGCGACGGTCCCCTTCTCCGTCTCGGCCACGGTGTCGTACGAGGGGAAGAGCAAGCCCCTCTCGTACGAGAGCGAGCTGACCGTCGTGCGCGGGGTCACCACGGGCAAGGCGCTCGTCGACTGGAAGCCGACCGTCGTCCACCCGGACCTGCAGGAGGGCGACACCCTGGTGACGGGCGAGGCCGCGAGTCCGCCGATCCAGGCCGTGGACCGCGACGGCGTGGTGCTGACCGAGGGGAAGTACCCGTCGCTCGTCCCGATCATGGAAGAGCTGCGGAGCGCGTACGGCGACACGGCCGGCGGCACCCCGGGCATCGAGCTGGCGATCCGGCGCGCGGCCGAGGGCACGGCCGACAAGACGCTGGTCACGATCGCCAAGGGCAAGCCCGGCAAGCTGCAGACCACGCTCAGGGCGAGCGCCCAGGCGGCCGCCGAGAAAGCGGTCAAGAAGTACGCCGAGTCGTCGGTGGTCGCGGTGGCGCCGAGCACCGCCGAGGTGCTGGCGGTCGCCAACAACCGGGAGGACGGCTTCAACGCGGCCTTCCTCGGCAAGGTCGCACCCGGCTCCACGATGAAGATCATCTCGGCGGCGACGCTGATCGACAACGGCGTCACGACGGCGAACGGGCCCGCGCCCTGCCCGCCCGACGCGACCTGGCAGAGCCAGACCTTCAAGAACCTCCAGGGCATGACGCCCAACGAGAACGCGACCCTCTCGGAGAGCTTCGCGCGCTCCTGCAACACGGCGTTCGTGAAGTACGCGGACGAGGTCGAGGTCGACTCGCTCACCAAGGAGGCGCAGGAGCGCTTCGGGCTCGGCCAGGACAACTGGAAGACCGGCATCCCGTCCTTCGACGGCTCCGTCCCGGCCTCCGGCGGCCCGGACACGGCGGCCAACATGCTCGGCCAGGGCCAGGTCCAGATGAGCCCGCTCAACATGGCGTCGGTCACCGCGACCGTCGTCACGGGCAGGTTCCGGCAGCCGGTGATCGTGCCGCAGCGCCTCGACGACCGCGAACTGGCCCAGGCGCAAGGCCTGGAGGCGAACACGGCCGCGCAACTGCGCCAGATGATGAACCGCACGGCGGCCAGCGGCACCGCCGCCGACGCGATGCAGGGGCTCGGCCCGAACTTCGGCGCCAAGACCGGGTCGGCGGAGGTCGACGGCCAGAAAGTGTCCAACAGCTGGTTCACCGGCTACCGGGGCGACATCGCGGCCGCGGCCATGACCCAGGAGGGCGGCCACGGCAGCGACGCGGCAGGCCCGATTGTCGCGGCTGTGCTACGGACAGGTGGCTGAGCTCACCCTCACAGGGCGGGACCCTAGGGTGGTGGCTGTCGTTCTCGTAGGAGACCGTGAGGGCAACGGGGAAGCAGCGAAGGAACGGAACGCGTGGGGAACAGGAAGCGTGCCGCCGAGCGCGGCAGGACGAAGCCCGCCGTCATCGGCGGGATGATCGCCGTGGTCGTCGGCGGCGCCGGGTTCGGCATCTACAGCGTGTACGACGGCGGGGCGGCGGCCGACGACAAGGCGTCGGCCGCCGCCGAGAAGAAGGCCGTGAAGACCGGCCCGCTGTCGGCGACCGAGGTCAGATCCACGGCCACGGCGTTCCTCACGGCCTGGCAGAGCGGTGACGTCACGACGGCCGCGGCCGCCACGGACGACACCGCGGCGGCGCGCACCCTGCTGACCGGTTACGGCAAGGAGGCGTACATCAAGGATGTGACCCTCACCGCCGGCAAGCGCTCCGGCGACTCCGTCCCGTTCTCCGTCAAGGGCACGGTCTCCTACAAGGGTTTGACCAAGGCCCTCGCGTACGAGTCCGAGCTCACCGTCGTCCGCCGCGCCAAGGACGGCAAGCCGCTGATCGACTGGCTCCCCTCCGTCGTGCACCCCGACCTGGAGAAGGGGGACCGGCTGGTCACCGGGGAGTCCGGGACGCCGCCGGTCAAGGCCCTCGACCGGGACGGCGGCGAGCTGACCGCCGCCAAGTACCCCTCGCTGGGCACGGTCCTGGACGGCCTGCGGGAGAAGTACGGCAAGAAGGCGGGCGGCAAGGCCGGGATCGAGCTGCGGGTGATCCGTGCGGGGTCGTCGGCCGGGACCGACTCCTCCGCGTCCCCCTCGTCCTCCGCCGAGGACGGCGACAACGAGAAGAACCCCGACAAGACCCTGCTGGAGCTGAGCAAGGGCACCCCGGGCACGGTCCGTACGACGCTCAGCCCGGGCCTCCAGGCCGCCGCCGAGCAGGAGGTGGGCAAGAAGTCCAAGGCGTCGGCGGTCGTCATCAGACCCTCGAGCGGCGAGATCCTGGCCGTGGCGAACTCCGGCCACGGTTTCAACATCGCCTTCCAGGGCTCGCTGGCCCCCGGCTCGACGATGAAGATCGTGACGGCGTCCATGCTCATCGACAAGGGGCTCGCGTCGGTGAACAAGGAACACCCGTGCCCCAAGTACTCGACGTACGGCGGCTGGAAGTTCCAGAACGACGACAAGTTCCAGATCAAGAACGGCACGTTCAAGGCGAGCTTCGCGCGCTCCTGCAACACGGCCTTCATCAGCCAGGCCAAGGAGCTCGGCGACGGCGACCTGACCGAGCAGGCGCAGCAGGTGTTCGGGCTCGGCCTGAACAACTGGGCCATCGGGGTGCCGAGTTTCGACGGCGCGGTGCCGGTGCAGTCGGATGCCCAGAAGGCGGCCTCACTGATCGGCCAGGGCGGGGTCCGGATGAACCCGCTGAACATGGCGTCGGTCGTGGCCACGGCCAAGACGGGCACCTTCAAGCAGCCCTACCTGGTGGCTCCGACGGTCGACGACCGCACCCTGGCCAAGGGGTCCCGCTCCCTGTCCGCCTCCACCCAGTCCCAGCTCCGCGAACTCCTCCAGTACACGGCGGCGTACGGCACGGCGGCCGAGGCCATGGCCGGCCTGGGCCCCGACTTCGGTGCCAAGACCGGCTCGGCGGAGGTCGACGGCCAGAAGAAGCCCAACGGCTGGTTCACGGCGTGGAAGGGCGACCTGGCGGCGGCGGGCGTCGTACAAGAGGGCGGTCACGGCAGCGAGTCGTCCGGGCCGATCGTGGCGGCGCTCCTGAAGGCGGGCAGCTGAAGGGCCTGTTTCTGAACCCCCGCCTGCGCTCTGACGGCCCGGTCGGTCAGTGGGTCACGGGGGCGGCGGCCATGTACGTACGCCGCAGGAAGCGGATCAGGGCCTTCGAGTCGAACTGCACGACCTCGACGCCGTTCGGCGAGTGGAACTCCATGACGGCCTGGACGCGGCCGCACGGCCAGATGTGTACGTCACCCGCGGTGACCGGGACCCGCAGCCCCTCTTCGAGGAGGTCGCGGGCGAAGACCCACTCGTGGTGGCCGGGCAGGGTGATGTGGACCTCACGGGGATCGGCCTCGGGGTCATAGCGCAGCGCGACCGGGACTGCGGGTGGATCCTCCGCTGCGTCCGTGACGATGTGGGCGCGCGCGTACTGCTCGACGGCGGACATCGGTGGCTCCTTCGCCTGTGGCACCCGTTGCGGACCCGTACCCATGGATGGCCCATGGGGAACCTTTTGAGAACTCTTTGAGCTCCTACCTCTCCAATGTCGCATATTTTCCGGAATGCGCCCCCGAGTCCCCCTCGGGGTCTATTCATGGCCAACTCGCTCTTGCGAACGGTTCGCAACAAGGCACTATCATCGTCGGGTGCATGTGCCTGACGGATTTATCAACGCCCCTGTCTCCGTGGCCTCCGGAGCGGTCGCCGCGGCGGCCGTCGCGGTGAGCCTGCGCGGTGCCCGGCGCGAACTGGACGAGCGCACCGCACCACTCGCGGGCCTGGTCGCCGCCTTCATCTTCGCCGTGCAGATGCTGAACTTCCCGGTGGCGGCCGGGACCAGTGGGCATCTGTTGGGGGGTGCGCTGGCCGCGATACTCGTGGGCCCTTATACCGGGGTCCTGTGCGTCTCGGTCGTCCTCCTCATGCAGGGCATCCTCTTCGCGGACGGCGGCCTCACCGCACTCGGCGTGAACATCACCGTCATGGCGGTGGTCACGACGGTCGTGGCGTACGCCGTCTTCCGGAGCCTTGTAAAACTCCTGCCCAAGAAGCGCCGTTCCATTACCGTCTCCGCCTTCGTCGCCGCCGTGCTCTCCGTGCCGGCGGCCGCCGCGGCCTTCACGCTCGTCTACGCGATCGGCGGCACCACGGACGTCCCCATCGGCCAGGTCCTCACCGCGATGGTCGGCGTCCACGTCCTCATCGGCATCGGCGAGGCCGCGATCACCGCGCTGACGGTCGGCGCGGTCATCGCCGTACGGCCGGACCTCGTGTACGGGGCCCGCGGCCTGACCGTGCCGCTCAAGCTGCGCGTGCACGGAGAGCTGGTCGACGCCCCGGCCGCCGAGCCCGTCCCGGCCGCCGCGCGTTCGCACCGGAAGGTCTGGCTGACCGGCCTCGCCGCCTCCCTCGTCCTCGCGGGTTTCGTCAGCTTCTACGCCTCCGCGAACCCCGACGGCCTGGAGAAGGTCGCCGCCGACAAGGGCATCGACGCCAAGGTCGAGGACCACGCGGCCGCCGACTCCCCGCTGGCCGACTACAGCATCGAGGGCCTCACCGACGCCCGGATCTCCGGCGGCCTCGCGGGCGTGATCGGCGTGGGCGTCACGGTCGTCGCGGGGACGGGCGTCTTCTGGGCCGTACGCAGGCGCCGTACGAGCGAGACGTCCCCGTCGTCCGTGGCCGACGTCGCCGAGAACGCCTGACATGGGCGCCGGCCACGCGCACAGGCTCTACCGCCACGGGCACTCACCCGTGCACGCCCTGCCGCCGCACACCAAGCTCGCGGCCGTCTTCGCCTTCGTGCTCGTCGTGGTGTCGACCCCGCGCGAGGCGGTGTGGGCGTTCGGCCTGTACGCGCTGCTGCTGGCGACGGTCGCCTACGCGGCCCGGATCCCGGCGGGCTTCCTGCTGAAGCGGTTGCTGATCGAGGTGCCGTTCGTGGCCTTCGCGGTGCTGATGCCGTTCGTGGCGCAGGGCGAGCGGGTCGAAGTACTCGGCCTTTCGTTGAGCGTGAACGGACTGTGGGGCGCCTGGAACGTGCTGGCCAAGGGCACCCTCGGCGTCGCCGCGTCCGTACTGCTCGCCTCGACGACCGAGCTGCGCGAACTGCTCCTGGGGCTCCAGCGGTTGAAGCTGCCGCCGCTCCTCGTGCAGATCGCGTCCTTCATGATCCGCTACGGGGACGTCATCACGGACGAGATGCGGCGCATGAAGATCGCGCGGGACTCGCGCGGCTTCGAGGCCCGTGGAGTCCGTTCGTGGGGCGTCCTCGCCAAGTCCGCCGGTGCCCTCTTCATCCGCTCGTACGAGCGCGGGGAGCGGGTGCATCTCGCCATGGTCAGCCGGGGGTACGCCGGTTCGATGCCGGTCATCGACGAGGTGACCGCGTCCCGGGCGCAGTGGTCGTACGCCTTCGCCCTGCCGTTCGCGGCTCTCGTCGTATGCCTGTTGGGATGGATGTTGTGACACATTCGCCGGAAGTGACACATTCGCTGGGCGACACCCCCTCGCTGGAGGTCTCCGGCCTCGCCTTCGCGTACCCGGACGGGCATCAGGCGCTCTTCGGCGTGGACTTCACCATCGGGCGCGGCGAGCGAGTCGCCCTGCTCGGGCCGAACGGCGCCGGCAAGACCACGCTCGTGCTGCACCTCAACGGCATCCTGACCGGCGGTGCGGGGACCGTGACCGTCGCCGGGCTGCCCGTCGGCAAGAAGCACATGGCGGAGATCCGGCGGAAGGTCGGCATCGTCTTCCAGGACCCCGACGACCAGCTGTTCATGCCGACCGTGCGCGAGGACGTGGCCTTCGGGCCCGCGGCCGCCGGGCTGAAGGGGCCGGAGCTGGAGACGCGGGTGCGTACGGCGCTGGAGCGCGTCGGCATGGAGGCCTTCGCCGACCGACCGCCGCACCACCTCTCCTTCGGGCAGCGGCGCCGGGTGGCGGTCGCGACGGTCCTGGCGATG
This sequence comes from Streptomyces sp. 2A115, assembly GCF_052245575.1. Taxonomy (NCBI): domain Bacteria; kingdom Bacillati; phylum Actinomycetota; class Actinomycetes; order Kitasatosporales; family Streptomycetaceae; genus Streptomyces; species Streptomyces sp. 2A115. The sequence goes on along the minus strand of NZ_JBQQCG010000021.1, from coordinate 52,767 downwards.
GAGCCGGAGATCCTGGTCCTCGACGAGCCGTCCTCCAACCTCGACCCGGCCTCGCGGCGCGAACTCGCCGACATCCTGCGGTCGTTGGACGTGACGGTGCTCATGGTGACGCACGACCTGCCGTACGCCCTCGAACTGTGCCCCCGCGCCCTGATCCTCAGCGAGGGCGTGATCGCCGCGGACGGCAAAACCGGCGAACTGCTCTCGGACGAGGAGCTCATGCAGGAGCACCGTCTGGAGTTGCCCTTCGGCTTCGACCCGCGCTCCGTGACAATGGGCGCGTGACGAACGTAGAGGACTCAGATTCGCCGGCCGGGTCGCTGCTGCTCGACGAGCAGCTGTGCTTCGCGCTGTACGCGGCCCAGCGCGCCGTGACGGCCGCGTACCGTCCGCACCTCGATGCGCTCGGGCTCACCTATCCGCAGTACCTGGTCATGCTGGTCCTCTGGGAGCGCGGCGAGCTCACCGTCAAGGAGCTGGCCGGAGCCCTGCGGCTCGACTACGGAACGATGTCGCCGCTGCTCAAGCGCCTGGAGTCGGCCGGGCTCCTGCGCCGGGAGCGCTCCGCGCGGGACGAGCGGTCGGTGCTGGTCGCGCTCACCGGGCGGGGTGAGGAGCTGCGGGAGCGGGCGGAGTGCGTGCCGTCCGCGCTGCTGGCCGGTACGCGGCTGACGGGGGCCGAGGTGGAGCGGCTGCGAGAGGATCTGCGGCGGCTGGCGGCGCGGGTGCAGGCCTGAGCTTGGGTTACCCGCGGTTTCTACCCCCGGGTAATAACCGACCGGAATCCGCAGATACATTGTGTGCGATGTTCTTGTGCACTCTGTTTCCATCGGCGTTTCCGTCTGCCCGGGGGTGAGGCGATCCATGACCCACACTGTTGAGCTCGACAGCCGTCCCACGAAGATCATGTACGTGGCGGAGGCCACCGCGCACGGGGGCCGCGAGGGCTACGTCACCAGCCAGGACGGCCAGCTGGATCTCAAAGTGGCGATGCCTCCCGCGCTCGGCGGAGACGGCAACGGCACGAACCCGGAGCAGCTCTTCGCCGCCGGCTACAGCTCGTGCTTCCACAACGCGCTGGTCCTCGTCGGCCGCCGCGCCGGCTACGACCTGACCGGTTCGACGGTCGCCGCGAAGGTGGGTATCGGGCCCAACGCACACCAGGGGTACGGCCTTGCGGTGGCCCTGAGCGTCTCGCTCCCCATCCTCGACCAGGACATCGCGTCGAAGCTCGTGGACGCGGCCCATCAGGTGTGCCCGTACTCGAACGCGACCCGGGGCAACATCGACGTGTCGATCCTGCTGGGCTAGGAATCCTCGGTGGTGGGTGCGTGTTGCACCCACTGTCGTGGGTGCGCGAGACAGGAGTACGGGCGTGGACGTGAACGGCACAGTGGCGGAGGGCTTCGAGCCGGTCAGGGACGCGTTCGTGCGGAACTTCGAGACGCTCGGGGAGCTGGGCGCGGCCGTCGCCGTGTACCGGGACGGGCGCAAGGTCGTGGATCTGTGGGGCGGAATCCGGGACGTCGACGGCACAGCGGATTCGGCTCCCTGGGAGCGGGACACCGCGCATGTCGTGCACTCGGCGACGAAGGGCGTCGGAGCGGCTGTACTCCTCCTGCTCCATGAGCGAGGGCAGCTGGACCTGGACGCTCCGGTGGCGGAGTACTGGCCCGAGTTCAAGGCCCGGGGCAAGGAGCGGCTGCTGGTCCGGCACGTGCTGTCGCACCGCGCCGGCGTACCCGTGGTGGACCGTCCGCTGACCCCGGCCGAGGCCGCGGACCCGGACCGTACGGCCGACGCCATCGCGGCGCAGGCCCCGATCTGGGAGCCGGGGACGGACCACGGCTACCACCCGCACACGTTCGGCTGGATCCTCGGCGAACTCGTCCGCCGCGTCACGGGCGGCCGGGGCACAGGCGAGTGGATCGCAACCGAGATCTCCGCCCCGCTGGGCCTTGACCTGTGGGTCGGCCTGCCGGAGACGGAGGCCCACCGGGTGGGCCGCGCGGGCAGGATCAGCCCTCCGGAGTCGGGGAGCTCACTGCGCACCCGCCCGAAGCGGGCGGTGGCCGAGGCCTACAAGGACCCGTCCTCCACGACCTCCCGCGCCTTCGCCGCGATCAGTCCGCCCCCCGACGACAACGACCCCGCCTACCGCGCGGCGGCCCTGCCCTCCTCCAACGGCATCTCGACGGCGGACGGGCTGGCCCGCTTCTACGCCTCCCTGACCGGTGAAGTGGACGGTGGCGAGGGCGAGTTGGGCGGCACGCGCCTGTGGACCCCGGCCACGGTGGACCTGGCCCGGGCCGAGGAATCCGCGGGCCCGGACCGCACCCTGGTCGTCAGCACCCGCTTCGGCCTCGGCTACATGCTCCACGGCTCGGCTTCCCCCCTCCTGGGCCCGACGTCCTTCGGCCACCCCGGTCGCGGCGGGCCGCTGGGCTTCGCGGACCCCGAGTCGGGCATCGCCTTCGGTTACGTCACGAACGGCTTCCGCAAGACGGTGACGGCGGATCCGCGGGCGCAGGCGCTGGTACGGGCGGTGCGGGCCTCGCTGTGAACCTGTCGCTGTGAACCGTCAGCCTCAACCGGCGTGCAGCTCTTCTTTTCTTTCTCGATTTTAGGGAAGTAAGGCCTCATGGAACAAATCTGAGTGAATAGACGCCTTGATCTCCACAAGCAAAGAGAATGGACCCGTCGGGGGACCAGCAGTAGTCCAAGAGGCGCCCTTCTGTTCGCATAATGGTTACAAGGCTACCTTCCATCCAACTCCATACCTGAAGAATGCGCGCCTCATTCAACGTTGCCAACCATTCTCCGTTCGGCGAAAGTGCCGGTCGTCTTGATGTCGCACCGAATGCAGCAAAGATTTGTCCGCTACTGATTTCCGCCATCTTCACTTGACTATCGGTAAGGCTGACGAGCCAGGCGCCATCCGGGGTGACACTCAAATCCTGTGCCGGGTACGCAAACTGTCGGGTAAGAGCCACAGAATCAGAATCAATGTGCCAGATCTTGACGTCCTGATTAGTACCAGTGGCGAACCAGGCGCCATCCGGCGCGAATGCGATAGCGTGCACAGTTTTGTCGCCTGTAATGTTATGGAGCAGCATACCGAGTCGGTTCCAAGCGTATATGCCACCCCCTTCTTTGCCAGCCAGAACCTTTATTCCGTCTGGACTGATAGCTACGGCGCGAAAGTCACTTGCCTGAGTAAGAGTTTCAAGCAGGACGCCCGAGGTGTCCCAAAGATGGACACCATCCTCGCCTACTGTAGCTAGCCATGTACCATCCGGAGAAAATACTAAATCTTCGATCATCGCCGAATGCCCGAGCCGCACAGTCCGCTCTCCGGTGGATTGCATCCTTATCTCCACCTGCCCATTTGCGTCAATGGTGGCGAGGGTACCTCCGGTCGGCGCCGCTATTACACGCTGTATCGAGACTGGCGAGTTCGGCGCGGCCTGTGGTTCGATCTGGGAAGCGTGCTCCCAAATTCGGATTGCATTCCCGCCAGTTGCAAGCCAAGTACCGTCAGGCGCAACAGCTGCCGCACCTATAAAGTCTTGATACCCCGTCAGGTAGGTCCTCAGGTCCCCCGTTGCAGCATCGAATATGCGTGCCAGTGCATCGTTGCTCGTGATGGCAAGCCAAGTGCTATCGGTAGAAATAACTACGCTATGCGTTGCCCCGAGGTCTTGAGTAAGAGTCGCACTGAATTCGCTACTTCCCGTATTCCAGATTTGCACTCCATCGCCGCTAGCAGCGGCAGACCAGTTGCCGTTGGGTGCGATCGCGACGGAACGTATCACGCCCCGTCGCCTGGGAAGTGTACGGGTGGTCGATCTAGTGGCCGTATCCCAGACCTGAATATCACCATCTGCATTTCCCGTAACTATCCAGGAGCCATCCGGCGAAATCGCAAGGCACATCGTCCAATTGCAGCGCAGTAGCGCATCAACGGAGGAGGAATTAATGTCAACGATTCGGACACCGTCGTCGTATGCGGCAGCAAGCCATACCCCGTTGGGACCGACACGAATGTCTCGGATATCGAGGCTTGTGCCGCAATCAATAATCGCGAGTTCTCCGCTTATAGGGTTCCATGTTCTGACAGCTGCCCCGTCCGCGATGGCTATACGCGATCCGTCAGGGAAAATATCAAGCGCGACTATATTAGGGGTGTCAAGTTGGGCAAGGAGCTTTCCGGATGCGACCTCCCATACTTCCACTTTTCCGCTGCCGATTGCGGCTAGCCATCTACCATCCGGCGCAGAGGCCATCGCGATGGTGCCGCCAGTATTTTCGGTCAGAGTCCGCAAGAGGTCCGGGTTAGGCAGGTCCGGCGGCGGCCACCCGTTGAGTAGTTTTGGCTCGCTGGATTGTTCCTCTTGTCTCACGACGACTTGGTCATGCCATTCGTCAATGGCTTCGAGTCTGCTGCAAAGTACGTAAAGGAGGGCAGACGAGGGATCCGTTGGTTGCAACAGATGTGCTATTCGCGCCAGATCTCGTGCACGGGTAGTGGCCGCGGCAGTCGGAATCATCGCAAGGTCGGACCAGGGCGCTGTAGGGCCTCGCTGGAGTAGACGTGCTTCGATCCAGCGGAGGTTACTAGCGAGGGTCTCGGCTTGTAGGACTCTCCCTGCCGCAAGAAGGTGGTCTATTGTGTGGTCAAGCATGTAGCTGTCGGTTTGTTCCCACCATGCCACAATGGCGTCGGATGACACAGTCGCGACCGAGTAACAAGGAAGCCTTGTCGCGATCCCGTTGAGAAATACGTCGTTGACCTCGGTCAGGTGCTGAGCACCCATTTCGCTTCTCATGTAGTCGCGCAGGACATCATGGATTTTCACTTGACCGCCATTCTCCGGATTAAGGGAGACAAGAGAAAGCCCATTTAGTGTGTGGCACAGGCCTCTCGAATCCGACTCGGTGAGACTGTCGGTGGCGCGCCAAAGATCAGACACCAAATTTACGGGTATGTCTTCATCTTCCGAAAAAACGCCTAGCTCCAGGAACCGCGCATAGCCGCCAGGGGGCAGTAACTGCGTTGCGGCTTCTACGGTTGCACGTACGGCTGTACTTCGGCGCTTTGGATCGTCCAGGTCCACCGGTGCAGTTGGGTCGTCAACTCCGGTTGGCCCCTCACTTTGTATGCGCTGCGCCGTGCTGGACGCTGCTAAATTTGGGTCCATCCCACTAGCAATTTGGGCAGCAATAATGCGGTTCGTCAGGCGCAACAGCAGCGCCCAGCGGCCGGTGAGTGCCAGAAGTTGATCTTTGACCTCGGGTGACAGTTCCGGCAGATTGCCCGTCAGTACAGCGTCGGCCTGCACTGAAGGCATCTGATCCACCTGGATCCGCTCGGCATCGACTGGTAGAACGGCGGGAATGCGTGTTGTGATAAGGCGTACGCACTGTGCTCCGCCCAGCAGGAATGGAGCGAGTTGTTCTGGTTCCCAAATGTCGTCCAGAACCAACAAGGTGCGCGGGCGCTGGTCTAGCAGTCGGCCAAGGTGTGCGCCAGCAAGCTCTGGATCGTCGAACGGTGTCGTATCGCCTGTAATATATCTTGTTACTTCCGCTACTTTTGCGGAAATTGCTGCTCGATCGCGTACGCTGCGGCCCACAGTCACAAAGTAGATGCGGCCCTGGAATCGCTTTTTCACCTTTGGGCTTGCGCAGACAATCGTTGCCAGGGTTGTTTTGCCGAATCCCCCAGCGCCTTCCAGGGCCGTTGTGAGGCCTACGGAGCCCGCTGAGCGTCGTCGTGTACACACGAAATTAATTGCGCGGTCAGCCTCTGAACGTCCAACAACCCAGCCGGGTACCTCTGCCACCGGCGGGGACGGAGGGTCACCCATGATCGGGGCTTGAGATCCCGATCCGCCCAGTCCCGCGAGCCAAGCAAGGACGCCGACTGCGGCTCCGATGACGCTCGCAATGGGATTCGCCGCATCGAATCCTCCACGCAACACGACCACGCACAGCCACGACAGGCCAGCAACGCCTACCCCGAAAGCGGCAGCCCTCTTCCATCTCCCCCCGGACCTCATGACGTCAGATGTTACGAGCGGTCTCGCCGTGATGCCATGTCCAGGGAGGATCGACACCGCGGCAAGTTGGTCGGCTTTGCTCGAACGCCGGACGACTCATCCATGAGCTCAGGCGCGGGACGAGGCCAGGGTGTATCGGAACAACCTCATCCAGCCCCCTGGCCGGCAAGGTTATTACCGCATGAGCACGACTTGACTGAGGACTCGCGAAGGGCCGCGATGGGGGCGAGTTTCGGCGCGGGGCTGGGCCCAGAAGACCAGGCCGTACGCCGCCACGGACAGGGCCGCGCCAAGGAGGCCGAGGGTCGCGAACGGGCGGAGGACGGTGACGAGTTGGCCGCGCCAGCGGTACACGGCGTACGCCGGGATCGTCACGCCCTCCATCGCCATCAGCCAGGCGATGTAGCCGAGCGCCGAGCCGGAGGCGCGCACCCCGAGCCCGTCGACGACGGTGTACGCAGCGATGGACAGGCCCGTCGCCAACGCTGCCCCGATCGCCGCCCAGTTGGGCCGGTGTCTGCTCAGCCCCCACAGGGCGACCCCGGTGAACCCGGCACAGGACAGTGCGATGCCCGCCGCCGCCCAACCGTTGGGGACCTCGTGCGCGAAGACGGCCGCGAGCGCGGTGACGACGAGGGGCGCGGTGCCGCGCGCGATCGGGTACGCCTGCCCGAAGTCCCCGAGCCGGAACGACCGCATCAGCAGCACGTAGTAGGCGAGGTGGATCACCGCCGAGGCGAGCAGGTACGGCCACGCGGCAGCCTCCGGGAAGACGACGAACGGGGTCATGGCCAGCCCGATCAGCATGCCGCCGCCCGCTATCAGCGTGAAGCCCACCAGCTTGTCGGTGATCTGGTGGGCGATGGCGTTCCAGCTTGCGTGGGTGACCGCGGCGAGCAGGACGGCCGCGGTCACCAGCGGGGTCACGGGTTCTGCTCGCGTACGTCCACCAGGGTGGCGCCAGCGTGGGCGATCAAGGTTTTCGGTTCCATGGGGAAGACGGTGTACGGGGTGCCCGCGGCGGCCCACACCGTGTCGTGGTCCAGCAGCGAACGGTCTGCCAGGACACGGGTCTTGGTGCGGTGCCCGAAGGGCGGGACGCCACCGATCGCGTACCCGGTCGTCTCCCGTACGACGTCGACCTTGGCCCGCGTCACCTTCTCAACGCCGAGTTCCCGCCGCACGAGTTCGAGGTCCACGCGGGAGGCCCCGTCCATCAGCACGAGGACCGGGGTCCCGTCCGCCGCGAAGATCAGCGACTTGCAGATCTGGCTCAACTCGCACCCGATCGCGGCGGCGGCCTCGGCGGCGGTACGGGTCGCGTCCGGGAAGCGGCGGATCTGTGCGTGGAGTTCACCGAGTCCCAGTTCTTCGAGGGCCTCTGCGAAACGGGGATGGGCGCCTGATTCCGAAGGGGTCATGCACGGCAGGTTAGCTGCCGGTTACATGCGTCACGAACGAATTCCAGGTGGTGGGGGCGACGGTGAGGTGGGGGGCGGTGGGGGTTTTGGAGTCGCGGATGTGGATGGTGGCGGGGGCTACGGCTATCTCGACGCAGTCGTCGCCTTCGCTGCTGCTGCTGAAGCTGCTCTTGAACCAGTGGAGTTCCGGGGTGCTCATAGTTCTCCCAGCGCTTTCTCAATGAAGGCGTGTGACTCCCTCGGTGAGAGAGCCTGAGCTCGGATGATGCCATACCGAAGTTCGAGGATCCGGAGCTGCCTGAGGTCCGAGACCGGGCGACCGTTGAACGCGCCATCGGAGCGCCCCACTGCGGATCCGTCCTCGAACTTCAGCAACTCGATCAAGCCGCTCATGCCGGGGTGGCCTTCGTGGCGGGTCGGCATCACCTGGATCTCGACGTTCGGCAACTTGCTTACCTCCAGCAGGCGTTCGAGCTGTCGGCGCAGCACCATTGTCCCGCCGATCGGGCGTTCGAGCGTCACCTGTTCCTGGACAAAGCTGAGTTCAGGAGCAGGCGAGCGCTCGTAGATGGAGTGCCGTCCCATACGCGCCGCAACCATGCGCTCCAACTCGTCCTGCGAGTACGCAGGCCGCCTCACTCCGAGCAACGCCCGCGTGAACTCCTCCGTCTGCAGCAACCCATGAATGTTGTGGTTGCTGTACAACGAGACCTCGACCGCCCGGTCCTCCAACTCCTTCAGCTCGCGCACCTTCTTCGGATACCGAGCCTTCTCCATGTCCTCCCTGAACGCCTTGAGATGCCCGCCCGCGTTCAGGATCTCGTCCGCCCGGTCCAGAAACTCCACCCGGGGAATCCGCCTCCCGCGCTCGATCTTGCGGACCATGTCCTCGCCGTACCGCATGACATCGGCGAACTCGGCCACCCGCATCCCGGCGCCCTCCCGGCAGAACTTGACCAGGCGCCCCACGGCCTCGACCAACGGCGCGCTCTCGTCCCCCGGTTCAAGGTCCCAGTCGGCCTCGTCCACACCTTCGCTGCTGCCCATAGCCACCCACCTCCAACGCGCACCCGTACCCGTACGACACCCGAGACAGCCAAGACAGAACGAGACAAAGCCCGGACAGTCTCCATACGCACAGGCGTCATCGCAGGTCAGCGTAAGCAGCATCCGCCACGCTGTGTGACATGAATCAGCGAACCGCCCAGGCCGAACCGGAACTCGACTGCACCGTCAGCAACTTCAGCGTGCTGCTGTCCCCCACGCCATGCGGCGCCCACCTCGCGCGCCTGCTCGCCGCCGAGCAACTCCGCACCTGGGAACTCCCGTTGGACGCCGCGAGCCACATCGTGGCCGAGCTGGCGGCCAACGCCGCGACGCACGGGCGGGTTTCGGGCCGCAGCTTCCGGCTGGCGCTGTACGTGGTCGGTGACACGCTCCGTATCGAGGTCACGGACACCCGCGGTGACCGTCTACCCCGGCTCGGCTCACTGCAGCCGGACACCGAGTCGGGCCGCGGCCTCCTCCTTGTGGAGGCCCTCGCCGACCGCTGGGGCGTGACATCGGGATCGGCACCGCGCAAGACGGTCTGGGCCGAGATCACCCTCGTACCCGAAGCGGCTCCCACCGGATCGCGATCCGACCGGTCTCGGTGAGCCGAGCGGCGGGCCTCCACGTGATCAAGGATTTAAATCCCCCGGGGAAATCCCCCCACCAACCCCCTCCAGCCTCCCGTGAGCGCCCGTCACTCGCATGGGTGACATTTGCCAACTTGACTGGAATTTCCGGAGGTTGGCAGCCCTATGCTCGCCGCGGCAAGACAGGCACGACAACCTCAGAAAATGCATCGGCCCCCGGCCGGGACTAGCGATCCCGATCGAGGGCCTGACCACCAAGGAAGAAAGCCCCTTCCCGATGGATACCCAGCACCCTAGCGCGCCCTCGTGCGCGCCGCCCGCCAATCCGCGCGGCGTCACCCACATCAACGTCCGCCAGACGACGCGCTACACGGTCGTCGGCAACCACCTCGCCCAGCACCGGCAGTTGAGCCTTCTGGCGATCGGACTCGCCGTCCACATCCAGTCGCTGCCGTCCAGCGCCCGCGTCGACATCAAGACGCTCGCCGCCCGCTTCCCGGAGGGCGAGACCCGCATCGCGGCAGCCCTGCGGGAGCTGGAGACCCACGGCTACCTGGCGCGTAGCCGCGAACGGCTCCCCAGCGGGCGTGTGGTCACGCGAACCGTGTCGTACAACCAGCCCCGGGCCGAGCCCCAGGCGGGCGGCGCCCCCATCGACGTACGGCGAGACGTACGACCAGACGCACAACGGGACGAACAAGAAGCAGCCCCGGAACCCGCCGCTCCCGCTCCCTCTCCCAAGCCACCCCTGCCACCGCCTCCCATTCCTGAGCCCGAGGTCCACGACCTGGAGAGCCATCGCATCGCCACCGACCTGCTCGCGGCCCTGCACCGCGACGATCCCCGCCTCCTGCTCGCCGAGCGCGACGTACGCCGCCTCGCGCCCGGCGTCGCCGCCTGGCTGGAACGCGGGGCCGCGCCCGAGGCCGTACGCCGGACGCTGACCGCGAACCTCCCCCAGGAACCGTTGCGACACCCGGCCGCGCTCCTCGCCCACCGCCTCATCGAGCTGCTGCCGCCGCCTGTTCCCGTCGTGCGGGAGACGCCCCGCCCGCACCCCTTCCAGACCTGCGAGGACTGCGACCGTGCCTTCCGCGCCCCGGAGCCGGGCCGCTGCCGCGACTGCCGATCCGATCAGAAGGAGGCCGCCTAGCATGGACGTGACGATCCTTGCCCCTGGGCACAGACTACGAGGAGCGAGCGCCATGACCATCGCCCCGGACAACGCACGGCCAGACAATCACCACCGTTACCAGGCGATGCGTGAGTTCCTTGAGTCGATGGACGACACGCTTCCCGGCAAATTCGAGATCACCAGGGAAGGGATCGTCCACGACATGATGGCGCCCATCGGCCCGCACGAGATGACCACACTGCACCTCCGGAAGCGCCTCGAGAAGGTCATGCCGGAAGAGCTGGTCGCTCATACAGGCACGCCCGACGTGGAAGCCGAACCCGAGGGCATCATGCGCCACCCCGACGTCATGGTGATCGCCATGACGGACATGGATGTCCCGGGTTCCTTCGATCCACGCACGCTGATCGCCGCCATCGAAGTCGTATCCCGCTCGAACCCGGACAACGACTGGGTGGGCAAGGTGCGCGACTATCCCCTGCTCGGTATCCCCGTCTACGTGATCTTCGACCCTCGCACCGGAGACGGCGCCGTTCTCTCGGACATCCACGCAACCCCGGACGGCCCGCGCTACGCCACTCGCAAGGACTTCGTGTACGGCGAGGACGTCACCATCGGCGAGTGGACGATCTCGACCGAAGGCCTGCCGCGCTACACGAAGCGGTAGCGCGGCAGGCCGGTCAGGTGAGGATGCTCCTCAGATCAAGCGAGGGCTCAGACGCGAACCAGCTCCCGGTCCTCGTCCGGGTCCACGTTCTCGCTGTCGTGGGCCCGCAGTCCCTCACCCTCGACGTCCACGTTCGGCAGCGCCCGGTCCAGCCACTTCGGCAGCCACCAGGCCTTGTCGCCGAGCAGGGCCAGGACCGCCGGGACGATGGCCATGCGCACCACGAACGCGTCGAAGAAGACGGCGATCGCGAGGCCGAAGCCGATCATCTTGATCATCGAGTCGCCGGCGCCGATGAAGCCGCCGAAGACGGCCATCATGATGATCGCGGCGGCGACCACGACCCGGGCACTGTGCCGGAAGCCGGTCACGATGGCCTGGCTCGGCGTCTCGCCGTGGACGTACGCCTCCCGCATGCGGGTCACGAGGAACACCTCGTAGTCCATCGCGAGACCGAAGACCACGCCCACCATGAAGATCGGCATCATCGACATGATCGGGCCGGTCTCCTCGACGCCGATCAGACCGGCGAGCCAGCCCCACTGGAAGACCGCGACCACGGCACCGAGCGCGGCGAGCACGCTCAGCAGGAAGCCGAGGGCCGCCTTCAGCGGGACCAGGATGGAGCGGAAGACCACGATGAGGAGGAGGAAGGCGAGGCCCACCACCAGGGCCAGGTACGGGACCAGCGCGTCGTTGAGCTTCTGCGAGAAGTCGATGTTCATCGCGGTGGTGCCGGTGACCAGTACCTCCGCGCCCGTGTCGGCCTTGACGTCGGCGCCCTGGTCACGGATGGCGTGCACCAGGTCCTCGGTCTGCGTCGAGGACGGCTTGGAGTCCGGGATCACGGTGATCGTCGCGGTGTCGCCGGCCTTGTTGAACGCCGCCGGGCTCACCGTCACGACGTCGTCGAGGCCCTTGATCCTGTCGACCACCGTAGTGGCGGCCGCCTGGGGCTCGTCGCTGTTCTTGGCGTCGACCACGAGCATCAGGGGGCCGTTGAACCCGGGACCGAAGCCCTCCGACAGCAGGTCGTACGCCCGGCGCTGCGTCGTGGAGGTCGGCTGCGCGCCGTCGTCGGGCAGGCCCAGCTCCAGCTGGGTGGCCGGGACGGCGATCACACCCAGGCCGACCACACCGAGCAGCAGCACGGCGGCCGGACGGCGGATGACGAAGTTCGCCCAGCGGGTGCCCATATTGGGCCTGGTCTGCTGCTTCTCGGACTTGTTGGCGTCGGCCGGCTTGCGCTTCACACCCGTCGGGCGGATCTTCTTGCCCGCGTACCCGAGCAGCGCCGGGATCATGGTCAGCGCGATGAGGACGGCGACCACGACCGTGCCCGCCGCCGCGAGGCCCATCTTGGTCAGCATCGGGACGTTGACGACCGCGAGGCCCGCCAGCGCGATCACGACCGTGAGGCCGGCGAAGACCACCGCCGAGCCGGCGGTGCCGGTGGCGCGGCCTGCCGCCTCCTCGCGGTCGCGGCCCTCGGCCAGTTCGGCCCGGTAGCGGGAGACGATGAACAGCGCGTAGTCGATGCCGACCGCGAGACCGATCATCAGGGCGAGCGTGGAGGTGGTGTCGCCGAGGTCGAGCGCGTTGGCGAGGGCGGTGATGGTGGAGACACCGATGCCGACCCCGATGATCGCCGTCAGCAGCGGCAGTCCGGCCGCGACCAGCGAGCCCAGGGTGATGACGAGGACGACCGCGGCGATGGCCAGGCCGATGATCTCGCCGATCGCCCCCATCTCGGCCCCGGCCTCGAGCGCGTCACCTCCGACGTCGACGGTCAGCCCGGTGGCCCGGGCCTCGTCCCCGGCCTTCTCCAGGGCGTCCCTGGTCGAGTCCGCCAGCTCCATGCCGGGGACTTCGTACTTCACCGACGTGTAGGCGACCGTGCCGTCCTTGCTCACGGCATTCGTCGTGAACGGGTCGGTGACGGAGACGACTTCGGAGCCGTCGCCCAGTTCCTTGACGGTCTTCTCGACGGTCGCCTTGTTGTCGGCGTCCGTCATCTTCTCGCCGTCGGGCGCCTTGAAGACGATGCGCCCGGTCGCTCCGTCGGCGCTGCCGCCGGGGAAGCGCTGCTCCAGCAGGTCGAAGGCCTTCTGCGCCTCGGTGCCGGGGATCGAGAAGGAGGTGGTTCCGGCGGCGGGCGCGCTTGCCGCGCCGACGCCCGCGAGGGTCAGCAGGGCCACCCATATCAGGACGGCGAAGTGCCGTCGCCGAAAGGCGAGTCGGCCGAGTTTGTAGAGGAACGTGGCCACGAGGGCGTACTCCCGGTCAGGTCGGTGATGGCATCAGGGCAGGGGTCATCAGCCCGACGACGTGAGCGATCGCGTCAGGTGGAACTGGGGACTTGCTTGGGGAGGGCCCTCGAAGGGGTTGTCGAGGAAGGGGAGGGGAGGATCAGGCGCTGAGGGCGGGGAGGATCACAGCGTCGATGTACGAGCGGAGGAACTCCTGCGTCGGCGGCTGGTCGTCGATCATCGTGCGAGCCGCGAAGCCGCCGATCATCATGTGCAGCACGTAGTCGATCGCCGGGTTGTCCGGACGGACCTCGCCCCGGTCGATGCCGCGCTGCACCACCTGGCGGATTTCTTCCATCTCCGGCTCGATGAGCAGTTCCCGGAACGCCCGTAGGAGATCCGGGTTCGCGTGGATCGCCACGGACACGCCCCGCATCAGCGCGGAGTTCTGCTCCATGGCGCAGTCGTCCTGGCGGAGCACCACCGCATGCATGTCGCCCCGCAGGGACCCGGTGTCGACGTCCGCGGTGCTGCCCGGCTTCATGTGCCGCATCGCCTTCACGACCAGCTCAGGCTTGCCGCCCCACTGGCGGTAGAGGGTGGCCTTGCTGGACTTGGTGCGGGCCGCCACGGCGTCCATGGTCAGGGCGTCGTAACCGACCTCCCGGAGCAGGTCGAGCACGGCCCCGTACAACTCGGCCTCACGCTCGGGCGTGATCCGGCTGCGACGCACCGTTGCTGCCTCAGCCATCCCACTCACCACTCCCGCTACTCCGGCAACTCGGGGCCGACTCGACTCCGAACGAAACGTTCTCGTACGTCTACTAAGGTACCCCATGGACGCTTCGAAACGAAACTGTTTCGTACGTGGCTTGGGTCACGCACTTTTTCGGCTGGGCCAGGCACCTTTTCGGACCACGAGTTGCCGGTCCCCAGCCACCGTAAAAGCATGGGTGGGTGACTGACCAGTACGAGTACGAGACCGCGACCGACACCGCGACCGGAGACGACAGCACCGCCGCCTACCTGCGCTTCCCGCACCTCAGCGGCGACCGCCTCTGCTTCGCGGCCGAGGACGACCTCTGGGTGACCCGCCTGGACGGCCCGGGCCGCGCCCGGCGGCTGACCGTCGACCGTACGAAGGTGAGCCACCCGCGTTTCTCGCCCGACGGCCGTCACATCGCGTACACGACCTGGCGCAGCCTCGACCCGGAGATCCATCTGGCGCCGGTGGGCGGTGGCCCGGCCCGGCGGCTCACCTACTGGGGCAACGCCGACACCCAGGTCTGCGGCTGGTCACCCCCCGACCAGGAAGGAAACAGCGACATCCTCGCCGTCGCCTCGCACGGCGAGCCCTTCTCGTACTTCACCTGGGCCTACAGCGTGCCGGTCAACGGCGACCCCGGCCGCAAGCTCCCCTGGGGCCCGGTCTCCCACATCGCGGTCGCCGACTTCGACGGCGAGCGAAGAACTCTGCTGCTCACCGGCACGCCGCCGCACGAGCCCGCCGCCTGGAAGCGCTACCGCGGCGGCGCCACCGGCCGGCTCTGGCTGCACGGGCAGCGGATCCTCGCCGACCTCGACGGGCACCTGGACGCGCCGATGTTCGTCGGCGAGCGGATCGCCTTCCTCTCCGACCACGAGGGCATCGGCAACCTCTACTCCTGCCTGCACGACGGCTCCGACCTGCGCCGCCACACCGACCACGACGCGTTCTACGCCCGGCACGCGTCGAGTGACGGCACCCGGGTCGTCTACCAGTGCGCGGGCGACCTGTGGATCGTCGACGACCTGACCGCGGACTCGTCGGATTCGCTGCCCCGCCGTCTCGACGTGCGCCTCGGCGGGCCGCGCGCGGGACGGCGTACGTACCAGGTGCCGGCGGCGCAGAACGTCGACGGGATCTCCGTGGACGAGACGGGCCGGGCCAGCGCCGTCGTCGTACGCGGCAGCCTGTACTGGCTCACGCACCGGGACGGCCCCGCGCGCACGATCGCGGACACCCCGGGCGTACGGGTCCGGCTGCCGGAGATGCTCGGCTCGGGCGGGCAGGTGGCGTACGTGACGGACGCGGAGGGCGAGGACGCCGTCGAGATCGCGTACCTGCCGCGTGCGACCGGCGAGCGCGAGCCGCGCCGGCTGGCCTCCGGCGAGCTGGGCCGCGTACTGGAACTCGTCTCGGACCCGCAGGGCGAGCGGCTCGCGATCGCTTCGAACGACGGGCGGCTGTTGCTCATCGACGCGACGGAGGACTCCGGGGGCACCTCCCGGACGGAATCCGGGGGAAGCCAGGTCACGGAGCTCATCCAGTCCGTCAACGGCCCGGTGCGGGACCTCGCCTTCTCCCCCGACGGCGCCTGGCTGACCTGGTCCCACCCGGGCATCGGCCGCACCCTCCGGCAGATCAAGATGGCGCGGATCGAGGGCCCGGGAGCGCGCACGATCGTCGACGTCACCAACGGCCGCTTCGAGGACGAGAACCCGGTCTTCACCCGCGACGGGCGCTTCCTCGCCTTCCTCTCCTGGCGCGGCTTCGACCCGGTGTACGACGTGCACACCGGTGACCTGTCCTTCCCGCTGGGCTGCCGCCCGTACCTCGTGCCCCTGTCCTCCGCGACGCCCTCGCCCTTCGCTCTGACCCCGGAGGGACGGCCGGCGGCCGGCGGCCTGGACCCGGTCGAGGACGACACGGGCGACGGCGACGGCACGGTGACGAGCGTGGAGATCGAGGGCCTGGAGAGCCGCGTGACCCCGTTCCCGGTCACGGCCTCCAAGTACTCGGCACTGCACCCGGTGGCGGGCGGCGGTCTGGTCTGGCTGCGCTGGCCGATCTCCGGCGCGCTCGGGGAAACCTTCGCCAACCCCGATGACACGTCGGGCCGTCCGACCCTCGAGTACTTCAACATCACCAAGGCGAAGAAGTCCGAACTCGTCGAGCATCTGGACTGGTTCGCGCTCAGCGGCGACGGCAGCCGGCTCGTGGTCGTGGACGAGGGCGACCTGCGCGCCGTCCCCTCCACCGAGTCCGGCGACCTCGACACGACGGTCTGGATCGACCTGCGCCGCATCATGCACGAGGCCGACCCGGGCGCCGAGTGGCGGCAGGCGTACGCCGAGGCGGGCCGCCTCATCCGCGCCTACTTCTGGGCGCCCGACATGTGCGGTATCGACTGGGACGGGATCCTGGACCAGTACCGTCCGCTGGTCGAACGGGTCGCGTCCCCCGACGAGTTCGCGGATCTGCTCCGCGAGGTACTGGGCGAACTGGGCACCTCACACGCGTACGTCTCCGCCGCGCGCCGCAACGAGGGGCCACCGCACTATCAGCGCCCGCAGGGCCTCCTGGGCGCCAACTTCGTCCGGCGCGGCGGCCGTTGGATGGTCAAGCGCATCCTGCCCGGCGACTCCTCCGACTCCAAGGCGCGTTCCCCACTGGCCGGTACGGGGATCCGCGAGTGCGCGGTGCTCACCCACGTGGACGGCCGCCCGGTGGACCCGGTCACGGGGCCGTACCCGCTGCTCGCGGGCGCGGGCGGTACGACGGTGGAGCTGACCTTCACCCCGGCGGAGGGCGGGGGCCGCTCGCGCCGCGTGGCGGTGGTCCCCCTCGTGGACGAACGCCCCCTGCGCTACCAGGACTGGGTGGCCAAACGCCGCGAGGTCGTACGCGAGTTGAGCGGCGGCCGCTGCGGCTACCTCCACATCCCCGACATGGGCGGCTCTGGCTGGGCCCAGTTCAACCGCGACCTGCGCATGGAGGTGTCGAGGCCCGCCCTCATCGTCGACGTACGGGGCAACGCGGGCGGCCACATCAGCGAACTGGTCGTCGAGAAGCTCACCCGTACGATCCTCGGCTGGGACCTGACCCGCAACGCCCAGCCGGTGTCGTACGCCTCCAACGCCCCCCGTGGCCCGGTAGTCGCCCTCGCCGACGAAATGACCTCCTCGGACGGCGACATGATCACGGCGGCGTTCAAGCTGCTGAAGCTCGGCCCGGTGGTCGGCCAGCGCACCTGGGGCGGCGTGGTCGGCATGACCGGCCGCCACCGCCTCGGCGACGGCACCGTCATCACGGTCCCCATGAACGCGGCCTGGTTCGACGCGTACGGCTGGACCGTCGAAAACCATGGCGTCACCCCCGACCTGGAGATCCTCCGCACCCCGCTGGACTGGGCGGAGGGCCGCCACGCCCAACTCACCGACGCGGTACACCTGGCCCTGAACCTCCTGACCACCCACCCAGCCGCAACCCCTCCAACCCACGACCACACCCCCAACAGATCCCGCCCAAAACTCCCGCCAAGGTGATGTGAACCCGCGGGCCGGTGGGGGCTGGTCGCGCAGTTCCCCGCGCCCCCTACGGGGCGCGGTACCGCACGCGCTCAGGGAGCGCGGGGAACTGCGCGTTCTTCCAGGGGCGCGGGGAACTGCGCAGTCTTTTGGGGGCGAGGGGAACTGCGCGACCAGCCACGATCAACCCGCACCCGACAACCAACCACCAGCACGCCCAACACAAACGTGGGGTGCCCTCAACAGCAAGGGCACCCCACGCTCGCTCATCGGCCAAGCCAAGCGGAGCTACATGTCGTAGTCCTGGTCGAACCGGTCCTGCTCTTCCCGCATAGCCCGCTCCGTCTCGTCCGGCGTCTGCCGCCCCCCACGCTGCGGCTCCTCACGACGCCGCTGCCCCCCTTGCTCACGCTCACGCTGGATCCGCTCACGCTCCTGCGGAGTCTGCGGAGTCCCCGGCGACTTCTGCCCGCGCTCACGCCCAGGCTCCCGCTCACGCCCGGGCTCACGCCCCGACTCCCGCCCGCGCTCGCTCATCGCGTCCTGAGCCTCGCCGAACTTCTTCTTCGCGTTCTGCTGAAGCTGCTCGTTCTTCTCCTGGAACTGGTCCTTCATGCCCATGAGGTTCACTCCTGTTGTGGGTGAGGGGATCGGGCCTCGACCAGACTGACACGCAGGAACAAAGCGCGCATTTCATACAGTTACGGTCAGTTACGCAACGTGCTCCGCGCCTGCTCATCGGCCTCCCCACCGGCCCCGACAAGCCCCGTCCGAACCCGCCCCACCCGTGGAGCGACCCGCCTCATCTCCCGCTGCCCGACCGCCCCGATGATCCCCGGCAGATACCCCCGTACGCCCTGCATCCCCCGCAGCCACCACTGCCCGTAGACATGACCGGCCCGCCGCTCGATCCCGGCGACGATCCGGTCGACGGCCGGCCCCAGCGGATACGTCTTGCCGGCCGGCCACGGCAACCGCTGCCGCAACTCCCGCATGACGTCGTCCTGATCGGCGCCGCGCACCATGTCGGTATCGGTCCAGGACAGATACCCGACCCCGACGCGCACCCCCTTGTACCCGATCTCGGCGCGCAGGCTGTGCGCGTACGCCTCCACGCCTGCCTTGGACGCGCAGTACGCGGTCATCATCGGTGCGGGCGTGATCGCGGCGAGCGAGGCGATCTGCAGCAGATACCCCCGGCTCTCCGTCAGCGCGGGAAGGAACGCCCGCGCCGTCACCGCCGACCCGATGAGGTTGACCTCGACGACCCGCCGCCAGGCCACGGGATCGGAGTCCACGAACGGCCCGCCGTTCGCGACACCGGCGTTGGCGACGACGATGTCGACCTTCCCGAACCGCTCCTTCACCTCCGCCGCGACCCGCGCCATGGCCTCGTGGTCGGTGACGTCGGCGTACCAGTGCCCGCTCTCGCCGTGCAGCCGCTCGGCGACCCCCTTCAGCGCGTCCGGCTCGAGGCCGACGAGCGCGAGTTTCGCACCGCGGGCGGAGAGCTTGCGGGCGAGGAGTTCCCCAACTCCCCGCGCGGCCCCGGTGACGACGGCGACCTGTCCTTCCAGGCTGACCCTGCTCACGCGACTCACGCGCCTTCCTTGAGTCCGAGCCGTACGTACGTGGCGACGAGGTCCCGGATCTGCTCGACGACCAGCTCCGGCGCCTCCACCGGGGTCATGTGCCCGAGCCCGGGCAGCTCGGCGGAACCCACGCAGTTCGGCAGCGAGGCGACGAGGCTCCGCGCGTGGATCACGGGTGTCATACGGTCGGCGGCGCCCACGACGACCACGGTCGGCACGGTCAACTCCCGTACGGCGTGGTCGAGATCGAGCGTGTCGAACACCCGCGACCAGGCGTACCGCACTCCCCGCGGACACGCGTGCACGATCCGCGCGCACGCCTCGACCATGCCGGGCGCCGAACCAGGCCCCATCGTCGCGTACTTGAGGATCCGCCGGGCGAGCGGCGTGACCGGCCCGAGCGGCGCCCGCGATCCGAGGAGCTTCCTGGTCAGCCAGGTCCGCGCCCGCCCGGCCCGCAACGGCACCACCAGCGACTCGGCGACCAGCCGCGAACTGCCCGTACTGCACAGCAGCACGGCCCCCGCGTGCTCCCGGAACCCGGCCCGCCCGGCCGCGGCCATCAGCGTCATCCCGCCCATGGAGTGCCCGGCCAGCACGGCCTTCTCACCGGGCGCGAGTGTCGCGGCGAGCACCGCCTCCAGATCGTCGGCGAGCACGTCCGCGGTGCACGCGGGGCTCGCCGGACTGCGGCCGTGCCCCCGCTGGTCGTACGCGATCACCCGGTGATCGACGGCGAGGTCCCGTATCTGCGCCGCCCAGAAGGCGGTCGAACACGTCCAGCCATGCGCCAGCACCACGGCCGGCGCCACCGTACTGTCGGCGGGGCCGTGCACCTCGACGTGCAGCCGCGCGCCGTCGGCGGAGACGGCGGTCAGCTCACGCGCGGGCACGGGCGGGGCGTAGGGCCCGCTCACCACATGCATCAGTCGGCTCACGCTCCGGCCTCCACATTCTTCTGCGCGTTCTGCTGCGCGTTCTTCTGCGTGCTTTGCTGCGCGTTGTTCGTACGACGCTCGCGTGCCGTTTCCGGTACGGGCGCCCGGAGGACGTCGTACTCCCCCAGATCGACGCGCCGTGTGGCGGCGCGGAACTCGCTCGTCGTGCCCGGCCAGATGGTCGTGTTGACGCCGTTGGCGTCGAGGTACCAGCTGGTGCAGCCGCCGGTACTCCAGACCGTGCGCTTCATCCGCTCCTGGACCCGGTGGTTCCATGCCTCGACCGCACCGGACCGCGCGTCGAGGGCGGCCCGCCCGCCGAGCACGTCCAACTGCCGTACGTAGTCCGCCATGTAGTTCAGCTGGGACTCGATCATCAGGATCATGGAGGATGTCCCGAGACCGGTGTTGGGCCCGATGATCGCCATCCAGTTGGGGAACCCGGTCGCGGTCGCGCCCCGCAGCGACTTCATGCCGCCGGACCCCCACACCTCGGCGAGGGTCCTGCCCTCCGCGCCCACGACCTGCTCGGCGATCGGCAGGTCGGTGACATGGAATCCCGTACCGAAGACGATCGCGTCGACCTCGGCCTCGCTCCCGTCGGCGGCGACGAGGGTGGAACCGCGGACCTCGCTCAGCCCGCTCGCGACCACGTCCACATTGGGCCGGGTGAGGGCCGGGTAGTACTCGCTGGACAGCAGGATCCGCTTGCAGCCCATGCGGTACGCCGGGGTCAACTTGGCCCGGAGGACAGGGTCCTTGACGGACCGGGCCATGTTCCGCTTGGCCAACTGCTCGACGAGGCCGAGCTCGTCGGGACGCTTGGTGAACGCCTGGATCTGCAACTCCCGCATGCCCCACAGGAGCCCGCGCCGGGCCTGCGCCGTGAACGGCAGCTGTCGGTGCAGCCACCGCTCGGGCCCGCTGATGGCCCGGTCGACGCGCGGCAGCACCCAGGGCGGAGTGCGCTGGAAGAGGGTGAGCTTCGCGACCTCCGGCTGGATGGCCGGCACGATCTGGATGGCCGAGGCGCCGGTGCCGATCACCGCGACCCGCTTGCCGCGCAGGGCGTAGTCGTGGTCCCAGCGGGCGGAGTGGAACACCTTGCCGGGGAAGGTGTCGAGCCCCGGAACGTCCGGGACCTTGGGGTCGGAGAGCGGCCCCGCCGCGGAGACGACGACGTCCGCGGTGAGGGTCCCGCTACTGGTCTCGATCTCCCAGCGCAGCCGCTCACCGTCCCAGGTCATCCGCTTCACCTCGGTGTTGAAGCGGAGGTGCGACCTCAGCCGGAAGACGTCGGTGACGTGCTCCAGGTACTCGCGGATGTACTCCTGCCCGGAAAACGTACGCGGCCAGTCGGGATTCGGCGCGAACGAGAAAGAGTAGAGATGTGACGGCACGTCACAGGCGCACCCGGGATAGCTGTTGTCCCGCCACGTCCCGCCAACGCTGCCGGCCCGCTCCAGGACGACGAAGTCGGTGACACCCTCCCGGCGCAACCGCACGGCGGCTCCGAGCCCGCCGAATCCGGATCCGATCACCGCCACCCGCACATGCTCGTACTCGGTCATCCCGACGCCTCCGTGCCTCGTACGACTCCGCTCAATGCCGCCAGTGAACACTGGCGCAATGGGGAGAGTAGGGCAGCTCCATACCGATGGGTAGGGGTCGGGGAAAAGAAAGTTACCGGCGGTACAACATAGGCTGACCGGATGGCGGACAAGCGGGAGTACCGGATGGAGGAGCTGGCCAGAAAGGCCGGCATCACCGTGCGCACGCTGCGCTTCTACCGTGAGCGCAAGCTGATCCCGCCACCTCGCCGTGAGGGCCGGATCGCCTGGTACGACGACGACCATCTGGCCCGCCTGCGCACGATCGCCGCGCTCCTGGAACGCGGCCACACCCTCAACGGCATCGCCGAGCTCGCCGAGGCCTTCGACCACGGCCGCGACGTAGGCGAACTGCTCGGTCTCGGCGGGCCCACCGAGGAGACCCCGGTCCGCCTCTCCCCAGAGGATCTGGCCGACGTGTTCGCGGGCCAGGACACCCCGGAGAACCTCGCCGCGGCCCTCGACCTCGGCTACCTCGCCACCGATGGCACCGATCTCGTACACATCAGCCGCCGCCTCCTCGACACCTCGGCGGCCCTGGTCAACGAGGGCATCCCCCTCGCGGACATCCTGGCCACCGCCCGCCGCGTACGCGAACACGCGGACGCCCTCGCCGAGTTGTTCACCAACCTGGTCCTCACCACGGGCGACCGCACCCCCGAGGACCTCCAACGCCTGCGCCCACTGGCGAAGAGCGTGGTGGAGGCGGAACTGTCGATGGCGTTGGACCGGCTCGTCAGCCGACGGCCGGAGGCCTGACCGTCTTCACCGTTCACCGTCACACAGGGTCCAGCGACCGTCAGACGGGGCCATCCCCGGGTAGAGCCGCCCGCCCCGTCAGGAGCCGTAGACCACGGTCACCGGCGCGTGGTCCGACCACCGCTCCGCATGCGTCGCCGCCCGCTCGACAGTCCCCTTGACCGCCCTGGCCGCGAGCCCGGGTGTGGCGACCTGATAGTCGATCCTCCATCCCGCGTCACCATCGAAAGCCCGGCCGCGGTACGACCACCACGTGTACGGGCCGGCCACGTCCGGATGCAGGCCGCGTACGACATCGACGTACCCGCCCTCCGCCTCGTCGAAGACGCGCCCGAGCCACTCGCGTTCCTCCGGCAGGAATCCGGAGCTCTTCTGGTTCCCCCGCCAGTTCTTGAGGTCGGCCTGCTGGTGGGCGATGTTCCAGTCGCCGCACACCACAACCTCCCGGCCGTCGGCGGCGGCCCGCTCGCGCAGCGCCTTCAGATGGGCGAGGAACTCCCCCATGAAACGGATCTTCTCGTCCTGCCGCTCGGTCCCGACCTCGCCGGAGGGCAGATACAGGCTGGCGACGGTGACGCCGGGAAGGTCGACCTCCACGTACCGTCCGCTTCCGTCGAACTCGGCGGACCCGAACCCGACCTGGATTCGGTCGGGTTCGCGGCGCGTATAGAGGGAGACACCGGCACGGCCCTTCGCGGCGGCGGGCGCGTGCACTACATGCCACCCCTCAGGCTGCCGTACGCCCTCCGGAAGCTGCTGGGGCTCGGCCCGCACCTCCTGAAGGCAGAGCACATCCGCGGACGTGCCGGCCAGCCACTCCACGAAGCCCTTCTTGGCGGCGGCCCGCAGTCCGTTCACATTCACAGAGGTCACTGTCAGCAAAGCACTCTCCTCGACATCACAGGCGACCCCATCGGCAGGACCCGTTGTCGGAGGTCACAGTGAGCACCCGCGCACGATACCGGCACACTGGACGAGCACACCGTGGGCCTCCCCGCCAGGGCGCGCATAGATGTACGATCCTCGGCATGAATATACGCCGGGTCTCCTTCGACCACCCCGACGCCGTCAAGCTCAACGACCAGGTACAGGCCGAGTACGCCGCGCGCTACGAGGACGAGGGCGATGTCACCCCCCTCGACGCCGCCATGTTCGAGCCGCCGCTCGGCCTGTTCCTGATCGCTTACGACGCGGAGGACCGCCCGGTGGCCACGGGCGGTTGGCGCTCCCAGGAGAAGAACGAGGAGGGCTACTCGGACGGCGACGCGGAACTGAAGCGCATGTACGTGATCGAGGAGGCCCGCGGCAACGGCCTCGCCCGCCGCATCCTGGCGGCCCTGGAGGACGACGCCCGCGCGGCGGGCCGGGTCCGCATGGTGCTGGAGACGGGCGACAGGCAGCCGGAGGCCGTCAGTCTGTACACGTCCAGCGGTTACGAGCCCTCCTCGAAGTTCGGCCACTACCGCTTCCACGAGTCGAGCATGTGCTTCGCGAAGGCCCTCTGAACGGTCAGCCGAGCTACGCCCGGAGGAACGCCAGCACCGCCAGGACCCTGCGATGGGTCTCGTCGGCCGAGGGGAGGCCCAGCTTGGTGAGGATGCTGCCTATGTGCTTGCCGACGGCCCCCTCGGACACCACCACGGGCAGGTGTTCACCAAGGACCAGTGGGCGCGGGCCAGTTACCCCGAGAGCAACCGGACGACCCGGATCGGCTTCCTGCTGGTCCCCGGCATCGCTCTCCTCTACACGGGCATCTCCCTGGCCAACACCATGGTCACGGCGACGCCCGACCGGGTCCGCGATCTGGCCGTGCTGCGCCTGGCCGGAGCGACCAAGGGGCAGGTACTGAGCATCGTCGGTGCCGAGGCGCTGATGATGGTGGCGGTGGGCGGGATACTCGGCCTCCTGGTCACCGGGCTGAACCTGCTGGGCATGTGGAGCGCCCTCTGCATCCTGTCGGTGTGGACGCCCATCGAGATCCCGTGGTCGATGCTCGGCACGGTGGTGGCCGCGTGTGCGGTCCTCGCGGTGGTGTCGACGGTCGTGCCCGCCGGCCTGTCCCTGCGACGCCGGGCCGTGGAACTGGCGGGCGCACGCGATGACCTTCTGAACCGGCGCCGGACCTCCGCCCCCCGTCCGTCCGGCGCCCCGTCCGCACACCTCGGCGCCCGTGACCGGGTGCCGGATGGTGGCGGGCGCACCGTGGAGACGCGGATGCCACCGTCGGCACCCACTCCCAGTGGGCGCCGGTCGGAGCTGCTGTACCACACCGAAGAGCCCCAGCCGGATCACTCCGACTGGGGCTCTGAGCTGCGGTGGACCTGTGGGGATTTGAACCCCAGACCCCCTCGATGCGAACGAGGTGCGCTACCAGACTGCGCCACAGGCCCTTGCAACGAGTGAAACTCTAGCATCCCCGTCAGGGTGCTCGGAAATCCGTTCCGGACACTGTCCCGCTGGTCAGGGGCGGGGCTCAGGAGAGATCCCCGAGAGGCTCCTGAGCCACCGTCACTCGTTGGCGGCGCGCGGCCGGTCGCCGTCCTCGTACTGGTCGAAGAGGGGCGTGCGGCCGCGCTCACGGGCGCGGCGGGCCGAGGCCGCGCGCCGGGCGTCCACGGCGCTGTCCGAGCTGTCGTCCGCGTCGGGCTCGCCCGGCTCCTCCTCCGCCTCGGCCGTGGAGCAGTCTGCGGCCGGCTCAACCGTGTTGGACCGCGCCGAGCTCCACGCGTCGGGTGCGCCCAGGTCGAAGTCGGACGTGGCGCGCGGGGCGACCGGGGCGGTCACGTACGTCGGCAGCGGCACCGGCACGGGGTCCCAGCTGTCGCCGCCGGCAGGCCCGCGTCGGCGCTCGCGCTGCTGGTCGACCCACTCGGCGTGGTCGGTCTGCTCGACGAGCGCGCGGCGGTCCGCGGCGAGCGCGGACAGGCCGGGGCCGGTGTCCGCCTCGGGTCCGTCCTCCGGTTCGTCCGCGCCGCCCGGCTCGGCGGGCGGCCGACGCCGGGGCCCCCGCTCCCGCAGCCGCTGCGCCGCGGCCTCGGCACGACGGCGGTCCATCACGTACGTGAACCGCCGCCGCTCCTGGGAGCGCAGATACGCGATGTAGACGCTCAGCATCACCGCGGGCACCCCGGGCGCCCACAGGAACGCGAGGCCGCCGACGGCCGCCACGATCGCGCCGAGCGTGAAGGCGAGGAAGAGGACGACCGTCGTACGCCGCCGACGCGCGAGTACCTTCGAGCGCCGGGCGCGCGCCGCGGCCTCGGCCGCGGCGGCCCGCCGCGCGGGGGACGACGCGGACGACGAAGGCCTGGCGCCCTGCTGAGGCACGGGCCGCCCGCGGCCCGCCGCACGGCCCGGCTTCGGCACCGGCTTGGCCGCGACCTGGGAGCCCGGCTGCGGCGCCGGCTTGGAGGCTTGCGACGCCTGCTTCGACGCGGGCGGAGCCTGCGCCTCGGACCGCGCGTCACCACGTACGTCCCGTACGTCCCGCGCTTCGTCCCGTGTGTCCCGCCCGACCTCGACGTCGGCCCGCGCCTCGCGCCGCTTCGGAGGCATGGCGAAGGCCCGGACGTCCACCGAGTCGGTGACGCCGTCCGGGTCGGCACGCTGCTCCCCCTCTTCGGTGGAGCGCGCCCGCAGGTCCTTGGCGTATCGGCGCTCCATACCCGCCCGCCCGGACAGGAGCCGGATGGCGGTGCTGAAGCGTTCCGTCGGACGGGCTTCATTCAGCTCGTCCTGCCTACGGAGCCACATTGGCACCAAGTAGGCGGCCCAGGCCCCGACGATGACTGCGTAGATGAGGCCGCTGCTGCTCACGCCTCACACGGTAGAGGGGTTTGCATGAGGCCATCTGCCAATTGAGCCGGTGTGTCGCACGATCTGGCTGATATTTCGAGCTTTTTTTGTGACCGATGCGATCAGCAGGTCACCGGGAGCGCGAATTTAATGTCCCAGGACGGTCGATCACCGATCATTTTCGAACACTTATTTCATTTACGCGGTGTTCCGGGGCGTGTCCCGCGGTGAGTTTTCGGACGCCTTCCGCGTGCGTGTCCGCTGCCAGCGGGCCAGCAGGCCTTCCGGCACCTCTTCGGCCGTGAGGGCGAAGACGAGATGGTCGCGCCAGGCTCCGTCGATGTGAAGATATCGTGGACGAAGGCCTTCCTCGCGGAATCCGAGTTTCTCCACGACCCTGCGACTGGGCCCGTTCTCGGGACGAATACAGACCTCGATACGGTGCAGCCCGACCGCCCGGAAGCAGTGGTCGGATACGAGCGCCACGGCCGTCGGCATCACTCCTCGACCGGCGACCCCCTCGTCCACCCAATACCCGATGTGGCCCGAACACATCGAACCCCAGGTGATTCCGGCGACCGTCAACTGCCCGACGAGCCGCCCCTGGTACTCGATGACGAACGGCAGCATCCGTCCCGCGTTGGCCTCCGCGCGCAGGTGCCTGACCATCTGGCGGTACGTCGGCCGGTGGGCGATCGGCCCGCTGGGCGTGGGCGGCGGAATGGTCGCCTCCCAGGGGCGCAGCCAGTCCCGGTTACGCCGGTTGACCTCGCGCCAGGCGCGCTGGTCGCGCATCCTTATGGGCCGGAGGACGACATCACCGTCCACCAGCTCGACCGGCCACGATGAGCTGTTCAGCTCGCACCCCCACTGCCGTTGGGTCTGGGGTGGTCGCCGCCGCGGATCTGGTCGACGGCGTGGATCAGCAGGGGCTCCAGGACGGCGAGACCGTCCCGGACCCCTCCGGTGGAACCCGGCAGGTTGACGATCAGCGTCCGTTCCGCGACGCCGGCGAGCCCGCGGGACAGCGCCGCCGTCGGCACCTTCTCCCTTCCGAACGCCCTGATGGCCTCCGGAATGCCCGGCACCGTGTAGTCGATGACGCGCAGGGTGGCCTCGGGTGTGCGGTCGGTGGGCGAGATGCCGGTGCCGCCGGTGGTCACGATGACGTCGTACCCGGCCTCGACGCCGCCGCGCAGCGCGGTCTCCACGGGATCCCCGTCGGACACCACCCGCGGTCCGTCCACCTCGAAGCCGTACGAGACCAGACCCTCGGCGATCAGCGGGCCGCCCTTGTCCTCGTACACGCCGGCGGCGGCCCGGTTGGAGGCCGTCACCACAAGAGCGCGGTAGGTCATGGCCGGCTCCAGTCACCCGACTTGCCGCCCGTCTTCTCCTCAACCCTTACGTCCGTGATGACCGCCCCCTTGTCGACCGCCTTGACCATGTCGATCACGGTGAGAGCCGCCACGCTGACCGCGGTGAGGGCCTCCATCTCGACGCCCGTGCGGTCGGTGGTCTTCACAGTGGCCAGGATCTCGACGGCGTCGTCCGCGACCGACAGATCAAGCTTGACACCCGACACTGACAGCGGGTGACAGAGCGGGATGAGATCCGGTGTCCGCTTGGCTCCCATGATGCCCGCGATGCGCGCGGTGGCGAGGGCGTCGCCCTTGGGCACCCCCTCGCCGCGCAGCAGCTCGATCACTCGGGGCGAGACCAGGACCCGGCCGCTCGCGCGGGCGGTGCGGGCGGTCACGTCCTTCTCGGACACGTCGACCATGCGGGCGGCGCCCGCCTCGTCGATGTGGGTCAGTCGGTCCTGCGCAGGGGGTCCGGGGGTCTCCCCCCGGGAAGATACGGTCATAAGGCTGCGGCGCTCCCGGTCGGGCCTGTTGTCCGCGACAGGGTACGCCCAAGACGGGGAGCTCAGCCGAGCAGTACCACGTCGACCTCGGCGCCGGGCTCCACGGACTCCGCGGACTCCGGGACCACGATCAGCGCGTCGGCGTGCGCGAGGGCCGCGATCAGATGTGATCCGGCGCCGCCGACGGGGGTCACTTCCCCGTCCGCGTACCGCCCGCGCAGGAATTGACGGCGTCCGGCGGGCGAGGTGAGCGCCTTGTCCGTGCGCAGGACCGCCCTGGTCGTGGGCCGGTGGATGTCGTCCACGCCCATCAGGGTGCGGATCGCCGGGCGGACGAACAGCTCGAAGGAGACGTACGACGACACGGGGTTGCCCGGGAGCGCGAGCAGCGGGGTGTGGTCGGGGCCGATGGAGCCGAAGCCCTGGGGCTTGCCCGGCTGCATGGCGAGCTTGCGGAACTCGATGCCGCTGCCCGCCTCGTCCTCGTCGCCGACGTGGGAGAGGGCCTCCTTGACGACGTCGTACGCGCCGACGCTGACGCCGCCCGTGGTAACCAGAAGGTCGGCGCGGATCAACTGGTCCTCGATGGTGGAGCGGAGCGTCTCGGCGTCGTCGGCGACCGCGCCCACCCGGTAGGCGATCGCGCCGGCGTCGCGGGCGGCGGCGCACAGGGAGAAGCTGTTGGAGTCGTAGATCTGGCCGGGGCCCAACTCCTCGTCGGGCTGGACGAGTTCGCTGCCGGTGGACAGGACGACCACGCGCGGGCGCGGGCGTACGCGGACGGTGGCTCGGCCGATCGCGGCGAGCAGGCCGATCTGCGGCGGGCCGAGGACGGTGCCCGCCGAGAGGGCACGGTCTCCGGCCTTCACGTCGCTGCCCTCCGCGCGCACGTGCGCGCGTGCCTGCGCCGGGCGGTGGACCTGCACCTGACCGGAGGCGGCCTCGGGGGACGCGCTGTGGGCGCGCATCCCCGAGACGGGGCCCTCGCCGAGGCCGCCGTCGGTCCACTCCACGGGGACGACGGCTTCGGCGCCGGGCGGCAGCGGGGCGCCCGTCATGATGCGGGCGGCCTGGCCGGGACCCACGTGGAGCAGCTCGGACTGACCCGCGGCGACGTCCCCGAGGACCGTGAGGACGGCCGGGTACTCCTCGCTCGCGCCGGCGACATCCGCGACCCGGACCGCGTACCCGTCCATCGAGCTGTTGTCGAACGGCGGCAGAGAGACCGGCACCGTGACGTCCTCGACCAGGACGCAGCCCTGGGCGTCGAGGAGTTGCAGTTCGATGGGTTCGAGGGGGCGGACCGTGGCGAGGATGTCCTCCAGGTGCTCGGACACCGACCAGAGGTGGTCCTGGCCGGTGACGCGGGTAGCGGCGCTGCTCAAGTTGCTACATCTCCTCGGTGACGTAACTGCGAAGCCAGGTCCGGAAGTCCGGGCCCAGGTCTTCACGTTCGCACGCGAGTCGGACAATGGCACGCAGGTAGTCGCCGCGGTCGCCGGTGTCATAGCGGCGGCCCTTGAAGACGACGCCGTGCACGGGGCCGCCGACCTTCTCGTCGTCGGCGAGCTGCTGGAGGGCGTCGGTGAGCTGGATCTCGCCGCCGCGGCCCGGCTCGGTCTTGCGCAGTATGTCGAAGATGTGCGGATCGAGGACGTAGCGGCCGATGATCGCGTAGTTGCTGGGAGCGTCCGCCGGGGCGGGCTTCTCGACGAGGCCGTTCACCTTGACGACGTCGCCGTCCGGGGTGGTCTCGACGGCCGCGCAGCCGTAGAGGTGGATCTGCGAAGGCTCGACCTCCATGAGCGCGATGACGCTGCCGCCGTACTGCGCGTGGACGTCGACCATGCGCTTGAGCAGCGCGTCGCGCGGGTCGATCAGGTCGTCGCCGAGGAGCACGGCGAAGGGCTCGTGGCCGACGTGCGGGGCAGCGCACAGCACTGCGTGGCCGAGGCCCTTGGGGTCGCCCTGGCGGACGTAGTGCATGGTGGCCAGGTCACTGGACTCCTGCACCTTGGCGAGCCGGTCGGCGTCGCCCTTCTTCTGAAGGGCTGATTCCAGCTCGTAGTTGCGGTCGAAGTGGTCCTCGAGAGGGCGCTTGTTGCGGCCCGTGATCATGAGGACGTCGTCGAGGCCGGCTGATGCGGCCTCCTCGACCACGTACTGGATCGCCGGCTTGTCAACGACGGGCAGCATCTCTTTGGGAGTGGCCTTGGTGGCCGGCAGGAACCGGGTACCGAGGCCGGCTGCGGGGATGACAGCCTTGCTGATCCTGGGGTGCGACTGAGTCATGCTCGACACCATATCCGGTGCCTTGGTGGGGAATCTGACACTCCGGTTAAATCATTCTCATATGAGCGCATTGTCAAGGATACGGAACAAGCCTATGAGCCGTCTGGGACCGGGAGCAGAGTCTGACAAGCGATTGTTGCGGCGAGAGTTCCTCACGGTGAGAAGCGGGTTGACGGCCGGTGACGTGCGGAAAGCGGAGGCCGCACTCGCCGCCCGCGCCCTGGAGCTGCCCGAGTTGGCACACGCGCGCACCGTGGCAGCGTACGTCTCCGTGGGGAGTGAGCCGGGCACGCGAGCGCTCCTCGACGCCCTCCACGCGCTCGGGGTGCGTGTCCTGCTGCCGGCGCTGCTGGCGGACAACGACCTGGACTGGGGCGCGTACGACGGCGAGGGCTCGCTCGTCCGCGTACAACACGGGGGAAAGATGGTCCTCTTGGAGCCCGCGGGCGATCGTCTCGGGCCGGACGCCGTACTCACGGCCGACGCCGTACTGCTGCCGGGCCTGGCCGTGGACGCGCGCGGGATGCGGCTCGGCCGCGGCGGCGGCTCGTACGACCGGGTGCTCGCGCGGCTGGAGCGCGCGGGCGCGGATCCGGCGCTGGTGGTGCTGCTGTACGACTCCGAAGCGGTCGATCGTGTCCCCGCGGAGCCGCACGACCGGCCGGTGCACGCGGCGGTGACCCCTTCGGGAGTACATCGCTTCCGCTCAGCCCCTACGTAGTCGCCGACAAGTCCCCTGCACGCGAAATTGCCCTCCACGCGTGCGTGGAGGGCAATTTCGCGTGTTTTCTCAGGGCTTCAGAACCAGCGTGTCCGACGTGGCCTTGTCGACCGCCCGCTCCGTGGAGGGCCAGGGCAGCAGTTCGCCGTTGACCCACTTGCTCGTCTGGTCGGTGTAGTGGGCGCTGTAGGCGTGCCCGGAGGCGCCGGTGAGGTTGATCCACTTCGACTTGTCCATGTCGTCGAGGTTCACCACCATCCGCATCGACGGCACCCAGACCACCGTGTAGCCGCCCGCGGCGTTCCAGCCCGTGGCGTTCACCGCCGCCTCGCCGCCGCTCATGTTGTACGGGCCGCGATTGAGCATGTACTGCAGGAAGCCGGGGCCCTCGGTGCCCAGGGTCTGGTTCTTCAGGTAGAGCCGGTGCAGACGGCCCCAGCTCCAGGTGTCGATGCCCTTGCCGAGCTTGGCGGTCAGCTCCCAGCGGGCGTCCGTCAGGGCCCGCTTGAAGAGCTCGTCACGGGTGTCGACGGCCTTGTCGAGGCGCGTACTGGGCGCCGACCACCAGTCGTTGTCCTCGTCGTCGAGGATCTCGCGGACCACCTCGAACCAGCGGTCACCGCCGTCCGGCTGCGCGCTGTCCGCCTCACGCTGGCCGCACTCGCGCACCTTGTCGTCCTCGTCGTCGACGGGACCGGTGGAGTCGGCCGGCTCGACGGACAGGCACTGGCCCTTGACCCGCAGCTCCTTGGGCAGCTTGTTGCCGAAGGCGAGCTTCAGGATGTTGCGCCAGGTCGCGTTGAAGTACGCGGCCGCCGCCGAGTCGGCCTCCTGGGTGTAGTTCCAGCCCTCCAGGAGCTTCTGCGCCTCGCGGACGTCCTTGTCGGCGACGTCGATCTTGAGCAGTTTGGGCACCAGGAGCTTGGCGATCTCGCTGCTGTTGTCGAGCTGCATCTGACGCATGTCGTCGGTCGAGATCTTGCCGTCGCCCTTGATCTTCGACTCGATGAGGTCGGAGATCCGCTGGCTGCGCGTGCCGTAGCCCCAGTCCGTGGTGAGCGTGTACCGGTACTTGTCCTTGTCGACGACGGCCTGGTTGGCGGTGACGATGTAGCCGCGCTTCGGGTTGTACTCGTAGGGCAGCTCGGCCTGCTTGATGAAGCCTGTCCACTCGTACTTGGAGTCCCAGCCGGGTGACGGGAGCGAGCCGTCGCCCTCGCCGCGGATCGGGATCCTGCCGGGCAGCTGGTAGCCGATGTTGTTCTCGGTGTCGGCGTAGACCAGGTTCTGCGAGGGCACGTCGAAGAGGGCGGCCGCCTTGCGGAAGTCCGTCCAGCCGGCGGCCTTGTTCATCGCGAAGACGGCGTCCATCGAGGTGCCGGGGTCCAGGGCGGTCCAGCGCAGCGCGATGGCGTAGCCGTCGCCGCGGTCGGGTGCCGCGTTGTCGACGGCTGCCTTCTTGCCGACCTTCACGAGTTCGTCGTCGCGGTCGGACAGCAGCGGTCCGTTGTTGGTCTCCCGGACGACGATGCTCTGGCTCTTGCCGCCCGCGACGTTGATCTTCTCCGTGCGGGTGGTGAAGGACCGCACCTCGTCGTCGTACTCGTAGCCGTCCCCGGTGAGCTTCTCCAGGTACAGGTCGGTGACGTCGGCGCCGGAGTTGGTCATGCCCCAGGCGATGTTCTCGTTGTGGCCTATGACGACGCCCGGCATGCCCGCGAAGGTGTAGCCGGAGACGTCGTACTGGCACTTCTCGGAGATGCTCGTGCAGTGCAGGCCCATCTGGTACCAGACCGACGGCAGCGAGGGCGACAGGTGCGGGTCGTTGGCGAGCAGCGGCTTGCCGCTGATGGTGTGCTCGCCGGCGACGACCCAGGAGTTGGAGCCGATGCCGTTGCCGTTCACACCGACGGCCGTGGGCACGTCGTCCAGCACGTCGTAGAGACCCGAGAGCTGGCCCTGCAGCCCGGAGGGTGCCGTGGCGTCGTTCGTGAGCCCGGTGCCGGCCGCGGACTGCGTACCGACGGCGGTGCCGCGCTGCTCGTACTCCTCGGTGACGCTGTTGTACTCGCCCTCCTGCACGATCGGCTTGTTCCGGTCGTACGGGTACTCCGGGTAAAGGTCGGCGATCTCTTTCGGGCTGAGGCGGCTGGTCATCAGGGAGCGGTCGATCTCGTCCTGCATGTTGCCGCGCAGGTCCCAGGCCATCGCCTTGAGCCAGGCCACGGAGTCGACCGGAGTCCACTCCGTGGGCTTGTAGTCGTTGGTGAAACCGAGGGCCGCGTACTCCAGGGAGATGTCCTCGCCGTCCTTGCCCTTCAGGTAGGCGTTGACTCCCTTGGCGTAGGCCTGGAGGTACCTCTTCGTCCCGGCCGACAGCTTGGTCTTGTACTCCTCCTCCGCGACCCGGTCCCAGCCGAGCGTGCGCAGGAACTCGTCGTTGTCGACCTGGTCCTCGCCGAACATCTCGGAGAGCCTGCCGGCCGTCATGTGACGGCGTACGTCCATCTCGTAGAACCGGTCCTGCGCCTGGACGTAGCCCTGCGCCATGAACAGGTCCTCGTCGGTGGAGGCGTAGATCTGCGGGATCCCGTAGCCGTCCCGCTTGACGTCCACGGGGCCCGACAGCCCGTCGAGCGTGATCGAGCCCTTGGTCTGCGGGAAGGAGGCCCGCACGGTACTGACACTCCAGTACGACCCGTAGGCAACGCCGCCGACTATGGCCAAAACCAGGACAATCAGGAACAGACGGGCTCTGCGCCCCTTCTTCCTGCCGGACTTGCCGGGCTTCCGGCCGGAAGAGGCGGTGGTAGTAGGGGGCATCGCTGTCCTTGCTGTCCTAACGCGAGCGGCAGACCGGGCTGTGCTTTTGACTGAACGATGGAGCAACCATAGGCGCAGGGCCGACTCACACTTGACGCGGAGTCGGGAACCAGACGTATGGGAGTTCGATCTTGGCCGGTGAATGGTCAAGAAAGCGTCAAGAGTTAGGTAAGGTAACGAAGTAGTTGACTCACCGAAGTAGTTGAACTGATCAAACTGATCCACTCGGAACGGCGCGAAGGGAACAGCCGCTGACTGTCCACGACCTCAACCAGCTCCTGCTCGTGTGCTCGCTCGTTCTGCTCGTCGCGGTGGCAGCGGTTCGGATCTCCTCGCGCAGCGGGCTCCCCAGCCTGCTCGTCTACCTGGGCATCGGCGTCACCATGGGCCAGGACGGCATCGGCGACATCCACTTCAACAACGCCGAACTGACGCAGGTCATCGGGTACGCGGCCCTGGTCGTGATCCTGGCCGAGGGCGGTCTCGGCACGAAGTGGAAGGAGATCAAGCCGGCACTCCCGGCCGCCTCCGTACTGTCGACCGTCGGCGTCGCGGTGAGCGTCGGAGTCACGGCCACGGCGGCGCACTACCTGATCGGGCTGGAATGGCGCCAGGCGCTCATCATCGGCGCGGTGGTGTCCTCGACGGACGCGGCGGCGGTCTTCTCGGTGCTCCGGAAAGTGCCCCTCCCCGCGCGCGTGACGGGCATTCTGGAGGCCGAGTCGGGCTTCAACGACGCCCCTGTGGTCATCCTCGTTGTGGCGTTCTCCACAGCCGGTCCTGTGGAGCACTGGTACGTGCTGATCGGCGAGATCACCCTGGAGCTGGTCATCGGCGCGGCCATCGGTCTCGCGGTGGGCTTCCTCGGTTCGTTCGGGCTGCGGCACGTGGCGCTGCCCGCGTCCGGCCTCTACCCGATCGCCGTCATGGCGATCGCTGTCACGGCGTACGCGGCCGGGGCGCTGGCCCACGGCAGTGGCTTCCTCGCCGTGTATCTGGCATCGGTGGTGCTCGGCAACGCGAAACTGCCCCACTGGCCCGCCACCCGCGGCTTCGCCGACGGGCTCGGTTGGATCGCCCAGATCGGCATGTTCGTGCTGCTCGGGCTGCTGGTGACGCCGCACGAGATGGGAGACGACATCTGGCCCGCGATCCTCATCGGGCTGGTGCTGACCATGGTGGCGCGACCGCTGAGCGTCGTACTCGCGCTGCTGCCCTTCCGTATGCGGTGGCAGGAACAGGCCCTGATGTCCTGGGCCGGGCTGCGCGGCGCCGTGCCGGTCATCCTGGCCACGATCCCGATGGTGAACGGCGTCGAGGACAGCCGACGGATCTTCAACCTCGTCTTCGTGCTGGTTGTCGTCTACACCCTCGTCCAGGGGCCCACCCTCCCTTGGCTGGCCCGGAAGCTGCACCTGGGCAAGTCCGCCACGGAGGCCGCCGACCTCGGGATCGAGTCGGCGCCGCTGGAGCGGCTGCGCGGACATCTGCTGTCCGTCGCGATCCCGGAGGGATCGAAGATGCACGGCGTCGAGGTAGCCGAGCTGCGGCTGCCCGCCGGCGCCGCGGTCACTCTGATCGTGCGCGACGGTGAATCGTTCGTCCCGCTGCCCACGACGGTGCTGCGCCGGGACGACGAACTCCTCGTGGTGGCCACAGACCCGGTCAAGGACGCGGCCGAGCGGCGGCTGCGGGCGGTCGGCCGGGGCGGCAAGCTGGCGGGCTGGCTGGGGACGAGCGGGAACGGGCCGGAGGACTGAGCCCGACGGGGGCGGGGCTCGGTCCTCCGGAACGGAAGATTGAGCCCGGGCGCACAATCACAGGCATCTATAAAGAAGGTGCTGGTTTTCACAGGAGCAGAATCGTTCAGCCCTGTATCATCAAGGCGCATCTTTGATTGAACCAACTCTGCCTGACGCAGAGCTGGCGCGACCGTATGGCGGCCGCGGTGCCCCTCCCAGTGGGCGGCCCGGCATCTACCGCAGTTCCGCGCAAGAGGACAGCTCTCGGCGCCCGAGCCCCGTGAAGGGGTCGCGCTACCAGGCGGCAGAAAGGCACGGGCCGTGGCATCCACGGTCACTTCGGAGTCCGCCCGGACTCCGGTCTCCTCCCGCCCGGGCTACGGACAGCTGCTGCGTACGCGCGGCGCCTGGACCTTCCTGCTCCCAGGCTTCGCCGCGCGACAGCCGTTCGCGATGCTGACCATCTCCATCGTGCTGCTCGTGCAGCACACCACCGGCTCGTACGGGACCGCCGGCGCCGTCGCCGCCGTGACCGGTGTCTCCATGGCACTGTTCGCGCCCCTCACCGGCCGTCTCGCCGACCGCCACGGCCAGCGCGCCGTGCTGCTGCCGGGCGTCCTCGTGCACACCCTGGCCGTCCTCTCCCTGACCGTGTTGGCACTCGCGGGCGCTCCCCTGTGGGCACTGTTCGCGGCCGCCGTGCCGACCGGCGCCTCGATACCGCAGATCGGGCCCATGGTGCGCGCCCGCTGGGGCGTCAAGCTTCAGGACTCGCCCCTGATGACGACGGCGGCGGCCTTCGAGTCCGTCACGGACGAGCTGACCTTCGTGTTCGGACCGCTCCTCGCCACCGCGCTGTGCACCGCCGTGGACCCGGCCGCGGGCCTGCTCACCGAGGCCGCGCTCACCCTCCTCGGCGGTCTGCTCTTCGCGGCCCAGAGGAGCACACAGCCCTCTGCCGCTTTCGACGGGCACGCACGCGTGGAGCACGCCTCGGCTCTGTCGGTCCCCGGAGTACGCGTTCTGATCGCGGCCTTCCTGGGCATCGGCGCCGTCTTCGGCGGCATGCAGGTCTCCCTCGCCGCGTTCAGCGAGTCGATCGGCCGGCCCGGCCTGAACGGCGTCCTGTACGGGACCTTCGCCGCGGGCAACATGCTCTCCGGCATCGTCTGCGGCGCGATCGCCTGGAAGGTGGCCCCGAGGCGCCGTCTCGTCATCGGGTACGCGGCTCTGGCCGTGGCCGCCTCCGGACTGTGGGCCGCACAGTCCGTGGTCGTCCTCGCCGGAATCGGGCTCCTGGTGGGCATGTGCATCGCACCCGCCCTGATCACCGGCTACACACTGGTCGACGGCCTGGTGCCGACGGGCGCCCGCACAGAGGCCTTCACCTGGCTGACCGGAGCCGTCGCGCTCGGGCAGGCGGCCGCCGTCACGGTCGCCGGACAGCTGGAGGACCGCCTGTGGGACGGCGCCGGATTCCTCGTACCGATGGGCGGCACCCTGCTCGCCCTGGCGACCCTCCTGGCCCTGCGCTCACGGCTCGCGCCCCGGTCGGTGAGCCGGACCGTCGCACGTGGCGTCGGTCACCGAGTGCCGCTGGCAGTGGACTGATCTCTCGGAATACGTCACTATGGACCGTCGTTAGCACTCACTGAGTGAGAGTGCCAGGAGGAAGACAAAGTGCCGACCTACCAATACCAGTGCACCGCGTGCGGCGAGGGCCTCGAGGCGGTGCAGAAGTTCACCGACGACGCCCTTACCGAGTGCCCCAGCTGCGATGGCCGCCTTAAGAAGGTGTACTCAGCAGTCGGCATCGTCTTCAAGGGCTCCGGCTTCTACCGCAACGACAGCCGCGGCTCGTCGTCGAGCAGCAGCCCCGCCCCGGCCTCGGCCTCGAAGTCGTCGAGTTCGTCGTCCGACTCGACGTCGTCGTCTTCGTCGGAATCGAAGTCCTCCTCGGACTCGAAGCCGTCGTCCACGAGCTCGTCCTCCTCCGGCAGCAGCAACGCCGCGTAGGGCCTTCTCGCGCAGAGCTTTCTTACGGAACCCTGTCGTCGTACGACGGCAGGGTCTTCGGCGTTTCCGGGCCGGGCTAGGGTGCCGTTCATGGCGAACACGGAGAACGTCGAGATCGGCGTCATTGGCGGCTCGGGCTTCTACTCCTTCCTCGACGACGTGACCGAGATACAGGTGGACACCCCGTACGGGCCACCCAGCGACTCCCTGTTCCTCGGCGAGCTCGCCGGGCGGCGGGTCGCCTTCCTCCCCCGCCACGGCCGCGGCCACCATCTGCCGCCGCACCGCATCAACTACCGTGCCAACCTGTGGGCGCTGCGCTCCGTCGGGGCACGCCAGGTACTCGGGCCGTGCGCGGTGGGCGGGCTGCGCCCCGAGTACGGGCCGGGGACGCTGCTCGTGCCGGACCAGTTCGTGGACCGTACGCAGACCCGGACGCCGACGTACTTCGACGGGCTGCCGCTGCCCGGGGGCGACGTGCCGAACGTGGTGCACGTGTCGCTGGCCGACCCCTACTGCCCCGTCGGACGCGAGGTCGCACTGGAGGCGGCACGCGGGCGGGACTGGGAGCCGGTGGACGGCGGGACACTCGTGGTGGTCGAAGGACCACGGTTCTCGACCCGCGCGGAGTCGCTGTGGTACCAGGCGCAGGGCTGGTCGGTGGTGGGCATGACCGGGCATCCCGAGGCGGCGCTTGCCCGTGAACTGGAGCTCTGCTACACGTCGTTGACCCTGGTCACCGACCTCGACGCGGGCGCCGAGAGCGGGGAGGGCGTCTCGCACGAGGAAGTGCTGAAGGTGTTCGCGGCGAATGTGGACCGGATGCGCGGGGTGCTCTTCGACGCGGTGGCGGGGCTGCCGGGGAACGGGACGCGCGACTGCCTGTGCGCGACAGCGCTGGGCGGGATGGATCCGGGATTCGAGCTGCCGTAGAGGTGACGGGCGTTGCCGCCCTGGGTGGTGTGAGCGAGTGAGCAGTGCGGGAGATGTGGGCGATGCACGCTTCGGCGGGACGGAACTTCCCCTTCGAGTGAGCCAGTTGTCCACAACCAGGCGGTAGTCCACGGGCGTCGGCGGGATTCGGCGCGAGGCCGCAGTCTGGGGTCGCAAGCCGATCTCCCGACCGCAGGCGGTGGTACCCGTGTCACACCTCTCTTCCTTCCCCTCTTCTCTCCCGTCCTCCTTCCCGCGTCCGTTGGGCACGGACGCCCCTGTCACATGCGAGGTGCCGCACTTCGCTCCCGTGCGGGTGCGCGGCGGTCGGTACCAGCTCCGCCGGCTCGCACGGCACCGGAGGCGGGCGGTGGCCGCGGGGCTCGCGGTGACGGCGGCGGCGCTGGTCGCGGCGGGGCCTCGGGACACCGGGCCACCCGACACGGGGCCGCCGCATGCCCGTCCGGTGGCTGATCCGATGCGGGAGCGGCGGCCGGTCGAAATGGTGACGGCGCCGGTGCGGATCGCCGACGGCGCGACGGTGCGGCTGCTCCGGCCCGGAGACCGGGTCGACGTCGTCGCGGCGGCGGAGTCGGCGGCAGGCGCGGGCGACGCACAGGTGGTCGCGCGCGGGGCGCGGGTGACGAAGGTGCCCGAGTCCCCCGACAGCGCGGAAAGCGTGGCCGAGGGCGGGGCGCTGGTCGTACTGTCCGTGCCACGGAGGACTGCGACGCGTCTGGCCGGCGCGGGCGCGACCTCACGGCTGGCGGTGACTTTGTGCTGAGCCTGCTCAGAAAGATCACAAAATGGCTGTCAAGTCCCTCGTTGGAGCTGGGGAATTGGACAGGGCAGCCGCGCCCTGACGTAGGTTGCGGAGCTGTTCGTTCCACGACTTGCGCGGCTGAAGAGGGGCTCCCTGGTGAGCGAGAAGAAGAAGGATCCGAGCGTCTGGGAGGGCTTCAAAGCCTTCCTGATGCGCGGGAACGTCGTCGATCTGGCTGTCGCGGTGGTCATCGGCGCCGCCTTCACCAACATCGTCAATTCCTTGGTGAAGGGCGTGATCAACCCGCTGGTCGGCGCCTTCGGTACCAAGGACCTCGACAGGTACAGCTCGTGTCTGAAGGACCCCTGCGACTTCGACGAGGCGACGGGGACCGCGACGAGCGGCATCCCCATCATGTGGGGTTCCGTCCTCAGCGCCACGCTGACCTTCGTGATCACCGCAGCCGTCGTCTACTTCCTGATGGTGCTGCCGATGTCCAAGTACCTGGCCAAGCAAGTGGCCCGCCAGAAGGCGAAGGAGGGCACGCACGAAGTGATCGAGGTGACCGAGCTGGAGGTCCTGAAGGAGATCCGCGACGCCCTGGTCGCGCAGCGCGGCTCGGGGCACAACGACCAGTAACGGGCGTTGTCCGGTGGCCGCGCGGAGCGACTGCCGCCCAGTGGGCGCGCGGAGCGACCGCTGTCCGGTGGGCCCGCGGGGTTCAGAGGTGGTGGGGAGGCTTCTCGTCGAGGAAGCGGGCCAGGTCCGCGGCGCTGTCACCGCTGGGCCGCTCGCCCCACCCGTGGTCCGTGTCGTCCGCGGAGGGCCGGCTCAGCGGGTCGTCGAAGACCAGTGCGGCCTTGGGGTCGGGTGACTCGGGTTCGGGGGCGGTACTCATGCGTCCAGGGTACGGGGGCGGGGCAGGTCCGGGCCGCAACCCCGGAAGCTTGGCGCCCCCGCACAGCGCTCTGGCCTCCCGCCCCGGTCGCACACAGCGGTCCCGCCCCCTCCCACCTCACCTGATCTGCCTGTTCTCGTGGTCCCTCGGGTCTCGACGTGCCCCTGAATTCTTGGCTGATTTCTGCTGTGCTTGGGCACATGATGTCGTCCAGTCCCGCTTCCGAATCCGCCCCGCGCCCCTCCGAAGCCCCTGCCGCCCGCGGTCCGCTGCGCAGAATGACCGCACGCGGACGCGACGAGGAGCACAGGGCCGCGTCGCCGCTGGAGCTCTTCTTCGATCTGTGCTTCGTCGTGGCCATCGCGCAGGCGGG
This sequence comes from Streptomyces sp. 2A115, assembly GCF_052245575.1. Lineage (NCBI taxonomy): Bacteria > Bacillati > Actinomycetota > Actinomycetes > Kitasatosporales > Streptomycetaceae > Streptomyces > Streptomyces sp. 2A115. The sequence continues at coordinate 12,184 of NZ_JBQQCG010000021.1, read as the reverse complement.
AGTGCAGCTGGTGCACTCCGTCGCCGAGGCGCACGCGGCCGAGGGCATCCTGAACTACGCGATGGTGTTCTTCGCCATCTGGTGGGCGTGGATGAACTTCACCTGGTTCGCGTCGGCGTACGACAACGACGACGCGCTGTACCGGGTGATCACGCTGGTCCAGATCGCCGGGGTGCTGGTGCTGGCCGCCGGGGTGTCCCGGGCCTTCGAGGACCGCGAGTTCCTGTTCGTCCTGCTGGGTTACGTGATCATGCGGCTGGCGCTGATCACGCAGTGGCTGCGAGCGTCCCGGTCCGCCGAGGGTGCCGAGCGACGGATGACAATGAGGTACGCGGGCGGGGTGATGCTCTGTCAGGTCGGCTGGCTGGGGCTGCTGCTCCTGCCGGAGGCGGGCCGGCCGTGGGTGTTCCTGGTGATGGCGATCGCCGAGATGTGCGTCCCGCTGTACGCGGAGAAGGAGACCAACACCTCCTGGCATCCCCACCACATCTCCGAGCGGTACGGGCTGTTCACCATCATCGTTCTGGGCGAGACGATCGCCGCGGCCACGATCGCCGTGAAGTCGGGCGTGGACGAGAACGACGCGTTGGGCGAGCTCCTCCCGATCGCCTCGGGCGGGCTGCTGATCATCTTCGCCGCGTGGTGGATCTACTTCGTCGTGCCGATCCACGGCCATCTCGTTTCCAGCAGAAGGGCGTTCCTGTGGGGGTACGGCCATTACCTGATCTTCGCGTCGGCGGCGGCGATCGGTGCCGGACTGGAGGTCGCGGTGGAGCAGGCGGTCGGGAAGGCGCACATCTCCACGCTCGCCGCGTCGGCCGCGGTGACGCTGCCGACAGCGCTGTTCCTCCTCACGGTCTGGGCGCTGCACGCCCGCCACTTCAAGGTGGGCACGGTTCAGCAACTCGTGTTGCCCACGACGGCGTTGGCGGTGCTCGTGTGCACGTTCCTGGGTGACTGGGCGGTGCTCACGGCGGGGATCGTATCGGCGCTGTCGGTGGCCGTGGGAGTGGCTCTGACCGCCCGGATGGCCGCGCGGGAGCAAGTGGGGGCTTCGGATGCGGATACGGATGCGGATGCGGGGGCTTCGGTCGCGTGAGGTGGCGTGCGGTGGGTCGACACTGGGCTCATGACAGTTGACGCTCTGACGGATGTGGCCGGGCTGCGTGTGGGACACGCCACGCGGACCGGCGACGGTTGGCTCACCGGCACCACGGTCGTCCTCGCCCCGGAAGGCGGCGCCGTCGCGGCCGTGGACGTACGCGGCGGCGGGCCTGGCACCAAGGAGACCGACGCGCTCGATCCGCGCAACGTGGTGCGGAGGGTCGAGGCGCTCGTTCTGACCGGCGGCAGCGCGTACGGGCTGGACTCGGCGGCGGGCGTGATGGCCTGGCTGGAGGAGCGGGGGCGCGGGGTGCGGGTCGGGCCCGATCCACACCAGGTGGTGCCGGTCGTGCCCGCGGCCTGCGTCTTCGATCTGGGCCGCGGCGGTGACTTCCGGGCCAGGCCCGACGCGGCGACCGGCCGTGAGGCGGTGGAGGCCGCCGCGGCGAGCGAGCCGGGCGCGCCCGTGCGGGAGGGATGCGTGGGGGCCGGGACCGGGGCGGCCGTCGGGATGATGAAGGGCGGGGTCGGCACCGCGAGTGCCGTGCTCGACTCGGGTGTCACGGTGGCGGCGCTCGTCGTGGCCAACGCGGCGGGTTCGGTGGTGGAGCCGGGGACGGGGGCGTTGTACGGGGAGTTGGTCCAGGGGCGTATGAGCTGTCCGGCCAAGGAGGTTCACGAGGCGGCGCGGGCGCGGCTCGCCGAGGCCGCGGCGAGGAACAACATGCCCCCGCTGAACACCACGCTCGCCGTGGTCGCCACCGACGCGGAGTTGTCGAAGGCACAGGCCCAGAAGCTCGCGGGCACGGCCCACGACGGCATCGCACGCGCCGTGCGGCCGGTGCACCTGCTCAACGACGGCGACACGGTCTTCGCGCTCGCCACGGGAGCGCGTCCGCTGGCGGAGGAGAACCCGCTCGCCCTGAACGAGATCCTCGCGGCGGGTGCGGATCTCGTGACGCGGGCGATCGTGCGGGCGGTACGGGCCGCCGAGTCGGTGGAGGGGCCGGGCGGGGTCTGGCCGGCGTATGGGGAGTTGTACGGGAGGGGATAGGCGAGGAGTTGTCCAGGAGCCCATAGGCGGGCGGGGATGTGCGTGGCCGTGCCGGCGGCGGGCGCGGATGGGCGGGCCGCGCCGGTGGGGCCGGTGGGGCGTATGGGCGGGCCGCGCCGGTGGGGCCGGTGGGGCGTATGGGCGGGCCGCGCCGGTGGGGCCGGTGGGGCGTATGGGCGGGCCGCGCCGGTGGGGCCGGTGGGGCGTACCCGCACGGGTGGGTGCGGATGGACGTACCCGCACCGGCGGGCGCGGATAGGCGTACCCGCACCGCCGGGCGCGGATGGACGTACCCGCACCGGCGGGACCGGTGGGGCGGGCAGTCGCGCCGGAGGCGGCCGGCAGGCGAGCGTGCGGGGGCCGTAGGGCCGGGGATTGTCCCGGGTCTGTCACGTGATGGCGTTCACGGCGGGGTGCGGGAACCTGGGCGGTCCGAGTTCTCCTCTTTCTCCACGGACCTTCTCCACGGAACGGCGCAGATCACTCACATCCCGAGAACTTGGAGCAGCCCGTGACAACGCCGGACATAGCAGCGAGGCGCGCGCTGGTGGCCTGTGCCGCCCTGGTGGTCGGCGCCCTGGCCCTCACCGCGTGCGGCGGCGACGCGAAGGCCGAAGGCTCGGACGACAAGGACGGCCGGGCCAGGTCATCGACGGCGGAGATCACCATCTCCGCGGAGGACGGTTCGACGGGGGCGTCGATCAACTCGACCGGGGTGAAGGTCAGCGACGGGAAGCTGACCGGGGTGAGGTTGACGGAGTCGGCCACGGGAGCGGCCGTACCGGGGTCGATCACGGCGGACGGGAAGAGCTGGAAGCCGAAGGAGCAGCTGGAGCGGGGGACGAAGTATCAGATCTCGGCCACCGCCAAGGACGGCGACGGGAAGACGGCGGCGGCCAACTCGGTCTTCACGACGGTGTCTTCGAGCAACAGCTTCATCGGGACGTACACGCCCGACGGAGGTACCACGGTCGGGGTCGGGATGCCGGTGTCGTTCACGTTCGACAAGGCGATCAGCGACAAGAAGGCCGTGCAGTCGAACATCGAGGTCACGTCGAGCAGCGGGCAGGAGGTGGTGGGGCACTGGTTCGGTACGCAGCGGCTGGACTTCCGGCCGCGGGAGTACTGGAAGGCCGGTTCCGAGGTCACGATGAAGATCGGCCTGGATGGGGTCGAGGGCGCCAACGGCGTCTACGGCGTGCAGGACAAGACGGTCACCTTCACCGTCGGGCGCTCCCAGGTGTCCACGGTCGACGTCAACACCCAGACCATGACGGTCGTGCGCGACGGGAAGACCGTCAAGAGCGTTCCGATCTCGGCGGGCAGCCCGGAGCACACGACGTACAACGGGCAGATGGTGATCTCCGAGAAGTCCAGGCAGACGCGGATGAACGGGTCGACGGTCGGCTACGGCGGGGAGTACGACATCGCGGACGTGCCGAACGCGATGCGGCTGACGACGTCGGGGACCTTCATCCACGGCAACTACTGGTACAACAAGGGCAATCCGCCCTTCGGGAAGCAGGGCACCAGCCACGGCTGCGTGGGGCTCGCGGACGCGCAGGGCGCGAAGGGGGACACGATGGCCAAGTGGTTCTTCGACAACTCACTCGTCGGGGACGTCGTGACGGTCAAGAACTCCCCCGACAGCACGGTCGCACCGGACAACGGGCTCAACGGCTGGAACATGGCATGGAGTGCCTGGACCGCCGGAAGTGCCCTCTGACCAAGGGTTTTCGAAGGTCGGCGAGGCCGTGGGGGAACTCCTCACACCGCCTCCACGTTTTCTGTGCGTACGTTTTCTCGGTTCCCGGACATGATGTCCGACCGAGGGGCTACGGTATGCACCCACAAGGTGACATGCAGCAACGCCGGGAGAAGCCTTGAGCGTTCCGTACGAGACGGCAGCGTACGAGCCACCCGAGTCGCCCGAGTCTCCGGAGGAGCATCTCGAGCGACTCCTCGGCCGCGCCCTGAACTCCTTCGAGCTGGCCGACGAGACGATACGGCGACTCGACCGGGCGCTGGCCCACGACAGTTCTCTGCACTCCGCGCACCACAGCGCGGGGCTGCACCGCGAGACGTATCGGCATACTTGGCTGCTCGCCGATGGGAGCGCGCTCACGCTCTGGGAGCTCGTCCACAACACCGCGCATGACTGCGTCACGCAGCATGAGGTGTACGAGGACGCGGAGGAGCTGCGCGCCGCGACCTCGCGACTGCCACTGCCGCCGGACGCGCCGGACTTCGAACTGCCCGTCATGGTGCGGCTGTCCCCGATCCCCGATCCCCGCCACGCGTACGTTCCGGACGACTCGGCGGACCACGGCCGACGGCTGCTGCGCCGCGCCGAGAACACGGACCGGCCGGGCGAGGACATGGCCGGGCTGCTGCGGACGGCGTTCGCGCACCAGATCACGCAGGCCTTCGGGCCGCCGTGCCGGGCGGGTGAGATGGGGCTGTGCTTCTCGCTCTACGAGCACGCGTTCCTGCTCCGCGACGGGCGCGAGCTGTCCCTGTGGGAGGTCGAGCACACGGCCACGCCCGATGGGCGGCACATGTGCGAGGTGTATCCGTCGGAGAAGGACGCGCGGGAGGCCATGGAGCGGCGGGCTTCCGGCGGTTGAGCGGGACGCCTCCGGCGGTTGAGCGGCGGGCTTCCCGCGGTTGAGCGGGACGCCTCCGGCGGTTGAGCGGCGGGCTTCCCGCGGTTGAGCGGGACGCCTCCGGCGGTTGAGCGGCGGGCTTCCCGCGGTTGAGCGGGACGCCTCCGGCGGTTGAGCGGCGCGCCTCCGGCGGTTGCTCGGTGTGCGGGGTCTGTGGGCGCAGTCTGCGAGTCCGCGGGTTGCCGTGGGCTGGTCGCGCCCCGCGGCGGAGCCGCAAATGTCACAGCCCCGCGCCCCTTGCGGGGGCGACGATGTGGCCCGGGACTTGAAAGTCCCGGGCCACGACTTTTCTCGCTCTCGGCGGAGACTCAGGCCGCTACCGGCTCCTTCGTCTGGCTCGTGGCCGGTGCCTCGGGCGCCTTCGCCACACCCTCAGGGGTCGTCTTGCGCATGCCCTTCAGGACGATGACCAGGCCGGCCGTGACCGCCGTGCCGACCGCGATGGCCAGCAGGTAGAGGAAGGGCTTGCCGATCAGGAAGGTGACCCAGATGCCGCCGTGCGGGGCGCGCAGGGTCGAGCCGAAGGCCATGGTCAGGGCACCGGTGACCGCGCCGCCCGCCATCGAGGCCGGGATGACCCGCAGCGGGTCGGCGGCCGCGAACGGGATCGCGCCCTCGGAGATGAACGAGGCTCCAAGCACCCAGGCCGCCTTGCCGTTCTCCTGCTCTGCCTTGGTGAACAGCTTCTTGCGGATGGTCGTCGCGAGCGCCATGCCCAGCGGCGGGACCATACCGGCGGCCATCACAGCCGCCATGATCTTCATCGCGGAGTCGCTGGGCGCCGCGACCGAGATGCCGGCCGTCGCGAAGGTGTAGGCGACCTTGTTGACCGGACCGCCCAGGTCGAAGCACATCATCAGGCCGAGCAGCACGCCGAGCAGGATGGCGTTGGTGCCGCTGAGGCCGTTCAGCCAGTCGGTCAGCGCGTCCTGCGCCGAGGCGATCGGCTTGCCGATCACCACGAACATCAGGAAGCCGACGACGATCGAGGAGACCAGTGGGATCACCACCACCGGCATGACGCCGCGCAACGGCGCCGGGATGTTCACCCGCTGGATTCCGAGGACGACACCACCGGCGATCAGACCGGCCACCAGACCGCCGAGGAAACCCGCGCCGATCGTGATGGAGATCGCGCCGCCGACGAAGCCGGGGACGAGACCTGGTCGGTCCGCCATGCCGTACGCGATGTAGCCGGCGAGAACCGGGACGAGGAACCCGAAGGCCGCTGCGCCGATCTGGAAGAGCAGGGCTCCCCAGCTGTCGACCTGACCCCAGTCGAAGTGCTCGGTGACCGACTTGGCCTCGTTGATCTGGTAGCCGCCGATCGCGAACCCGAGGGCGATCAGCAGACCGCCCGCCGCGACGAACGGCACCATGTAGCTGACGCCGGTCATCAGCCACTTGCGGAGCTTCGTGCCGTAGCCCTCGCCGGGCTCGCCGGCCCGCTCGACCGGTGTACCGCCGCCCTTCGCGGCCGCGGTCACCTCGCCGGGCTCGGCCTTCGCGCGGACCTCGGCGATCAGCTCGGCGGGCCGGTTGATGCCCGCCTTCACGCCGACGTCCACGGTGGGCTTCCCGGCGAACCGGTCCTTCTCCCGTACGGGGACGTCGTGCGCGAAGATCACGCCGTCGGCGGCGGCGATGACGGCCGGGTCGAGCCGGTTGAAGCCCGCCGAGCCCTGCGGCTCGACGACGACCTCGATGTCGGCGTTCTCCCGGCCCGCGTTCTCCAGGGCTTCGGCCGCCATGTAGGTGTGCGCGATGCCGGTGGGGCAGGAGGTGACGGCGACGATACGGAAGGGCCGGCCGCCGCCCTTCGCGTCAGAGGTGCCGTCAGGGGCACCGTCGGTGGCACCCGGCGCCGGGGCGGAGCTGTTCCCGACCGCACCCGGCACCGGGGCCGTACTGTCCGCGGCGGCATCGGTGGAGGCCGTCCCCGACACCGCCGCGGAGTCCTCGGAGACGGGTGACGCGGGGGCGGCCGTCGGGGACTCGTCCCCGCGGATGAGCGCGGCCGCGCCCGCCGCGTCGTCCACGGACCGCAGCGCGGAGGTGAACTCGGCGTTCATCAGCTGGCGGGCCAGCGACGACAGGATCGTGAGGTGGGCGTCGTCGGCGCCCGCCGGGGCGGCGATCAGGAAGATCAGGTCGGCGGGCCCGTCCGGGGCGCCGAAGTCGATCCCGGCCGCGCTGCGTCCGAAGCCCAGCGTCGGCTCGGTGACGTGTTCGCTGCGGCAGTGCGGGATGCCGATGCCGCCGTCGAGGCCGGTCGGCATCTGCGCCTCGCGGGCGGCGACGTCGGCGAGGAAGCCCTCCAGGTCGGTCACCCGGCCAAGGGACACCATGCGCTCGGCGAGGGCGCGCGCCGCCGCTTCCTTCGTATCGGCGGACAGGTCGAGGTCGACCAGATCCGCGGTGATCATCTCGCTCATCGCGGGCTCCTTCGCACGCGTATCGCCCGGGGAGATTTGTGGGCGAGGGTGGGGACGGGGGTGCCGCGGTCAGGGACTGCGGCGGCTATGGGGACTGCTGTGGGGACCAGGGGGAGCGCTGAGGCGGGGCGGGGGGAACCCCGCCTCAGTGCGGCTGCGGCGGGTAAGGGGTGGCCCCACCGCTTCAGGGCCGGTTCAGTGGCCGTACGGGAGGCGACCGTACGGAGAGCCGTACGAGAGGTCGTACAGGCGATCGTGGGGAGAATCCGGCGGGGGCTCATGACACCGGCTCCGTCAGTGCACGGTCCACGGGGACCTCCGATGTGACGGTCACCGCGGAGGGGTCGAGGTCTGCCGGGCTCGGCATGACGCTGCCCGGCAGCTGGACGGCGGCGGCGCCATGGGCCACGGCGGAGGCGAGCGCGTCGGGCCCGCTGCCGCCGGCGATGAGGAACCCGGCGAGCGAGGAGTCTCCGGCGCCCACGTTGCTGCGTACGGTGTCGACACGCGCGCTCGCGAACCACGCGCCCTCCTCGCTGACGAGCAGCTGCCCGTCCGCGCCGAGGGAGGCGAGCACGGCCCGCGCGCCCATCTGCCGCAGTTCCTCCGCGGCCTTGACCGCGTCGCCGACCGTGGCGAGGGGGCGGCCGACCGCCTCGGCGAGCTCCTCGGCGTTCGGCTTGACGACGTCGGGCCCTTCACGGAGGGCCGCGAGCAGCGCCGGGCCGGAGGTGTCGAGCGCGATCCGGACGCCCGCCGCGTGAGCGCGGGCGACCAACGCGGCGTACCAGGACGGCGCGAGGCCGCGCGGCAGGCTGCCGCAGCAGGCGATCCAGTCGGCGTCGCTGGACTGCTGCCGGACGGTCTCGAGGAGCAACTCCTCCTCGGCGGAGGAGAGTTCGGGCCCGGGCGCGTTGATCTTCGTCAGGACCCCGTCCGCCTCGGCGAGCGCGATGTTCGAGCGGGTCGCCCCGGCCACCGGGACCGGCGCGACCTCGATGCCCTGCGCGTCGAGCAGGTCGGCGACGAGCGCGCCCGGCGCACCGCCGAGCGGCAGCACGGCCACCGTGCGCTGTCCGGCCGCGGCGACCGCCCGCGAGACGTTGACGCCCTTGCCACCGGGATCCATGCGTTCGCCGGTGGCCCGTATGACCTCGCCACGGTCGAGCGACGGGACCTCGTACGTACGGTCCAGGGACGGGTTCGGGGTGACGGTGAGGATCATGTACGCACTACTTCCGTGCCGGCGCGCTCGATCGCGGTGGCGTCTTCTGGGCTCAGCCCGCTGTCGGTGATCAGCAGGTCCACCTCGCCGAGGTCGCCGAAGCGGGCGAAGTGCTCCTGGCCGTGCTTGGCCGAGTCCGCGAGCAGCACGACGCGTCGCGCGGCGGTGAGAGCCGCGCGTTTCACGGCGGCCTCGGCGAGGTCGGGGGTGGTCAGGCCGTGCTTGGCGGAGAAGCCGTTCGCGGCGAGGAAGACGACGTCCGCGCGGATCTCTCCGTACGCCCGCAGCGCCCACGCGTCGACGGCCGCGCGCGTACGGTGCCGGACGCGGCCTCCCACGAGGTGGAGCTGGATGCCGGGGTGGTCGGCGAGGCGGGCCGCGATGGGCAGGCTGTGCGTCACGACGGTGAGGGTCGTCTCCAGCGGGAGGGCCCCGGCGAGGCGGGCGGTCGTCGTGCCCGCGTCGAGGATCATCGTGCCCTCGCCCGGCAGCTCGGCCAGGGCCGCCTTCGCGATGCGGTCCTTCTCGTCGGCGGCGGTCGTCTCCCGCTCGGCGAGGTCGGGCTCGAAGTCGAGGCGCCCGGCGGGGATGGCACCGCCGTGCACCCGGCGCAGGAGTCCCGCCCGGTCGAGGGCCTTCAGGTCGCGCCGGATCGTCTCGGCCGTGACCTGGAACTCCTCGGCCAGCGACACCACGTCCACACGTCCGCCATCACGCGCGAGCCGGAGAATCTCTTGCTGCCGCTCCGGTGCGTACATGTCCGTTCGCCTCCGCCCTGTGCCCGAACCTGTGGTTTCAGCGTGAGGCTACGCCCATATTTCCGCAAAGTAAACAGGTTCGGGCGTTGATATGGGCATGAACGGACATTGAGCCGTCGGTGAGCGGCATCGAGCCGTCGGTGAGCGGCGGCATGCCGCGAGGCCCGGCCCATTCGAGGGCCGGGCCACAGGCCTCGGTTCCGGTGAACCGCCGTTGTCAGCCGACGAGTTCGGGCTCCTTGGCGGGCATGGCCTCGGTGGCCTCCGCGCCCTCCACCTGCTGGGCCGGACGCTTCGGAAGAGCGAACATCAGCAGGAAGATGACCGTCATGACCACGGCCACCCAGACCATCGCGTGCTGGAAGGCGTCGACGAAGGCGGGGCCCGTCTCGGCCGGGCGCAGTCGGTCGGACATCGTGCCGAAGAAGACGACGGAGACCAGGCCGAGGCCGAGCGCGTTGCCCATCTGCTGGACCGTGTTGATGAGGCCGGACGCCGAGCCGGAGTGCTCGCGCGGGACCTCGGAGAGGATCGCGTCCGTCAGAGGGGCCACGATCAGGCCCATGCCGACGCCCATGACGACCAGCGGGAGAGCCATCTGCCAGGAGGCGATGGCCATGCCGTACCGCTCGGACTCCCAGATGTAGATCAGCACACCGAGGCCCATGATCAGCGCGCCCGCCTGGAGCACCTTCCGACCGAACCGGGGCGTCAGCTTCTGCACCGACAGACCGGCCGCCAGGGACACCGCGATCGAGAAGGGGACGCCCGTCAGGCCCGCCCGCAGCAGGCCCCAGCCGAGGCCCATCTGCATGTAGAGCGTCCAGACCAGGAAGAAGATCCCGAGAGCGATCCCGAAGACCGTCTGCACGGCGATACCCGCCGCGAAGCTCTTCACCTTGAAGAGGGAGAGCTCGACGAGAGGAGAACCGTCGCGTGCCGTCTTCCGCTTCTCGTACGCCACCAGCACCGCGAAGACCACGAGGGAACCGCCCATCGACACGTATCCCCACACCGGCCAGTCCAGCTCGCGCCCGCGGATGAGCGGGTAGAGCAGCATCAGCAGACCGAGCGTGGCGAGCGCGACGCCGACGAGGTCGAGCTTCAGGGCGTGCGGGGCCTTGGACTCGGTGATGAATTTGCCGCCCAGGACGAGGCCCGCGATGCCGACCGGCAGGTTGATGAGGAAGATCGGCCGCCACTCCAGGCCGAACAGGTTCCATTCGGTCAGCAGGGCGCCCAGCAGCGGACCGAGCACCGCCCCGAGCCCGACGACCGCCCCGAACAGCCCGAACACCTTCCCGCGCTCGTGCGCCGGGAACGTGGCGTGCACGATCGACAGGACCTGCGGCACCATCAGCGCGGCCATGCCGCCCTGGAGGATGCGGGACGCGACGAGCATGTCCGGGTTCACCGCGAAGCCGCACAGCGCGGACGCGAGCGTGAATCCGCCGATGCCGATCAGGAACAGCCGCTTGCGGCCGTGGATGTCGCCGAGCCGCCCGCCGGTGATCAGGCCCGCGGCGAAGGCCAGCGCGTACCCGGCCGTAATCCACTGGATCTGGCTGAAGGAGGCGCCCGCGTCCTCCTGGATCGACGGGATCGCGATGTTGACGATCGTGACGTCGACCAGGTCCATGAAGGCCGCGGTCATGACGATGGCCAGCGCGAACCAGCGCCGCCGGTCGGCCTCCGGCCGGGGGGACTCGGGGGTGCTGCTGGAAGAGGTCATGTCGTGAAGGTAGGAGGCATATAGGTCAGATCATGTCCTACTTATGGGGCATGCTCGGAGATAGTGGAAACGGCGGCGGTGCGCTTGGGGAGTGCCGGTGCGTCGTGGCTGGTCGCGCCCCGCGGCGGAGCCGCTGATGTCACAGCCCCGCGCCCCTAAAAGACTGCGCAGTTCCCCGCCCCCCTATCGGGGCTTACGTAGAGGGAGATGGATCCCATGAGCACCGACACCCCGGCCCGGCTCCTTCAGTTGCTTTCGTTGCTTCAGACCCCGCGCGAGTGGCCCGGCGGGGAGCTCGCCGACCGGCTCGGGGTCTCGCGGCGAACTGTGCGGCGGGATGTCGACCGGCTGCGGGAACTGGGGTATCCGGTGGAGGCGTCGAAGGGCGCGGACGGCGGATACCGGCTGGTCGCCGGGAAGGCCATGCCGCCGCTGGTCCTCGACGACGAGGAGGCCGTGGCGATCGCGGTCGGGTTGCGGGCCGGCGCCGGGCACGCCGTCGAGGGCGTCGACGAGGCCTCCGTACGGGCGCTGGCCAAGCTCGAACAGGTCCTGCCGAGCCGCCTGCGGCACCGCGTCTCCACTCTCCAAGCCGCCACCACTCCCCTGACCAGCGGCGACGGCGCCAGCATCGCGCCCGAGACGCTGACCGTGATGGCCTCGACGATCGCGGGGCAGGAGCGGCTGCGGTTCGCGTACCGCGCCAGGGACGGGACGGAGAGCCGACGCCGGACCGAGCCGTACCGGCTCGTGTCCACCGGGCGCCGCTGGTATCTGGTCGCGTACGACCTCGACCGTGAGGACTGGCGTACGTTCCGCGTCGACCGGGTGGCCGACCCGTTCGCCACCGGGGCCCGCTTCGCGCCGCGCGAGCTGCCGACGGGGAGCGCGGCCGAGTTCCTGCGGCAGTCGATGTACCGGCGGCAGGAGACGTACGAGTTCGACGTGACGTTCGCCGTGCCCGCGGAGTTCGTCGGGGCCCGGCTGCCCCGATGGCTCGGGGCGCCCGAGCCGATCGACGACCACAGCTGCCGCTTGCGTGCCTCCGTCGGTGACGCGGTGGAGTGGCTGGCGGTGCGGCTCGCGATGCTGGACTGCGAGTTCACTGTGCATGAGCCGACGGAACTGGTGGAGTGCGTGAGGGAGTTGGGCGGCCGGCTGATGCGGGCGGCCGGGCGGTAGCCGCCTTGGGCGCGTGGGTGGGGGTCGC
>NZ_JBQQCG010000209.1:0-1831 GCF_052245575.1 Streptomyces sp. 2A115 | reverse complement strand
GGGGCACCGGCAACGCGGGGGCCTCCGCCGGAGTCCAAAGGCAGTACTCCGGCAGTTGGTGACCGCGGGGGCCTGTCCGTGAATAACTGTCAGAGTTGACCTGCGGGACAGTCGTCAGTGGGACGCTGGAATGTGACTGTGCCTTCGCAAGTCCGCGTTTCCGCTGCCGAGTTGCAGTGCAAGTTCGAGCAGGTTCTGCCGCATCTCGACGAACGCCGTCGCCGGCTCTACCTCGCCAGTGAGGCCGTCTCGCTCGGTCATGGCGGAATCGCCCTGGTAGGTGCCGCCTCCCGAACCAGCACCGCCACCATCGCGCGCGGCATCACCGAACTGGAGACGCACGCGGCGCCAACGCACCGTATCCGGGCTCCGGGAGGCGGGCGCAAGCCGTTGACGGCCACCGACGCCGGTCTGCTGCCGGCTCTGGAGATGCTGATCGAACCGCATACCCGCGGCGATCCCGTCTCCCCGCTCCGCTGGACCACACTGTCGCTGCGGAGCTTGGCCCGGGCCCTGTCCGAGCAGGGGCACCTGGTCGGCGCCACGACCGTCGGACGTCTGCTGCACACGATGGGCTATAGCCTGCAAGGCACGGCCAAAACCACTGAAGGCGCACGCCATCCGGACCGCGACGCCCAGTTCGCCCACATCAACGCCACCGCCACCGCCTTCCTTGACGACGGCCAGCCGGTGATCAGCGTTGACACCAAGGCCAAGGAGTGGATCGGCAACCGCGACCGGCCCGGCCGTGTCTGGCGCCCCGGCAAAGACCCGATCAAGGTGGACTGTCACTCCCACCTCTTCGATGACGACCAACCGGCGGCCATTCCCTATGGGGTCTACGACCTGGCCACCAACACCGGCTGGGTCAACGTCGGGACCGACCATGACACCGCCGAGTTCGCCACCGAATCCATCCGCCGCTGGTGGCGCCACCGTGGGCGAGCGGACCATCCGGACGCGGACCGGTTACTGATCACCGCGGACGCCGGCGGCTCGAACAACCCCCGCTACTGGACCTGGAAGAAGCAGTTGCACACCTTCGCCCGCGAGAGCGGACTGGAGATTACAGTGTGTCACTTTCCGCCAGGTACTTCGAAGTGGAACAAAATCGAGCACCGGATGTTCTGCCACATCACCGCCAATTGGCGCGGTCGGCCGCTGACCAGCTACCAAGTCGTGCTCGAGACGATCGCCGCAACGACCACTGCGACCGGGCTGAGGATCGGCGCCGAGCTGGACACTGGCGACTACGCCCTCGGCACCACCGTCACGACCGCCGAGTTCCACGCCCTGCCGATCACACCCGATGCGTTTCACGGCAACTGGAATTACGCTCTGGCCCCGGATCCCCCAACCCCTTCCGAAGAACCGGCGACTCGTCGGCCGATCGATCCCGCCGTGACCTTGATGCTTACCGATCCGACGCTGACCGGCATGGCCCGCTCGGAATTCGCTCACCTCGTGGCGGTCTCGGAACCGTACTGGGACGCCCTGGCCGAGGCAGCCTTCCGGCGTCGCTTCCACCGCCCCCGGCGCTACCTCCATCCGCAGACCAGCAGCCTGGACCACTTCCACCGACTGCTTGCCGCACTCCTGCGCCGCCGCAAGGCCGCAACCAGCACCCTGATGGCCCAGATGCTGAACGTCACACGCACCAACCTGTCCAACCAGTTCCAGGACGGCCACCGAATTCTCGACCTGCACCGCATCCCCGTCACGCCGATACCCGGCTCACCAGCACGCACGCCCCAGCAACTGCAAACTCGTCTCACGGCCGTGGATAACACCCTTACAGATCAACTCTGACAGTTATTCACGGACAGGCCCC
>NZ_JBQQCG010000208.1:0-1769 GCF_052245575.1 Streptomyces sp. 2A115 | reverse complement strand
GGTCGCACCTCTTTGACAATACGGATACCGCCTCCGTATTGTCGACAGGGATGCGGATGCATCCTCCGTTTTCCCTCACCACACCCCACTGCAACTATGGAGAAGCGATGCCAACTCTGGGAATCATCGGCAGCGGAAACATCGGGGCCGCGGTCGCGCGACTGGCGGTGGCGGCGGATATCGACGTCGTGATCGCCAACTCGCGCGGCCCGCAGAGCCTGACGGGCCTTGTCGAGGAGTTGGGGCCACGAGCCGGCGCAGGCACTGTCGAGCAGGCCGCCGGCGCCGGGGAGATGGTCCTGCTCACCATCCCGCTGGCCGCGTACAGCTCGCTGCCCGATGGCCTCCTGCGGGGCCGAACCGTACTGGACACCGGCAACTACTACCCCCATCGCGACGGCCGCATCGCCGAACTCGACGCCGAAGAGGTAACCACGACCGAATGGGCCCAGCGGCTCCTGCCGGACGCTCTGCTGGTCAAAGCCTTCAACAACATCCTCGCCCACCACATCCCGCTGCTCGCCCGGCCCGCCGGAGCTCCGGACCGCAGCGCGCTGCCCATCGCCGGCAAGGACCGCGACGCGAAGGCCCGGGCAACCGAACTGATCGGTCGGCTTGGCTTCGACACCGTCGACGCCGGAACGCTCGACGAGAGCTGGCGCTTCGAGCCCGAGGCCGGCGCCTACACCCGCATCTATTGCGCCGACCCCGGTGTGCCGGACGACCGCATACTCCAGGCCCCCGCCGCGCCACTCCCGGCCGACCAGCTGCGCGCCGTACTGGAGACAGCCCACCGGGCGAAGGTTGCCGAACGTAAGTTCTAAGAGAGACTGGGAAGTCCACCCAGGGAGCGTTGAGGCACTTGATGCGGAACCCTGAGGGCTGGACCGAGATTTCCGGGCGCATCATGACCGTCGCCGTCAGGCCCGTGTCATCTGTCGCTCAACACCGCCCTGCTCCACATGACTGCCCTCCCTCGGCCACCACCCGCAGCTGCGGGTGGTGGCCGAGGGAGGGCAGTCATGTGCTGACGGGGCCGCATCTGGAGTCGCCTGGCGCGGCCCCCACTGCGCGCCTGTGCCACCTACGGAATCACGATCGCAAACCTGGGATCAGCCTTCTCGACCACCGACAACAGTGTGTCCAGCAATGACGCCTCGCCCTCCACCGTGATGCCACCGAGCCCCTTCCCGTCGAGCAGCGCCAGCAACTGCTCACCCGTCCCGGCGTTGTTGACCAGGACGTCGACGGTGCCGAACGCCGCCTTCGTCTGCTCGACCACCGCTTCCCAGCCGCTCGTGTCGGTGACGTCGAGCTCGACGAAGAGGGCGTCGCCGCCCAGCTCGACCGCGAGCTTCTCGCCGCCCGCGACGTCCAGGTCGGCGACGACAACCTTCGCGCCCTCCTCGACGAACCTCCTGACGTGGGCCTCCCCCATTCCCTTCGCACCGCCGGTGATGATGGCGACCTTGCCGTCCAGGATGCCCATGGCTCTCCTCGTGTCTGCCGTGCGTCCTCGCACGGTCGCCGGGACGTGCTGCCGGTCCCGCCCCGCGCCGTCAGGATGTGGGCGTCACAACGCCTGCTCGAGCGCGACGAGCTCGCGGAACCGCGCGCCGTGCCACACCAGGGGCTCGGTCTCGCCGACCCCGAGCTTGTTGACCTCGAGCAGCGCCATCCAGTGGTCACCGGCCTCGGTGACGTCGTGGATCGAGCACTCGAGCCACAGCGCCGCGTCATCGAGGAAGACGGCACCTCCGGCCCCGACC
>NZ_JBQQCG010000206.1:0-1927 GCF_052245575.1 Streptomyces sp. 2A115 | reverse complement strand
GCGGAGTCGGAACCAGTAGAAGCCGTGGCCTGCGAGGGTGAGCAGGTAGGGGAGGTCGCCGATGGCGGGGAAGCGGACGCCGCCGATGAGTTCGACGGGGTGGCGTCCGTTGAAGGTCTGGAGGTCGAGTTCGGTGGGCTGGGCGAAGCGGGAGAAGTTGTGGACGCACAGGACGAGGTCGTCTTTGTATTCGCGTAGGAAGGCGATGACGGCCGGGTTGGTGGAGGGTAGTTCGGTGTAGGAGCCGAGGCCGAAGGCGGGGTTCTGTTTGCGGATTTCGATCATGCGGCGGGTCCAGTGCAGCAGCGACGAGGGTGAGGACATGGATGCTTCGACGTTGGTGACCTGGTAGCCGTAGACGGGGTCCATGATGGTGGGCAGGTAGAGGCGGCCGGGGTCGCAGGAGGAAAATCCTGCGTTGCGGTCGGGTGTCCACTGCATGGGGGTGCGTACGGCGTCGCGGTCGCCGAGCCAGATGTTGTCGCCCATGCCGATCTCGTCGCCGTAGTAGAGGATCGGGCTGCCGGGCAGGGACAGCAGCAGGGCGGTGAAGAGTTCGATCTGGTTGCGGTCGTTGTCCAGGAGTGGGGCGAGGCGGCGGCGGATGCCGATGTTGGCGCGCATGCGGGGGTCTTTGGCGTATTCCGCGTACATGTAGTCGCGTTCCTCGTCGGTGACCATTTCCAGGGTCAGCTCGTCGTGGTTGCGCAGGAAGATGCCCCATTGGCAGGTGGAGGGGATGGCGGGGGTCTTGGCGAGGATTTCGGAGACGGGGTAGCGGGATTCGCGGCGGACGGCCATGAAGATGCGGGGCATGACGGGGAAGTGGAAGGCCATGTGGCATTCGTCGCCGCCGGCGGTGTAGTCGCCGAAGTAGTCGACGACGTCTTCGGGCCATTGGTTGGCTTCGGCGAGGAGCACGGTGTCGGGGTAGTGGGCGTCGATTTCGGCGCGGACGCGTTTGAGCATCTGGTGGGTGGCGGGCAGGTTTTCGCAGTCGGTGCCCTCTTCCGCGTAGAGGTAGGGGACGGCGTCGAGGCGGAAGCCGTCGATGCCCAGGTCGAGCCAGAAGCGGAGGGCGGAGATGATCTCTTCCTGGACGGCCGGGTTTTCGTAGTTGAGGTCGGGCTGGTGGGAGAAGAAGCGGTGGAAGTAGTACTGCTTGCGGATGGGGTCGAAGGTCCAGTTGGAGGCTTCGGTGTCGACGAAGATGATGCGGGCGTCCTGGTATTGCTTGTCGTCGTCGGCCCACATGTAGTAGTCGGCGTAGGGGCCGGTGGGGTCGTTGCGGGACTGCTGGAACCAGGGGTGCTGGTCGCTGGTGTGGTTCATGACGAAGTCGATGATGACGCGCATGCCGCGTTGGTGGGCGGCGTCGACGAATTCGACGAAGTCGGCGAGGTCGCCGAATTCGGGGAGGACGGCGGTGTAGTCGGAGACGTCGTAGCCGCCGTCGCGGAGGGGGGATTTGAAGAAGGGGGGCAGCCACAGGCAGTCGACGCCGAGCCATTGCAGGTAGTCGAGTTTGGCGGTGAGGCCTTTGAGGTCGCCGGTGCCGTCGCCGTTGCTGTCCTGGAAGGAGCGGACGAGGACTTCGTAGAAGACGGCGCGTTTGAACCATTCGGGGTCGCGGTCTTTGGCGGGGGTGTCTTCGAAGGTGTCCGGGACGGGCTCGTTGACGATCATGGTGTGGGTGACCCTCCGGTTGGCGGTGAGGACGGTCGCAGGACGGTCAGTACGTGTCCGGGCTGGGTGCCGGGGGTGAGGCGTACGTAGTTGGTCCTGCCCCAGTGGTAGGTGGCGCCGGTGAGCTCGTCGCGCACCGGCATCGACTCGTGCCAGTCCAGGCCGAGTCGCGGCATGTCCAACGAGACCGTGGCCTCCTGGGTGTGGTGAGGGTCGAGGTTCACAACCACCAGAACCGTGT
>NZ_JBQQCG010000205.1:0-1963 GCF_052245575.1 Streptomyces sp. 2A115 | reverse complement strand
GTCCGCGGTGGGGTGGCGGTCAGCTGTGCAGGGCGCGCAGCACCTTGGAGAAGGCGGCTTTGCTCTCGAAGCCGATGCCGGGGGTGTCGGTCAGGCCGACGCGGCTCTTCTCGACGACGGCGTCGTCGGCGAAGCCGCCGGTGGGCTGGAACTCGCCCGGGTAGGACTCGTTGCCGCCGAGCTTGAGGGCGGCTGCGATGTGCAGGGAGAACTGGTGCCCGCCGTGCGGGATGCAGCGCCTCGATGACCAGCCGTGCTGACGGAGCATGTCCTGGATGCGCAGGTACTCCACCAGACCGTAGGAGAGCGCGGGGTCGACCTGGATGGTGTCGCGGTCGGGGCGCAGGCCGCCGTAGCGGATCAGGTTGCGGGTGTCCTGGAGGGAGAAGAGGTTCTCGCCGGTGGCGATGGGGCCGGTGTAGTGCTCGGCGACGGTGGCGTTGAGGTGGTAGTCGAGCGGGTCGCCGATCTCCTCGTACCAGAACAGCCCGTAGGGCTCGATGGCCCGCCCGTACTCCAGGGCCGTGTTGAGGTCGAAGCGGCCGTTGACGTCGACGGCCAGCCGGGAGCCGTCGCCGTCCAGGACGTCGATGACGGCTTCGATTCGGCGCAGGTCCTCCGTAAGGTCGGTGCCGCCGATCTTCATCTTGACGACGTCGTAGCCCAGGTCGAGGAAGCCGCGCATCTCGTCCTGGAGGTCGGTGAGGGTCTTGCCCGGGGCGTAGTAGCCGCCGGCGGCGTAGACGAAGACGGAGTCGTCGGGCTGTCCGTCGCCGTAGCGCTCGGACAGATACCGGTACAGCGGCTTGCCCTCGATCTTGGAGGCCAGGTCGAACAGGGCCATGTCCACCACGCCGACCGCGACCGAGCGCTCGCCGTGCCCGCCGGGCTTCTCGTTGTGCATCATCACGTCCCACGCCTTGGCGTGGTCCAGGCCGCCCCGCTCGTCGAGCAGGCTGCCGGGCTCGGCCTCGATGAGGCGGGGCAGGACCCGGCGGCGCAGGATCTCTCCGGCGCTGTAGCGGCCGTTGGAGTTGAAGCCGTAGCCCACCACGGGTTTGCCGTCCCGGATGACGTCGCTCTCGAGCGCCACGATCGAACAGTCCATGGAGCTGAAGTCGATCCAGGCGTTGCGGATCGAGGAGCTGATCGCAACGACGCCCTCGTAGACGTTGGTGATCTTCACTGCGGAGCCTTTCTCATATCTTATAAGATACGACGCTGTTAGAGTGAGCTGGTCCGATGCGGGGTGTCAAGGGGTGGGGAATCTCCGGAAAGGAACGGTCAGGGGGCCATGGCAGGACAGAACCTGTTCTTCAGCAAGAGCGACCTCGCCTACGCGGAGCTCCGCGATCGGATCCTCTTCGGCACTCTTCCTGCCGGGTCACGGCTCGCCCAGTACGACCTCGCCGAGTCCCTCAACATGAGCATCACGCCACTGCGCGAGGCCATCCGCCGCCTCAGCAGCGAGGGTCTCGTCACCGTCGAAACCCACCGCGACGTCCGGGTCTCCGTCATGAACTCGAGCGAGGCCCGCCAGCTGTTCGAGGTCCGCCTGTCCCTGGACCCGACCGCCGCCGAACTTGCCGCCCAGCGACGGACCGACGACGACATCGCCACCATGCAGGCCGCCGTAGACAAACTCCTCCCCGTCACCCGCCAATGGGGAGAGGAGGCGCTCACAGCCCACCGCGCCTTCCACCAGGCGCTGTACCGGGCCTCGCACAACGACGTCCTCATCCGTCTCCTGGACGACCTGTGGGACAAGTCCGACCGCTACCGGCGCCTCGGCCTCGAACTCCCGCCCGGTGACGAGCCCCGCACCCGGGACCTTCACGAGCACCACCAACTTGTCTCCCTGATCGTGGACGGCCGCGCCGCCGAAGCCGCCCAGCTGATGCGAGACCACATCACCCACAGCCTCACCGCCACCGCCATCAGCGCCCTCGAAGACCGCGAGGGC
>NZ_JBQQCG010000204.1:0-2000 GCF_052245575.1 Streptomyces sp. 2A115 | reverse complement strand
CCGGTGTGGGCCGTCGGCGTTCCCCGGGAGGAGCTGGTCCGGCACCCGCGGGGGAGTCCGGCGTATGGGTTCCGTCAAAAGCGTACGGGCCGCCGTATGGGAGGCGTCAACGGCGGCCCCATCGGGTCGGTGAGGGGCTTTCCTCTCCTTGTCCGTTGGATCCGAACCTCATCTAGGAGTTCGCGATGGCCGATCTGGCCTTCGTCGTCACCACGATTGCGGTCTTCGCGTTGGTGGCTCTCGTTGCCAAGGGGGTGACGAAGCTGTGAGTGCCGAGAACGTTGTCGGCCTGATCGTGGCCGTCGCCCTGCTGGGCTATCTCGTCCTCGCCCTGGTGTTCCCGGAGAGGTTCTGAGTCCTGATATGAGCCCCGTCCTCGCCGGAGTGTTCCAGCTGCTCGCGCTGATCGCGGCGCTGGCGCTGGCATACCGCCCGCTCGGCGACTACATGGCCCGGGTCTACTCCTCCGACAAGCACCTGCGTGTCGAGAAGTGGATCTACAAGGGCATCGGCGCCAACCCGAACACCGAGATGCGCTGGCCCGCCTATCTGCGCGGTGTCCTCGCCTTCTCCGCGGTGAGTGTTGTTTTCCTGTACCTGCTGCAGCGCGTGCAGGGCGGCCTGCCCGGCTCGCTGGGCTTCTCCTCGATCGACCCGGATCAGGCGTTCAACACCGCCGCCTCCTTCGTGTCGAACACCAACTGGCAGTCGTACTACGGCGAGCAGGCCATGGGCCATGTCGTGCAGACCGGCGGCCTGGCGGTGCAGAACTTCCTCTCCGCCGCGGTCGGGATCGCCGTCGCGGTGGCGCTCGTGCGAGGCTTCGCCCGCTCGCGGACCGGGGAACTGGGCAACTTCTGGGCCGACATGGTGCGTGGTGTCGTCCGCATCCTGCTGCCGCTCTCCGTGGTCGCCGCGATCGTGCTGGTGGCCTGCGGTGCCATCCAGAACTTCTCCGGGATTCACGAGGTCGGGCAGTTCATGGGCGGTTCGCAGGAGTGGAACGGTGGCGCGGTCGCCTCGCAGGAGGCCATCAAGGAGCTGGGTACCAACGGTGGTGGCTACTTCAACGCCAACAGCGCGCACCCCTTCGAGAACCCCAACGCGTTCTCCAACCTCTTCGAGATCTTCCTGATTCTGCTGATCCCGTTCGCGCTGACGCGGACCTTCGGCCGGATGGTCGGCTCGCTGCGGCAGGGGTACGCGATCCTCGCGACGATGGCGACCATCTGGGTCGCCTTCATCTGTCTGATGTGGTGGACCGAGTTCGCCCACCACGGCCCGGCGTTCGAGATCGCGGGCGGGGCGATGGAGGGCAAGGAGACCCGGTTCGGTATCGGCGCCTCGTCGATCTTCTCGATCTCCACGACGCTCACCTCGACCGGTGCGGTGGACTCCTTCCACTCGTCCAACACCGGCCTGGGCGGCGGGCTGAACCTGCTGGGCATGCAGCTCGGCGAGATCGCGCCCGGCGGTGTCGGCTCGGGCCTCTACGGGATGCTGATCATGGCGATCATCGCGGTGTTCATCGCCGGTCTGATGGTCGGCCGTACGCCCGAGTACCTGGGCAAGAAGATCGGCACGAGCCAGATCAAGCTGGCCGCCTGCTACATCCTCATCACCCCCGCGCTGGTGCTGATCTTCACCGCCGCGGCGATGGCGCTGCCGACTCCGGGCAACTCGATGACCAACAGTGGCGCGCACGGATTCTCCGAGATCCTCTACGCGTACACCTCGGGTGCCAACAACAACGGCTCGGCCTTCGCCGGTCTGAACGCGGACACGCAGTGGTTCAACACCACGATCGGTATCGCGATGCTGCTCGGGCGGTTCCTGCCGATGGTGTTCGTCCTGGCGCTGGCCGGCTCGCTCGCCGAGCAGCAGCCGGTGCCGGCCACCGCGGGCACGCTGCGCACCGAGAAGCCGCTGTTCACCGGGTTGTTGGTGGGCGCGATCCTGATCATCACCGGTCTGACCTACTTCCCGGCGCTGGCGCTGGG
>NZ_JBQQCG010000203.1:0-2104 GCF_052245575.1 Streptomyces sp. 2A115 | reverse complement strand
GCCACTCTGAGGTAGTCGGGTTGGCCGGGAAGCGCGGCGCTCGGACGCCCCGGCACGTCCCCTCACGCCGACGGAAGGCTGCGGACGGGTGGAGGCTGAGGCCCCGGGAGCCGGGAGCCGGGAGCCGGGAGCCAGGGTCCCTGGGAGCTGGGAGCTGGGAGCTGGGAGCTGAGGGCCCTGGGGGCTTGGGGGTCCTGGGGGCTTGCGGCCCAGTCAGGTGCGCCTCGTCAGGGGCGCGGGGAACTGCGCGACCAGCCCTCACAAACCCGCAGTGTGTGTACCGGCCCGAGGCACCCCTTCCGGGCAGGGGCCTGGGGGCGAAGTCCCCAGTTTCGGGAAGGGGCGGGGTCGGGGAAAAGGAACCCCCGGCCACCAAACCGCAGCCGCCCCGCGAGGCCGGTGAGCCGGGCCTCGCGGGGCCGAGAAGCGGAGAAGCGGAGAAGCGGAGAAGCGGAGAAGCGGAGAGCAGGAGCTCAGGCCCGCCAGGGGAGTTCCGCCGTGATCCGGGTGGGACCGGCCGGCGGGGAGTCGACCACGAGGATGCCGTCGACCGCGTCGAGGCGCTCGGCGAGCCCCGCGAGGCCGGAGCCGGAGGCGGCGTCCGCACCGCCCGTACCGTTGTCGACGACCTGGAGCATGAGCCGGTTGTCGACCCGCCAGACATCGACCGTGGCCCGGGTCGCCCGCGAGTGCTTGCTGATGTTCTGGAGCAGCTCGGAGACAGTGAAGTACGCGATCCCCTCGATGGCGGGCGCGGGCCGACCCGGCAGATCGACCTCGACCTGCACCGGAACGGTGCAGCGGGACGCGACCGCGGACAGCGCCGCGTCGAGACCGCGGTCCGTCAGCACGGCGGGATGGATCCCGCGCGCCAGATCCCGCAGCTCCTGCAAGGCCGTCTTCACCTCACCGTGCGCCTCGCCCACCATGCGGGCCGCCGCCTCCGGATCCTCCGTGAGCTTCTCCTTGGCCAGCCCCAGATCCATCGCCAGCGCCACCAGCCGGGCCTGAGCCCCGTCGTGCAGATCCCGCTCGATGCGCCGCAGGTCCGCCGCGGCCGTGTCGATCACGACCCCCCGGTCCGACTCCAGCTCGACCACGCGCGTGGCAAGCCGCGACGGCCCGAGCAGCCCCTGCACCATGAGCCGGTCCACCATCGTCAGCGCCCGCACGATCCACGGCGTGGCCATCGTGAGCAACAGTCCCACCAACGCGGTCACCATGATCTCGAAGGGATTGTCCAGGTAGACGTTGTGCCCCGCGTCCCCGTACAGCTGGAGCCCGTCCTGCCCGCCCTGCCCGCCGTACAACGGGTAGACCCAGTACCACAGCGGATACGTCAGCATCACCCAGCCGTAGGCCCAGAAGGTGATGGCCACCGAGAACGAGAACACGGCCCACGGGAAATGCAGCACCGCGTACAGCAGGTGCCGCCAGGAGGCGCCGCTCTTCAGCATCGCGCCCATCCACGCCATGGCGCCCTGCTTCTTCATCCGCAACGGCTCCGGCGCCGCGACGTCGAGCCCCAGCAGCCCACGAGCCCGGGCCCGCTCCAGCGCGCCGAGCCCGCGGCAGCCGGCGAGCGCCGCGGCGAGTACCGGGATGCCGAGGAACGTGATCAGCAGGCCCACGCCGAGCGACACCATCGTCACGGTGAAGGTGAACATGATGATGCTGACCGGCAGGTTCAGCATCAGATACCCGAACTCACGCCAGCTGCGCGCCTCCACCGGTGCCCGCAGCGCGGCCGGGAGCCGGTGCCGCCGCTCCTCGGCGTCCTCCCCGCGGAACCCGGGCCCGTCGTCCCACCCGTATCCCTGTCCGTACTCCGTGGCCATGGCCGCCGTCCGTTTCTACTCGTCCTGCTCGTCCGCTGTCGTAACTCCACAGTGCTCGGCCGACGGCCCACGGAACATGGAGCGCGTCGGCGTCTTGGGGCGGGGGTTTTCCCTACCCCTGGCTGTGTAAGGAGGGGCATGGCGGGAGGGGGATGGAGGGAGGGGGCGTGGCGGATGGCGGAGGGGGGATGGCATGGCGGACGGGGGTATGGGGGGAGGGGTGGACGTGAGGTGACGCAGGGGGGTGGTGGCGGGCTGAGGTGCCG
>NZ_JBQQCG010000202.1:0-2188 GCF_052245575.1 Streptomyces sp. 2A115 | reverse complement strand
GCCAGCAGCAGACGCCGCACCCCATACCGAGCGACCAGATGCCGAGCCGCCAAAGCGCCCAACGCGCCTGCACCCGACACCAGGACAGTGCCCTCCGAGCCGAACACCGCCGGAACATCCGGGACTTCACCGCTGGCCCGCACAAGCCGAGGGACCGACAGCGCCGTGCCACGGACGGCGACCTGCGGCTCCCCACCGGCCAGTACCGAACCCAACACCGGCTCCACACCACCGTCGGTGGCAGGGTCGATGTCCAACAGCACGAACCGATCGGGGTGCTCCGCCTGCGCCGCACGAACCAGACCCCACACCGCCGCGCCCGCCGGATCGCTCACCCCACCCGCACCGGCGGGCACCGCACCCCGGGTCAGCACCACCAACCGCGACTCCTCCAACCCCGCCCCGGCCGCCAGCCACGTCTGCACCACCCCCAACACCCGGGACGACAACGCCAACACCGCGTCCGCCTCGTCACCGCCGACGGCTTCCAGGACCGCGACGCCCGGTATGTCCGCGCTGCCGACCAGCGCCGTCACGTCGTCAGCCGTGGCCACCGCCGCCCACGACGGCGACGCTTCCGCCCCCTGGCCCGCAGGCAGCTCGGTCCACTCCACGCCGAACAACGAGTCGGCAACCGCCGTATCCGTCGCCGTCTCCAGCTGCTTGACGGACACCGGCCGCAACACCAGCGAGTCCGCCGTCACCACCAGGCCGCTGGCCTCATCCGCCGCTTCGAGTGACAGGGCGCCGGGCCCGCTGGGGGCCAGGCGTACCCGCAGTACAGAGGCACCCGCGGCGTGCAGCACCAGCCCGTTCCAGTCCAGCGGCTGCCGTAACACCTGCCCGTCCGGTTCACCTTCGATGTCACCCTCAGCCGTCACAGCGGCGGCGAGCATCCACGCGTGCAGGGACGCATCCAGCAGCGCGGGGTGAATACCGAACCTGGCCGCTTCCTTGCGCTGTTCCTCAGGCAGGGTGACCTCGGCGAAATGTTCCTCGCCGCGCCGCCACAGAGCCCGCAGGCCCTGGAACGCCGGACCGTACCCATATCCGTGCTGGACCAGGTCGGTGTAGAAGACGTCGACGTCGACGGGCTGCGCCCCCGGGGGCGGCCAGGCTGTGAAGTCGAACCCGGAGCCACCCGACTGGGCGGTCTCCGACAGCCTGCCGGTGGCGTGCCGCGTCCATGCGCCCGCGCCACTACCGTCCTCGCGGTGGGAGTACACGTCCACCGTGCGCGAACCGTTCTCACCCGGTCCGCCCACCGCGACCTGCACCCGTACGCCGCCGCTCTCGGGCACCACGAGCGGCGCCTCGATCACCAGTTCCTCCAGCACCCCGCACTCGGTTTCGTCACCGGCCCGCACCGCGAGTTCCACCAGGCCTGTGCCGGGGACGATGACCACACCACCGACCGCATGATCGGCCAGCCACGGATGCGAGCGCAGCGACAGCCGTGAGGTGAAGACCAGACCGTCGGACTGCGGCAACCGCACCACCGCACCCAGCAACGGATGATCAGCCGCCGCCTGCCCCAACGACACCGCGTCCGTCGCCGGCTCGGCCGGCTGGAGCCAGTAGTGCTGGTGGTCGAAGGCGTACGTCGGCAGGTCCGCCCGCTCGGCGATCGCCGTGTGCGGCAAGACACCGCTCCAGTCCACGGCCACACCCCGGACGAACAGTTCGGCCATCGACGCCAGCAGCCGCCGCAGACCACCGTCGTCCCGCCGCAGCGAGCCCGTCACCACCACATCAGCCTGCGCCGCATCGACGATCTCGGCGATCGGCTGAAGCAGCACCGGATGCGCACTGACCTCCACGAACACGCCGTGCCCCTGCCCAAGCAGGTCGGCAACCGCAGGACCGAAGCGCACCTGACCACGCAGGTTCCGGTACCAATAGCCGCCGTCCAGAACACCGGCATCCTGAACCCAGTCGCCGGTCACAGTCGAGTAGAACGGCACGGTCGGTGCCTGTGCACGCACCTCCGCCAGCACCTCAGCCAACGTGTCCCGGATGTCCTCCACATGCCGGGTGTGCGACGCGTAATCCACCGCCACCCGCCGCACCCGGACACCCTGGTCGGACAGCGCCTCCAGCACCTCGTCGAGGGCCAGGACGTCACCGGCGATCACCACCGACGACGGGCCGTTGACCGCAGCCACCTCCACCCGGTCCGCCCACGGTG